>CAYXEG010000077.1:6817-13943 GCA_964463875.1 uncultured Dehalococcoidales bacterium
ACCTGCCGGCTGCTGCCGCCCTCGACCGAGACTTCATAGACGCCGTCGATATCCTCAAGCACCGGCAGGATTTTATCGAGAGCAACCTGTTCGAGTTCCTCAGTCGAAAGGTCGCCGCTCATACTGAATATCACCACCGGCAGCATGTTGATATCGATTGCGTAGAGGCGCGGATTCGACCCGAGTTGCGGGACGGAAAGCGGCAGGTCCCGTACCGCAGAGGGTAATTCGAGAGCTGCCAGGTTTTCTTCCAGTTGCCGGTTTACCTCTTTCATGTTGGTGCCGTAGCCGAACATGGCGAAGGTTACCGAGGTGCCCTCGGATATCGTCGACTGCAATAAGGTGATGTCCTTAAAATCATCGAAGGCGCTTTCTACTTTACCGGTCACCTCATTCATGATGACCTCCGGTTTCGCCTGGGGATAGACAGTAATGACGCTGGTGACCGGTAAATCGATATCCGGAATCAGCTCCATGTGAAGGTTAAATAACGACCAGACGGATATTCCCGTCACAATTGAGGCAATCAGAATGGTCAGCCATCTTTTTTTCAGGGCAATTTTTGTCAGCCAGCTCATGCAGGCACTCTCCTTTTTTATAATCGACTGGAACTATTACCTCTATTCCGGTTTGTTATCGACATGCGGCTCCAGCAGTTCGGCGAAGCCGCTGATGAGCTGCGAAGCCTGGGCGAGCATTTCCGATACCGATTCGGCTTTGATGATGAACAGGGCATGGTTGCCGCTTCCGCCGAAGACCATCACCTTGGTCGAAGGGGTCAAATCGTAATCTTTCCTCGCTTCGGCAGGAATAACCACCTGCCCGCGTTCGCCGATGGTCGTCGCTCCGTAAAACCTGGGAACCTTATCTTCGAGAGAAAAAGGGCACATATGCTCCCCCCTTTTGAATGATAGTATGATATGTATGAAAATACGTACTTTTCTCATTATATACCGATGTCGATTCAGATTCAATCAGGTACAAACCGCCGGAACATTGAAAAAAAAATTGACATGGCAGGCCGGCCTGCCTACAATGAGCGGTATAAACGCAGGGGAGCATGAGTAAAGAGCAGGAATACTACAAGGCTGTCCGGCGGGCAGCCGCCGCCGTAAATTCGCCTTCCGCCCTGAAAAATCGGCTCGATGCCATCGTCCGGAACATCGCCCGGTCGATGAATACCGGCGTTTCTCTGATGCTCCTCGACTCTACCGGCAGCAAGCTGGTCCACACCTCGACGCGGGGACTGCCGCCATTTTACCGGAAAAAAGGATTTCTCGACGCTGCGAAAAGCGGCTCGGAAGTTATGAGCGGCCAGCCGGTTATCATTACCGATACCGCGACCGACCCTCGTGTTCAGTACCCGGAAATGGCGGAGAAGGCGGGTATCGCTTCCGTGCTGGGTATACCGATTCTGTCCGGCCAGCGCCCCATCGGCACGATACGGATTTATGCCCGGGAACGCCGGGATTTCAGCGCCCAGGATATCGCTTTCGTTACGACCATGGCAAATCTCGCTTCCGTTATCTTAAGCAGTGATTCGGGTCGGCAACCGGACAGCGGAATGAAGTTACCCGGTCCGGAAATATCAGCGCTGAAACGGGTACGTTCGGTAACGTTCGCCCATCCCAGCGAAGAGGAGTTCGCCCGGATACTGGATTTCTACAACATCGAATGGGTGTACGAACCGCATTCGTTTCCCCTTAAGTGGGACGGGGATACGGTAACGGAGATGTTCACCCCGGATTTCTACCTGCCGGGGCTGGATATGTACATCGAACTGACCACTATCAGGCAAAAACTGATTACCCAGAAAAATCACAAACTGCGGCTGTTGAAAGAACTGTATCCTGAAATCAAAATTACCCTGCTGTACAAGAAGGATTACGACAGTTTGCTGGCGAAATACGGCTGCGGGCCGCTTGCCCAGACACGCGCCCACGGTATCGAGCGGGTGCTGTATTCATCATCGGAAATCAGCGGCCGGGTCAGGGCGATTGCCGAGCAAATATCGGCCGACTACGCCGGACGGCGCCCGCTCCTCGTCGGCGTCCAGCGGGGCTTCATCTGTTTCATGGCCGACCTGATTCGCCAGATAAGCATCCCGGTCGATATCGATTTCCTGGCTATTTCCTACTATAAGGGAGAAGACAATTCAGCCGTCCGTATCACTAAGGACATCGACCTGAATATTACCGGCCGGGATGTGCTGATGGTAGAAGGCATCGTCGATACCGGCATTACGCTCGGATATATATTGAAACATCTGCTGCTGGGAAAACCGGCCAGCCTCGGCGTCTGCACCCTCCTCGACCGGCGGGCACGAAGGCTGGCGGACATTAAACTGGATTATATCGGATTCGAGGTTCCCGACAAGTTCGTTGTCGGTTACGGCCTCGATTACCATGAGGAATACCGCAACCTGCCGTTTATCGGAATCGCCAAATTAAGCAAGGACAACCCTTCAGAATAGTCAGCGGCTGGAAATGAAAAACCTCAGGCAATCTTTGTAGCTATCCCGACTTACCACTCTTCGACCGCTTAACAACAACTGCTACTAAATTACTTCCGTTTCCTTGCGGTTACTTTTGTTCTCTTTCGCAATACCTGTTCAGCTGCCACTTCGGTGATTTGTCTACACTACCCGGACCACCTGAGGCACCAACATTATGCCTCCGAATACCATTCGGTGTCAAACGGATTGTCCTTGACAGAGCGGAATATAAGGCTGTTTACCATTATTCTAAGTATATATAATCTCACATTTTCTCTCTTTTTGGCGCATAATCTATCTGATGAAGACTGATAAACGGAGCTTCGAAACGGTGAAAATATTTGACAATACATAACTATTTGTCTTATAATTTTCACATTAATCAACGAAAAAATACACTTTTTCCCCGTCTTCTCTCCTGGTCGGGAGGTGAGAATGGTAATTGAAAGGCATGAGAAACCCTGAACTCGGTTTCTGATACCTTTTTTTATTGATTAGCTTCATCATTTTGCATCTTCTCCGTTAACCCGATGGTTGAACGAACAGAGCTGTTTCAGGAACCGGAATCCGGGGCGTCGACAGGAGACGTTGCGTCTGTGTCTTCGGAAAACCTTCACTAATCCATCCAGCTTCGCGAAACAGCGAAAGGAGGTGGAATTTCAGGATAAGAGACAAGGTCTTCTGTCATCGACGGCAGTTTCCCTGCTGAATAGTAAAATAGAGGTGTATTCATTTATGGCAAAGAGATTGGTATGGCTGGCGGTAAGTTGCCTGATGGTTTTGTCCCTGGTAGCAGCCTCCTGCACCAGCGACACATCAGATACCACCACAAAAGACACCGGTACCGGAACCGACAAGGTGGTAGTAAAAGAAACCACGACAGGGACAACGACGACTCCAGAAATCGAGGAAAACATACCGGTATCGACCGATGAACCGCAATATGGCGGTACTCTGTCCGTCGTCTACGGCCTCGATATCATGGGTTTTGATTCTCTGACCGCTCCCGCCTACTGGGATGTCGCCGGACACATTACCCATGACACCCTGCTCGAAGGTGACTGGGCGAAAGGCCCCGCCGGCACCGGTGAGTTCAGTTGGAGAACCAATGATGTCTACCGCTGGGACAGTAAAGCCGGGGCTATCGCGGAAAGTTTCGAGATAGTCGAACCCGGACACCTGGTATTCAAGATTCGCCAGGGCGTTCATTTCAGCCAGAATCCGAACAGTGAAGCCAGCAAACTGGTCAACGGCCGGCAACTGACTGCCCAGGATGTCGTCTGGAACATTAACCGATGGAAAACCGGAGAGAATTCGCAAATCGCCCGTTCCGCACCCGTCATGATGCAGAACCTGGAAGTGGAACTGGTCGATTCCTCGACTGTCAGTGTCAAATTCCCTCCCAGCGAATCGATATGGGCAGCCTCGTACCTCGTCGACTGGAATGCCCTGTACCCGCCGGAAGTAATTGAAAAGTACGGCGGCCACACCGAGTGGCAGAACAGCGTCGGTACCGGGCCGTATATGATAACGGACTATGTCAGAAGCTCGGTCGTCTCCTTCACCCGGAATCCGAATTACTGGCAGCTTGACCCGGTCGGGCCGGGCAAGGGGAACCAGTTACCCTACGTTGAAAACGTCAAGTACCTGATAATCGCTGACGCTTCAACAGTGGAATCGGCAATTCGTACCGGACAGATTGATGTTCATTTTAACGTTTCTATCGATACTCTCGAAAGCATTACCCAGCACGCGCCGGACCTGATTGTTGCACAACATATTCCGGCTGCCGCCTCATCGATTGCCGGTAATACCCGGAATACCGAGAGTCCTTTCAGCAACCTGAAAGTTCGCCAGGCGCTGACGATGGCAATCGATTATGATGCTATCATCGACGATCTGTACCGCGGAAAAGCCGAAATTCCGTCGTTCCCGATAACCCCCGAACCCGAGCTTGCTAACGCCTTTTTGACGCTGGAAGAGGCTCCCCAGTCTATCCGAGGACTCTTCACCTATAACCCGACACGAGCAAAAGAACTGCTTACCGAGGCGGGTTACCCCGGCGGTTTCAAGACCAGCATCATCTGCACCAACCCGGCAGTCGACTATCTATCAATCGTCGCTGCCATGTGGGACCAAATCGGTGTGACCCTTGAAATCGAACCTGTCGAAACCGGCGCCTACAACAGCTACTGGGCAAGCCGGACCTTCCCTGATTTGCTTTACGGCCTGCAGCCCAGCTCCGGAACCTATGTCAGAATGCTGGCAATCCGGGGCACTTCCGTCGGGGCGAACCTCAGTTTCGTCGATGACGCCAGGGTCAACGAAGCGAAAGACATGATGTGGGAAGCTTTTGCTATCGGTAACCAGGCGGAAGTCGACAGGATTTTTAAAGATTTGATGCCCTACGTCATCGAACAGTGCTGGGCGATTCAGTCACCGGTACCTTATGTTCACACCATCTGGTGGCCCTGGCTGAAGAATTACCATGGCGAATATAGCCCGGGGGTCTGCGATGAATTCAGATGGGCAAAATACGTCTGGATAGATACCGCTCTCAAGCGGAAGATGGGATTCTAACAGCCCGACCATGCTCGCGCATTATATCAATTCAAAAGGCCGGAGGGGTAAAACCTTCCAGCCTTTCCGTCAACGCCAGGTCTCGGGTACTCCCGGTTTATTCCGGAGGGTGCGAATCGTGAGAATATGAAACGATACTCCCACCAGGACAACCGCCAGTATGACTCTGACGGTGAGGCTTTCGGTAAGAAACAAGGCGGTACTCAACAGCGATATCAGGAGAAAGGCGATTGTCCGGATTTTCGCCCGCCGGGACATACCTTTCCCTTCGAGATAATTCCTGAGGTAGCTTCCGCAGAGCCGGTTTCTCAGCAAGGCGGCGTACAGCCTCGCCGAGCCGCGGGTATAGCAGATAGCGGTCAGGAGCAGAAACGGGGTGGTCGGCAGAACCGGTACGATGATTCCGACTACCCCGACGGCAAGGAATACCGTTCCGGCGATGACAAAGAGCCGCCTTTTCAATTGTTCGGATTTTAAAGCCATACCGACATTGTTTCCTGTTCAATCAGGGGGCCGGCACGCAGATGGCACCAGCCCCCTGTTCGAAGATTGGTTTGACGGAATTAGCAGATATCGAAGCGGTCGAGATTCATCACCTTGTTCCAGGCCGCCACGAAGTCATTGACGAATTTTTCCCCGGCGTCTGCGGAAGCGTAGACCTCAGCAATTGCCCGAAGCTGAGAGTTCGAACCGAAGATGAGGTCGATTCGGGTACCGGTCCATTTGAGTTCGCCGGTGGCCCGGTCATGTCCCTCGAAGACGGTATCGCTGCCTGAAACGGGTTTCCATTCCGTGCCCATGTCGAGCAGGTTGACGAAGAAGTCATTGGTCAGCATTTCCCTGCGCTTCGTGAAGACACCATGGGGCGACTGGCCGTAGTTCGTATCGAGCACCCGCATGCCGCCGAGCAGGACCGTCATTTCCGGCGCGGTCAGGGTCAGCAGTTGGGCTTTATCGACCAGCAGTTCCTCCGCAGGAACCGAGAATTTCTTTTGCAGGTAGTTGCGGAATCCGTCCGCTTTCGGTTCGAGGACGCCGAACGAGACCGTATCGGTCTGTTCCTGCGAGGCATCGGTACGACCCGGGGTAAACGGAACGGTGACATCGCAATCGGCATTTTTCGCCGCTTTTTCGACTCCGGCGCAGCCGCCGAGCACAATCATATCCGCCAGTGAAACCTGCTTGCCGCCGGAGTGAGCGGAGTTGAATTCCTTTTGAACTTTTTCAAGGGTCAGCAGGACTTTCTGCAGCCGGGCTGGCTGGTTGACGTCCCAGTCCTTCTGGGGGGCGAGGCGAATCCGCGCCCCGTTGGCGCCGCCTCGCTTATCAGAGCCGCGGAAGGTGGATGCCGAAGCCCAGGCGGTCGAAACCAGTTCGGAAACAGACAAACCGGAGGCGAGAATTTTCGCTTTAAGGGCGGCGGCATCTTCGGCATCTATCAGCGGATGGTCAACCGTGGGTACCGGGTCCTGCCAGATAAGGTCTTCTTCCGGTACTTCGGGGCCGAGATAGCGCGAGCGCGGGCCCATATCGCGATGGGTCAGTTTGAACCACGCCCGGGCGAAGGCGTCCGCCAGTTCTTCCGGGTGCTCCATGTACCGTTTCGCAATCGGTGCGTAAATCGGGTCCATCCTCAGCGCCAGGTCGGCAGTCGTCATCACCGGAGCGTGGCGCTTGTTCGGGTCATGAGCATCAGGAACGGTGGTTGCCGCTTCGGGGTCGGTCGGTACCCATTGACGAGCGCCGGCCGGGCTTTTCACCAGGTTCCAGTCGTAGCGGAAAAGCGTTTTCAGGTAACTGTTGTCCCACTTTATCGGAGTCGGCGTCCAGGCGCCTTCGAGGCCGCTCGATATGGTATCTCCCCCTTTGCCGCTGCCGAATTTACTTTTCCAGCCGAGCCCCTGTTCCTCGATGGGAGCACCTTCCGGTTCGGGGCCGACGTTTTGGGCGCTGCCCGCGCCATGCATTTTACCGAAGGTATGGCCGCCGGCAATGAGGGCGACGGTTTCCTCGTCGTTCATTCCCATGCGTGAGAAGGTCTCTCGAACATCG
>CAYXEG010000078.1:0-13879 GCA_964463875.1 uncultured Dehalococcoidales bacterium
TTTTTGACTACTCGGGGACCCAGCGTCGGAGTAGCGTGGGAATCGAAAGCCCGGTGAAACCCAGTAAAGGGCGAATAATCGTACATCCTGCCCCTTATCCGGAATTTGTTCCCGAAATCGGGGGAGTCGGCTTTTACAACCTTGAAAAACGGTTATGAAAGCTTGGTGGAACCTGAACCTGAAAAGCGGCGGGGCACCTCATTACAGCCTCGCCGGGAGGTTGCGATACCTCACTATCTACATCCGTGAGTTCCCTCCGGCGTGCCCTTTCATTTTGAATGACGATTTTTTGTACGTTTACAATTGAATGATGGTTCCTGATAGAGACGGTATCCGTGTTATCGATGATTACTAAATCTCCCTTAATCCCTCTCCGATAAATCGCGAGTCTCCGACTTTACAAAAGAGGGAGACATTGATTGTTAACCGTCAGGAGGCCGGATAGTGATGGAGTGTAAAAAATATCGGCGAACTGTCCGGCTCTAAAACTTCCCCTTAAGCTTGCGGTAAGAATCGGCGAGGGCTTCGGGGACGACCCGGATATCGGATACCACGGTGACGAAATTCGTGTCTCCCTGCCATCTCGGGATGATATGAGTGTGGATATGGTCCTGGATACCGGCGCCGGCAACCGCTCCCATATTGATGCCGACGTTAAAACCGGCCGGGTGAAGCTCTTCCCTGAGAATTGCTACCCACCGGCTGACGATAGCGAAATGCTCGTTTCGTTCGGATTCGGTCAGGTCTTCTATCGCGGAGGTATGGCGGTACGGCACGACCATGAGGTGATAGGGGTTGTACGGGTACAGGTTGAGCATGACAAAATTTTCTTTGCCCCGGAACAGGACGAAATCCCGGTCATCATCGTGCCGGGCAGGCTTTTCGCAAAGAACGCAGCCCCCGCTTTTTTTACTTTCGATATAGGTCATACGCCACGGCGCCCAGATATGTTCCATCATGCCCTCCTTACCGGTTACCACCGCTATTGTAAACGAGTATCTGAGGGGCGTCAAAGGTTTTTAAAAACCTGGCAGGCGAAAAAACCGAAAAACTGGAATTTCGTTCCGTATTGGTTTAAACTAAACCATCATGTAATTACAGGAAAGGGTTCTGTTCGGTTTTGATTGGCAAACAATGAAGATACGTGGTCAGCGATTACTAAATCCCCCTGGCCCCCTTTACAAAAGGGGGGATGACCGGGTCCGCTTCTGAGATGTCAGAAAACCAAACAACCAAATGAAAACGGAACCCAGGAAAGAGGTAATAAACGATGTTTAAGCGAATTTTAGTACCACTCGACGGTTCCCGGTACGGTTCTCAGGCGTTGAAATACGCCCAGGAAATCGCAGGTAAGTTCGAAGCGGAGGTTGTCCTGCTTCAGGTTATCAAACCGGCCATTCCGATAACTCCGGCCAGTGTCGCCGAACCGGTCGTGCAGAGTCCCACCGCCACCAAAGCCGCCATTCAGATTGCCCAGGAAGAAGATAAAAGGAACGCTTCGCAGGCCGCCCGGTACCTCAGACGGAAAGTCAGGGATTTGAAAGCAAAGAACCTGGCCGCTTCCTACAAAATCGTCATCGGCAGCCCGGCGGACGGTATCATGCAATACAGCCAGAAGAACAAAATCGACCTTGTCGTCATGTCCACCCGCGGAAAAGGCGGTTTAAAAAGAGCTTTCATGGGCAGTGTTGCCGATGAAGTCGTCCGGAAATCCGGGAAACCGGTGCTCGTCATACGCAGCGAGAAAAAATAGAGGCCGAACCTGCCGGGGTAAGGGAGTTTTTTCCCCCCCGTTTTTTTGGTTCTGTCCGGTTTTGGTTGGCAACCAATGGAGATAAGTAGTCAGAGATTACTAAATCCCCCTGGCCCCCTCCGATAAATCGCGAGTCTCCGACTTTACAAAAGGGGGGATATCGAAACCACTTCTGAGATGTCAGATAATTAACCAACCAAATGCAAACAGACCCTTTTTACATCAGTTCATCCAGCAGTGGGGCGATTTTTTTCGGGTTAATCGGCTGCCTGACGAGCGATTTTTCCGCCAGCGCCGGGAACTGCTCTTCGAAGGCCGGGCTTTCGTGCCGGTAGATAACGCCGGTCGGAATACGGTCGCCCCACTCGAGGGCTTTTTCGAGGGCAGCCATTCTGTCTTCCGGGTCATAATCGCCAGAATCGACCTTATACACTCTCTCCCGGTACCATTCGTAGGTATTCTTCCGGTTGAAGGACACGCAGGGCTGGAGAATATCGATAAGGGAAAATCCCTTGTGCTTTATTCCCTGCCGAATCAGTTCGGCGAGGTGTTCGGGGTCGCCGGCGAACCCCCGGGCGACAAATCCGGCTCCCGTCACTATCGCCAGGGCGAGCGGGCTGACCGGTACCGGAGCCCCGTGGAGGGTCGTCTTGGTGACGAACCCTTCATCGCTGGTCGGCGAAGCCTGCCCTTTCGTCAGTCCGTACACCTGGTTGTTGTGCACCAGGTAGGTGATATCGTGGTTACGCCGCATGGCATGGATAAAATGATTCCCCCCTTCGCCGTAGCCGTCGCCATCGCCGCTGACGGCGATAACCGTCAGTTCCGGGTTAGCGATTTTCGCCGCGACTGCCGGAGAAACCGGCCGGCCGTGGAGCGAATTGAAGGTATTCGCTTTCATATAGTGCGGCAGTTTTCCGGCCTGCCCGATGCCCGACACCATCAGCACCTGATGAGGTTCGAGGTCAAGCCCGACGAGGGCTTTTTTGACCGCATTGAGAATACCGAAATTACCGCAGCCGGGACACCAGGCGCTTTCCAGTCCTTTATAATCAGCCAGTGTTACCATCGCTACAGTCCTCCCTTCATCAGTTCATCCACGATAAAAGCCGGCGTCAGCGGCCTCCCGTCGTACTTGAGAACAAGCCCGTCCGGCTTTTTCCCCGTCTCAGTCCGCATCAGCCGGGCAAGCTGGCCGGTAGCGTTTCCCTCAATAACGTACGTTCTCACCGCTTGTTCCATAGCCTTCGATACCTCGTCCGCCGGGAACGGGTAAAGGTGATTAAGAACAATCATGCCGATATCGAAGCCTTCTTCTGCCAGGGTATCGACCGCCTCCCGCATCGAGCCGTACGAACTCCCCCAGCCGATAAGCAGGTTGCCCGGCTCTTCCTTTCCGTATGCAACCGGTTTCAGAGACGTCCTGCTCATTGTTTTTACCTTTTTCAGCCGTTTTTCGACCATCGCCTTTCGGATGCCGGCATCTTCCGTCAGGTGGCCGTCCTCGTCATGCTCGTCGGCGTCGGTTACGACGAGCGCCTTACCCAGACCGGGGAAAGCTCTCGGTGAAATTCCTGATTCCGTCAGCTTGTGCCGCTGGTAGCCGACGGCGTTTCCCGAATACAGGTTACCCCTCTGGATATCCACCTTCGAAAGGTCGAACTTATCGACCGTCGCGTAGGAACTGGCCAGGTGTTCATCCGTCAGGATAACGGCCGGTGTCTGGCAGATTTCCGCCAGGTTGAAGGCTTCGATGGTCATCCAGAAGCAGTCCCCGATACTGACCGGGGCGAGGACGATGCGGGGAAATTCTCCCTGGTGAGCCGTCAGCACGAACTGAAGGTCGCCCTGCTCGGTCCGCGTCGGCAGCCCGACGGCCGGGCCGGGACGCTGGGCATCGACGATTACCACCGGCGTCTCGGTGATACCGGCTAAGCCTAACCCTTCCACCATCAGTGAAAAACCGCTCCCCGAAGTCGTTGTCATCGACCTGACTCCGGCGTAGCCGGCACCGATAGCCATGTTCACGGCGGCGATTTCGTCTTCCGCCTGCATGACTGCCAGGCCGTATTCGTCGGCTTTGCCTGCCAGGTATTCGAAGATGGTGGTCGAGGGAGTCATCGGATACGACGAGACGAATTTACATCCGGCAGCCATCGCTCCCAGGGCTATCGCCTCGTTGCCGTTGAGCAGCATTCTCTTTTTTATACTCCGGGGTTTCTTTAACCGGCACTGGAAAGCCCCTGTGTAATTCTTTGCAGCGTAGTCGTAACCAGCGCGGGCAGCAGCGATGTTTTTCGTGGCTGTATCCCCGGCGCCGAACTGTTCGGTAAGCGCCGTTTCCAGAAAAGAAATTTCGAGTTTCATCAGGCCGAAAGCCCCGCCGAGGGCAGCGGTATTCTCCATGATTTTCACTCCGGCCAGTTGCGCCAGGGGCATGCCGAAGCTCAGCTTGCCGGCCTGATTCGTTACCTTTTCTCCATCGAAAATTACCACGCCGGATGAGTTGACTTCGTCCCGGTGCAGACCGATGCTCTCCTCGTTCAGAGCGATGAGGATATCGAGCTTTTCATCCGGCGCCCCGAGTTCGGCGTCGGAAGCCCGCACCCGGTAGAAATTATGCCCGCCCCGCACCCTCGATTCATAATCCTGGTCGGCAAAAACGGAAAAACCGCCACGGGAAAGCGACTTCGCCAGGAAATATCCGACCGACTGCACCCCCTGCCCGGCTTCTCCGCCAATCATCACATTTATCTGTTCTGCCACAATAATCCCCCCTTTTGATACTTTTCTCCGCAGCTACCCTAAAAAGGCATCCCGAAGAAAATAATAGCGACAACGGCATGAATGATAACACCAGGCCAGAAAATCCACCACAGATAGCAGTGCAACTTATAGAAACGCAGATATCGAGCGTTTTTCATCCATCTTGCAGCAAATTTCATGCCCGGTACACAGCGGCATGACAGGAAAAGAATAGTTCCCGACAGTATATTAACGATGCCGAGAATGAATACCAGTCTCGGCGCCAGTTCGGATTGAAAAAAGTCCATAGTACACCACCTCCATATTGCCTTGTTCAATTCGTATTAATTCGCAGAGACTGCCTCCAGGCATGCTGCCTTGAAAAATCATCGGTAGAACCGTAGGCGATGATGATACTTACCGAATCACCGGTAATGTCTCTATCGAATTCATCGTCTGTTGCGAGCAGCCGCTTGAACTCGATGACGGTATACCCGTTTTCTTCCCTTCCCCCATAGTCGAGGATATCATTGGTACCGCCAAGTTCCGTATCAGGAAAATGCGGTCCGTACATATCGGTGCTGAACTGGTCGGAGATCATCGCTTCGCCATTTTTTACCATGCCAAGTACCAAATCCGCGTCCTTCATTCTCGAAGAAGGCTCGAAACCTATTGCCACCCAGCCAGCGGTACGCGCTTTCAAGCCGAACCAGGCATAGACATCATCAACAGTATAGTGAACATCGAAATCAGAGCGGGTCACCGTGTGACGGTATTCGCCGGCTTCGATGATTCCGTCCGCCTTCCAGCTGCCCGGCACGAACGCCTCCGCAGGGCCGGGGGTTTCGTTATTTTGACCGCCGCAACCTGACAGGTACGAGATGGTACCCAGAAACAACAGAATCCCAAGGAATAATTTCCATTTCATAGTACCCCCTATTCAGTCCCGAAGCTGAATCAGAATCCTTTCGCCTTTGACTTCCGTCCGGTAACTCGCCACCGAATGAGGGGGTTTCACGACTTTCGCGACATTCGCGACCAGTCCGGAGCCTTTCAGCCAGCGGATATTTTCTCCGGTACGAATGTCGAACTGCGAACCGTGTCTCGGGCAGGTCACGGTGTACGATTCGAGAGTCCCGTCCGAGAGCCGGCCCTTCAGGTGCGGGCAGACATTTCCAATCGCGAAATACTCCCCTTTCACCCTGGCCAGCAGCAATTCCTTCCCCTGTACCGTCACCGCCTTCATCTTCCCGTCAGCCAGGTCGTTTTTACCGGCAATGTCTACCGACTCTTTCATAAACGCCTCCCTTTTCCCGAATTTTTATATCAGCAGGTGCAGGCTGACCGCCATCACTGCCATTCCGAGAACGGTACCGATGATGACGAGGTGCTCCCGTCCGTACCTATGCGCCAGCGGCAGCAGTTCGTCGAGGCTTATATAGACCATAATTCCGGCAACGAAGGCCAGCATGCCGGAAAGCAGCGAATCGGTGAGAAACGGCCTCAACACCGCGAATCCCAGCAATGCCCCGACCGGTTCGGCCAGACCGGATCCGAACGAATAGAGGAATGCCCGTTTCCGGCTGCCGGTGGCGTAAAATATGGGCATCGAAACGGCGATTCCTTCCGGGATATTGTGGATGGCGATTGCCACGGCGATAGCCATGCCCATTGCCACATCTCCCGTGGCGGCGGCGCTGAACGTGACCAGCCCCTCCGGGAAATTATGGATGGCTACGCCGAGCGCGGTAAAAAGTCCGGCTCTTTTCAGGACAGAAATATTCTTTGTACCAACGCCTGTTTCCGGAACCAGCCCCCGCTGGTCATGAGGGGTATTGACAAAAGCTGAATCGCCGATGAACTCTTCCTCGTAGTTGTGCGGCACCAGCATATCGATAACCCCGATAAAGACGACACCCCCGAAGAAGACCAGGTTCGCCAGGCCGAAACCGATGTCGTCAATCGAGGTTTTCAGCAATTCAGCAAACGAGACGTACACCATCACCCCGGCGGAAAAACCAAGCATGGCCGCCAGAAAGGCGTAGTTGGGTTTCTTAATGAACCAGGCGATGACGCTACCGATGCCGGTCGACATACCGGCGAAGGTGGTCAGAAGCAGGGCATAGGGAATATTAACGTCCATCGGAAGTGCCGTCCTCCCTTATTTCAGGTTAATTACCCGTAAAACGCGGAAAGTCCGGGCAGGCGTTCTTACCTCTCCATGATATAATTCATGCCCGGTCTTTTCAAGAATACGCTGCGGATTAACTGCTTAATGTTATTGGGAGGCGTTTTACAGAGAAGCTCAATACACCTCATCATGCTTACCGATGTCGATTAACAAGATGTTTTGTTCATCCAGAAACTGGAAGACTATCCGGCAATCGTAAGCCACGACGAAAGCCCACAGGCCCCTCAACTTACCGCTAAGCTTATGAGTTCTCAAGGAAGGCTGGTGCGGATTAGCGACGAACGTTTCTATAGCGCGGGCAATCCTGATTTTTAGTTCCGGGTCAGCAACTACGACCTTCTTGTAAGCTCTTTTAAAACTGCTACCCCAAATCAGGTTTATCACGCTTCAAGCTCTCGAAAAAGGTCTGAAGGGGTTCCCCGGGAGGTCAAGCCTTTTTCATGTTCCTCGAGTGTCTGGCGGGCATTCGCCAGGATATCTTCCCGCCTTTTCTCCCGGTATCTGTTGATAATGAGATTAACGAGCAGATCCTGATCCTCCAAGGGCATTTCATCTACCTTACCCAGGATTTCATCAATCACATTCTGGTACCCCATTGACAACCTCCCTGACGTCACCCAAGTCTAACATCGCTGTTCAGCTTCGTCAATCCATCGCCATTAACCATTGCTGTTCTAGCCCATAGCCAGCCGCTTCAAGTATAATATCAGGGAAGGGAAGGAAAATTTTTGATACAGAATCTCGATAAGCTGCTCCACCGTGTCCAGAAACCGGCCCGCTATACGGGCAATGAATGGAATACCATCACCAAAGACTGGAATACGACCCCGGTAAAAACCGTTCTCATTTTTCCCGATTCGTACGAAATCGGCATGTCCAACATGGCCGTCCAGATACTCTACGACCTGCTGAACCGGCGGGAAGACACCCTCGCCGAACGGGCGTTTTCCCCCTGGCCGGACATGGAGGATTTGATGAGAGAGGAGAAAATTCCTCTTTTCAGCCTCGAATCCTGTCAGCCGGTGAGCGATTTCGATATCATCGGCTTTTCGCTGGGTTACGAACTCTGCTATACGAATGTCCTGAACGCCCTCGACCTGGGAGGTATTCCGGTGCTGGCGGAGGAAAGGGGCGACTCGTTTCCCCTCGTCATCGCCGGCGGCGGCTCGACGGTCAATCCGGAACCGATGGCCCGCTTCATCGACCTCTTCGTCATCGGCGAGGGCGAGGAGGTCACCCGCGAACTTATCGACTGCTTCGTCTCTCTGCAAAAACCGGGGAAACGAATCGATAAAACAGCATTTCTCCGGAAAGCGGCAGCGATTCCCGGCGTGTATGTTCCTTCCTTCTACAGCGTAAGTTACGATTCGGCGGGGCATGTCACCGCCGTTACCCCAGACATTCCCGAAGCGCCTCCGGTCATACAGCGCCGCATCGTCGATACCCTCCCCCCGCCCGTCACCAGTCCGGTCGTGCCGTTCATCGAGGTGGTACATGACCGGGGAGCAATCGAGATACAGCGGGGGTGCAGTCACGGCTGCCGCTTCTGCCAGGCCGGCATTATCTACCGGCCTGTTCGGGAACGCCCCCCTGAAGAAGTGTTGAATGCTATCGATGAGATTATCGCAAACTGCGGTTATAACGAAGTTTCCCTGGTTTCCCTGAGTACCAGCGATTACGCGGGAATCGAAAAACTCGCTGCCGACCTTGTTGAGGCGCACAAGCACCTTGTTATTTCTCTGCCCAGCCTGTTTATCGACAGTTTTTCGGTCAATCTGCTGGACTCTATTTCATCCCAGAAAAAGACCGGCCTGACGTTTGCTCCCGAAGCCGGCAGCGAGAGAATGCGGAAGATTATCAACAAGAACATCACCGAGGAGCAGTTGCTCGCCACCGCTGCCGATGCCTTCAGCCGCGGCTGGAACGGCTTGAAGCTCTACTTCATGATTGGCCTGCCGGGCGAAACGCCGGAGGATATCGAGGCGATAGGCAGTCTGGCCGAGAAAGTCTACGCGGCTGCCCATAAAACCGGCGGCCGGCCTCCGCAGATACGCCTGACCATCTCGACCTTCATTCCCAAGCCCCACACGCCTTTCCAGTGGGCAGCCCAGGACAGTGAAGCAAGCATCCGGAGCAAACAGGATATCATCCGGAACAGCCTGCGCAGGAAAGCCTTCAAACTTTCCTGGTCGGATACCGAATCGAGCCTCCTCGAAGCGGTTTTTTCCCGGGGTGACAGGCGTATCGGCGAGGTTATCTACCGCGCCTGGAAACTCGGTTGCCGGTTCGACGCCTGGAACGAGCACTTCAAATTCGAAACCTGGGTCCGGGCTTTCGAAGAGGCGGGGCTGGACCCCGATTTCTATGCCCGCCGGGAACGGCCTCTCGACGAAGTGCTGCCGTGGGCGCATATCCAGACCGGCATCACCGCTGATTTCCTCAAGAGGGAACTCCACCGCGCGCAGGAAGCGATGACCACCCCCGATTGCCGCACCGGAAACTGTAACGGGTGCGGACTGGAGAAGACCGCACCCGTTTGCATCGTAAAAGTCAGTCAGACGTCTTAATCTTCGAACGATTTATTTTCGTCGAAGCAGGTAACCGCTACCACCTTGTCGTTGCCTTCGAGCCTCATGAGCGTCACGCCCTGGGTGCTTCGGCCCTGGATGGTGATGCCTTTCCTCGGGTCTTTTTCCTTGACCGGCGTGCGGATGACAATGCCGTCGGCGGTGATTATCATTACCTGCTGGCTGAGCGTCGCCAGCCTGGCGGCTGCCACCAGCCCGGTTTTGTCCGTCGTCCTGAATGTCCTGACCCCGCTGCCGGCCCGTTTCTGGAGGGGATAGTCCGTGACCGGCGTCAGTTTCCCGAAACCGTTTTCCGAAACAACGAGGATGAAGCCTTCGGGGTCGGCTATCTCCATGCCGATTACCTCGTCGCCTTTGCCGAGCTTTATCCCTTTGACGCCGCCGCTGGTGCGAAGGCTGGTGCGAAGGCTGTCGACGGTAAACCGTATCGACTGCCCCTCCCGGGTAATTATCATGATTTCATCTTTTTCGGTCGCCAGGCGGGCAATCAGCAGTTCATCATCCTTCTCCACATCCATGGCGATAAGACCGTTGCTGCGAACGATGGCAAACTGGTCCGAAGATGTCTTCTTGATTTCGCCTTTCAGGGTCGTCATGATAAGGTACGTATCCGGCACCAGGTTCCTGACCGCTACTATCTCGGTCACCCGTTCGTTCTCGGCAATCGGTATCAGGTTAATGATAGCCAGGCCTTTGGCCGTCCTCGAGCTGCCGGACGGTATCTCCCAGCATTTAAGACGGTATACCTTACCCCGGTTGGTGAAAATCAGCAGGTTGTCATGGGTATCGGCAACGGTCAAAAGCTGCACGACATCATTTTCCCTGGCGGGATGGGCGGTAATACCCTTGCCGCCGCGATGCTGCAGGGTATACATGTTCGAGGGTACCCGCTTGATGAATCCCCGGTTGCTGAGGGTGACGACGACCCGTTCATGGGGTATCAGGTCTTCTTCATTGAACTCAACGATACCCTCGGCGCTTATCTCGGTGCGGCGGGCATCGCCGAACTTTTCTTTTATCTCCAGCGTCTCTTCCTTGATGACCTGGAAAATCCTCTTGGGATTTGCCAGCAGGTCTTCGAGGTAAGCGATTGTTTTCAGCACTTCCGTGTATTCGTCATCAATCTTCTTTCTTTCGAGATTGGCAAGGCGGCGGAGCTGCATATCGAGAATCGCCTGGGCCTGCAACTGCGACATGTTAAACGTGTCCATCAGGTTCTGCCGGGCTTTTTCGGCCGTTTCCGACTGGCGAATCGTGGCAATCACTTTATCAATCTGGTCGAGGGCAATCTTCAACCCTTCCAGGATATGGGCTCGGGCTTTAGCGCCTTTCAATTCAAAACGCGAACGCCGGGTGATAACCGTCCGGCGGAAGTCGATAAAGTTCTGGAGGCATTTCTTCAGGCTCAGTACCTGGGGCTGCCCGTCGACCAGCGCCACCATGTTGACGAAGAACGAGGACTGCATGGTGGTATGCTTGTAGAGGGCATTGAGCACCTTCTGAGGCTGAGCGTCCCGCTTCAACTCGATAACGACGCGGACGCCATTCCGGTCGGATTCATCCCGGATTTCGCTGATATCGGCGATTTTCTTGTTAGAAACTAAATCAGCTATTTTTTCGACCAGGGCGGCTTTGTTCGTCTGGAACGGCAGTTCAACGATGACAATCTGCCGCCGCGTGGCTTCGGTCGCCTCGGTAATGTACGCTTTCGCCTGTACGACTATCTTGCCGTGGCCGGTGGCGTAAGCGCTCCGTATGCCGTCGATACCCTGGATGATACCCGCAGTCGGGAAGTCAGGCCCTTTCACGTACACCATGAGGTCATCGACCGAGGCGTCCGGGTTATCGATAAGGTAACCGATAGCGTCGCTGATTTCTCTCAGGTTATGGGGCGGAATATTGGTTGCCATGCCGACGGCAATACCGGAACCGCCGTTCAGGAGCAGGTTCGGCAGCCGGGAGGGCAGGACCGTCGGCTCCTGGAGGCTTTCGTCGAAGTTGCCGATGAAGTTAACAGTGTCTTTATCGATATCGGTCAGCATCAGTTCGGCAAGCTGGGTCATGCGGGCTTCGGTGTAACGCATCGCCGCCGGGGGGTCATTATCGAGACTGCCGAAGTTACCCTGGCCGTCGACGAGGGGATAGCGCATGGAGAAATCCTGGGCAAGGCGAACCATCGCGTCGTAGATGGAGGAGTCCCCGTGCGGATGGTATTTACCCATGACATCGCCGACGATACGGGCGCTCTTCTTGGTAGCGCTGTTGTAATGAATCCCCATATCATTCATAGCGAAAAGAATGCGCCGTTGCACCGGTTTCAAGCCGTCGCGGACATCCGGGAGCGCCCGGGAGACGATGACGCTCATGGCGTAATCCAGGTACGAACTGCGCATTTCATCCGCAATATTGATGGGTACCGTCTTGCCTATGGTCATACTGTACTATCCCTCCAGTTACTCGTCTTCTTCTTCATCATCCATATCGTCAGTCAAAACTTCAATTCCTTCTCCGACTATTTCATAACCGGATTCCCTGGATGAACTATTGCCTTCTTCAAGCTGCCGCCTGATGAGCCGGTCATCAATTCGCTCGCTGGCATCCGAGCGAATTGCCTCGATGCTCTTCGGAGGGAACGACATGATACCAGCCTGTGACGGGTCCTGGTACGTTTCCTTGATAATGATACTGACTGCCTCTTCCGAGGAGCTAATCACGGCTGCCGAATACTTGTTGCCGCCGGCTATCAGCTTGATAAGACGGTTGGCGTATCGCTGTTCGACCAGTCCAAGGTATTCGCCGAAATTGTTTTCGGCTATAAGGCTCGGGCCGGAAACCCGGAGGCTAATCTTGCTGCCGGCGACCGTCTTCGCCAGCACCGGTAATTCTCCCAGCCGGTGGAGGTTGACGACGCCGGCCTTGCCGACCTCTTCGATAAAGCTTTGCGGGTCAACCTTTTCATAATTGACCGCCGCGCTGGCAACCGAATCGTTCAGCAGGGCCAGCCGCTGCAGGTTCCTTTTGGCAATCATGTTATACGGGTCAACCTCAACCGCTTTTTCGTATGCCTGCCGGGCGCGTGAGTATTCGCCCAGCTCCATGTGAGCTCTTCCCAGCCGGTTCCAGGCGTCAACCTCTTCGGGAAAACTCTCGATAATGCTCTGATTTGCGGCAATCGCATCTCTCCACTTGCCCTCCATGGCCAGGGCTACCGCCTGTTTGCTCGATTGCCGTTTAAGTCGTGTCTGGTCACCTTCCTGGTACGCCATTATTCTCCTCTTTATTTCTCTTCAATTATATAGTAAACCGAAACCTGTTATCTACAAAAACAGGCACTATTATCGACTTTTCTTTCGAATTTTACAAGCTGCGTGAACGAAAATAAAGAGGAGGGCAATTCCTCCTCTTCATTTCAGTAAAAAGAACCTCGATTACCGGTTTTCCGGGATAATCAGTCGACTTTATCCAGCTCGAACGCCCGGTGCAGAGCCCGTACCGCGTCCTTGACCTTCGATTCTTCGACGATGCAGGTTATTCTGATTTCGGAGGTGGCAATCAACTGGATGTTTATTCCTTCGTCGCTGAGGGTCCTGAACATTCGGGAAGCATAACCGGGGGCATTCTGCATACCGGTGCCGATGATGCTGACTTTCCCGAGTTTCGTATCGCTGATACATTCCCTGGCGCCGATTGACTCGGCAATCGGCCTGACTACCTTCAAAGCTTTTTCGGCGTCGTTCCTGCCGACGGTGAAGGTTAAATCGGTAATATTTTCGATACTCGCGTTCTGAACGATGGTATCGACGCTGATATTCGCGTCGGCGAGCGGTTCGAAAATTGCTCCCGCGATGCCCGGGCGGTCCGGAACACCGACAACCATTATCTTGGCGACATTCAAATCATAGGCTACACTGCTGACTTTATTTCTTACTTCCATCGCTACCTCTCCGTGAATTAATGTTCCGGGACAGTCCATGAAACTGGATGTCACCAGTATCGGTATCCTGTAAAGTTCCGCGAGTTCTATCGCTCTCGAGTGCATCGAGCCGTACTGGGCAAGTTCCAGCATTTCTTCATAGCTGATTTCCCTGAGGGGTTTCGCTTCCGGCACCACCCTCGGGTCGGCGGTATAAATACCCCGGACATCGGTGTACCGCTCGCAGACCTTCGCTCCCAGGCTGGCGGCGAGGGCGACGGCGCTCGTATCGGAGGCTCCCCGTCCCAGGGTCGTTACATCCATGTCTTCGGTGACCCCCTGGAACCCGGCTACTATCACAATATTGCCGTTATCCAGTTCTTTTTTGACCCGCTTCGAGTCCACTTCCTTGATTCTTGCCTGCCGGTAGACCGAGGTAGTATGAATGCCCGCCTGGGCGCCCGTCAGGCTGATTGCCTTATAGCCCATGCTGTTCAGGGCCATTGTCAGCAGGGTCGCCGAAACGATTTCCCCGGTCGAAACGAGCGCGTCAAGCTCCCGGGCGTTCGGGTTCTCGGACACCTGGTTCGCCAGGGCCAGCAGGTCGTCCGTGGTATCTCCCATAGCGGAAACAACCACCACCACCTGGTTTTCTTTGTCCCTCGCTTCAGCTATCTGCCGGGCGACAT
>CAYXEG010000079.1:0-13853 GCA_964463875.1 uncultured Dehalococcoidales bacterium
AGCAGCCGGGGTATTACCAGGCCGCCCACGGTGCTGACCGAAATGCAGAGAAAACCGAAAAGCAGCGTCGGCCACTGCTTTCTGACGAAGACCAGCAACCTCAGGATGATTTTCATCGGCACTCTTCTGTCAGGAAAATCGAGCTTGAAAATAATGATACCAGTAATAATATACCGATATATCGCTATTGTAAAGCTGTGGTGAAAAAACCTGTAATAAGTCTTGCCTCATCCATACATTAATTCAGGAGTTAGTTAAATACAATACCGTACTTTTTTGTTCATGACGGGAAAACGTTGAGTACCATTAGTGATATATGCAGTGATATATGATATCATATACAAATAAGGTGCAATTCCAGCCTTCAGGTTAATTCAAGTCAATGAACGGGGTATCCGTTGAGAAGTGGTTATATTCCAGTAGTAATTCAATAATAATGGTAGTTAAGGAGGACAGACAATGGCAGCGGAAAAATCAGGAGCAGCCCTATCGGCCGAAGCCCGGGAATTACGGGAAATTATCCAAAAGAAACACGGGAAATCGGTGGAGGAACTTTACCACGAGAGAGAAAAGAGACTGTATGATGCTATCACCCTTAAAGTGCCGGACAGGGTCCCGGTTCTTTTTTGCGGGACATACCCGGCATGCAAGTACGCCGGTGTTCCTTTCTCAAGTGTCTATTATGACGCTCCGGTCTGGAAAAACGCTCTGAAAAGAATGCTCATCGATTTTGCGCCTGACGGGTGGGGAAACCTGACCTACGGGCCAGGCACGGCTCTCGATATTCTTGATTCGAATTACACCTGGCATCCCGGAGGCAAGCTAGCCCCTGATCTTCCCCACCAGATAAACGAACAGGAGTACATGAAAGAGGACGAGTATGACCTGTTTCTTCTTGACCCGTCCGACTATATAGTCCGTTACTGGATGCCCCGGGTGAACAACTCGATGAAGCTGATGGCCACACTCCCCCCCCTGAGGGACCTGGCATCGAACCCGTTATCGGTAGCCGCCCTCTTCGATTCACCGGAATTCGAACAGTTTGCCAAAGTGATGAAACAGGCCGCCCGGGAACAAAAGAAATGGAATGAAGCCGTGGGCAATATTGAACAGGAAATGGCCTCCATCGGTTTTCCTCCGGACCCGTTCTGGCGGATGGGCGGGGGAGTTAATCCGCCCTTCTCCAACTTTTCCAACACCTTCCGCGGTTTCAGAGGTGTCGGCATAGACATGTTCCGAAGGCCGGATAAGCTGAAAGCAGCTCTCGAGAAGTTCCTTGAATTCCGTATTTCCACGGCGAAGCCGGCGGTCCACCGGGATGACAAGCCGGTAATGGGGAGCGCCGGAGAATCGCACCGGGTATCGGAGGAATTCCTCTCGAAAAAGCAGTTCGAGGAGTTCGTCTGGCCATACTGGAAGCGGGCTATTCAAGCAACCTTCGACCTTGGATACGATGTTATCCGTATGTTCTTCGAGGGCAAGCGGGACAGTCAGTTGGAGTATTTTACCGAATTCCCCAAAGGTAAAGGCACGTTCTATATCCGTTTCCAGGAAATAAATATGGTCCGGGCAAAGAAAATCCTCGGTGACCGCGCCTGCCTGGCCGGTGACGTCCCTGTTTCATTACTCTGCACAGGTTCGCCTTCAGAAGTGGAGGAATACTGCAAGAAACTGATACAGACCTGCGCAAAGGACGGCGGTTTTATTTTAACGACGTCAACGACCGGCTATGGAGAAACCAAACCGGAAAACATCAAAGCCATGATAGATTCGGCTGAAAAATACGGTCGATTTTAAGCACTGAAACGGCGTTCGGCGGATACATACAGTACAGACATAACAAGATAAACTGAACGCAGATTCGCGGACAGAGAGACACAATGTCCGCGAATCGTTTTTATTAATACCCGATTTCCTTTATACTATTAGTCAGTTAATGAAGAGCTGAGGAGAAAACAATGGCTGAAAAAACGTATCGTTTCCTGAATCCGGTTGGTATTCAAGAACCGGTTAAACTTTCCCCTCTCGCGCCCCGACTCAAAACGCTCGATGGCGCCAGGATAACCGTCAGTGTCGGCGCCGGAGGAGAACAGGGTATCCTGATTCCTCTCGTCAAGATGCTGCCCGAGCGCTATCCCCAGGTTAAATGGAATATCAGTTATGCGGCTGCCCACGCGACAAAAGCCGGCAGCATCGCCCTGAGCGAAGAAGAGATGAAAACCACGGATGCCCTTATCCGCGGCGTCGTCTGGTGACATGGAGCAATCTGGGAGCAGTTGCCCCACCTTACGACAATTGAAAAATACGGTATCCCCAGTGTTTTCATCATCTTCGAAGACCAGGATGAATGCTGGAAACAGGCTTGCCGACTGAATGGTGTCGCCCCCATGAGACGTGTCTACGGCTCACGGCACATACCCGGCCCGGAAGATGTTCCCACCTGGATTGACAACCTTTTAGACGCTCTTGTCAGGCCGTTAACCGAAGAAGAAATGAATCCGCCGGAGGTGGATACTGCCGACCCCCGTATCATTTTCGAAGGCACAATGGCAGAAGGCCGGAAGTTTTTCAAGCAGAAAGAACCTGTTTCTCAACTGTATAACAATGCCTCGATTTGCAGATTCACGGACGGCCTGCCAATCATCCTTCCGACCGAAGAAGCGGTTGCGGAGATGCTAAAAGGTACCAGCCATAAACCGGACGAAGTCATCACCTTCCAGACGGACCATCGGGGCGGCGACCGCGTCGAACAGATGGGAAGTTCCGGCAAGAAAGGCGAGCCCGTCTACTTCATGCCGATGAGGAGAAAAGCCACCGTCGAGAAAGTCGCGACAATCGGCGTCATGGCCGGCTGTGAGCCGGAGTACATGCCGCTCCTGCTGGCAATCGCTGAGGCAGGCGGCGGAACCGGAGACGGACGGGGAGGCGACGCCTTTGTCGTCAGCGGACCGTACGCTAAAGAAATCGACATGAATTTCGATACTAATGTCCTCGGCCCGGGCAACCAGGCGAACCGTTCCATCGGCCGGGCTGCCGAGCTCATGTGGCGCAATTTCGGCGGCAATATCCCCAACGTCACCAACTGCGGTGTCTGGGGTTCCGGACTTTTTAATTGTATCCCTGAGAATGATGATGCTCTTCCCCCGGGATGGAACAGCGTCAGGGAAGAATATGATTTCGGCAAAGATGAAAGCTGCGTTTACCTGCTCAAGATACACCACTGCCGGACGCTTCAGCGAACCGAATTCATGCCTGGCGGCTACCGGGAATTTCAGAAGAGCGGCCACGGCGGCATCGGCCGGCGGCTTGGCGTCAAGGGTATCCCCGGCCCGCATAACTGGATGGAATATTTCGTAGAAAGCCTCTGGAAGAACTGGGAAGGCGGCAAAACCTTCCTCATGCTCCCGGAAATGGCCCGCGACCTTCGGTTATACGGCTTCAAGACCAAGGATGAGGTTTACGAATGGCTTTACAAGAAGAGCTTCATGACCGTCAGAGAATACCGGACTCACCAGCGGCCTGATGTTACGACCAACGCCTGGAAGGGTATTGAACGGACCTCAGGCAAGGTGTGGAAAGAACTCGATGACGATTACATGGTACCGGCGGTTGCCGACCCGTTCGAGAACTGTATCATCGTCACCGGCGGCGGTGAAGAAGTCGGCCTGTATACCGACGGCCGGAGCGCTCATTCCGACCCGGCCTTCAGTATCGACAACTGGCGTTGAGTTTTTATTGTTTTTAGAGTAGAAAGGCGGTGTACGAAGACACAGTCTGCGATGAAAAAAACAGGGGAAAGTCCGAATAACCGGATACAAAAGTAAGAAATCATCCGGTATCAGAACATGTAAGCTTTTTCAGAGGTCCCCTGAATTTTCATCCAGTAATCAAGCACATAATTACAGTCCTCCGTCAACGTTCAGGCAGACACCGGTTATGTACGAGGCGGCATCCGAGGCAAGGAATACGCACGCCCAGCCGATATCTTCCGGCGCTCCGAGCCTGCCGAGGGGAATTTTTTCCTCCCAGGATGCTTTTACCTGAGGGTCTTTGAAGCCGGCATACTCCATGCTGACAGGATGCAGTATCTGCCCGGGAATGACGCAGTTCACCCGTATGTGATAGGGCGCCATAGCTTCGGCCCAGGACATCGTTATGCTGTTCACCCCGGCTTTTGCCGCGCCATAAGCCGGACCTCCGGAATAGGGAGAAATGACCGGGCCTTTCGAAGCGCTCGAGATGTTAATGATACTCCCTCCGGATTTCTGTTCCTTCATTATCTTCGAGGCTGCCTGCGTACCAAGGAAAGTGGTCTTCAGATTCTCGCGGAACATCGCATCCCACCCCTTTTCGGTGATATCGACGTTATCCCAGTGAGACGGGGTACCGACGTTATTGACCCATATATCTATCCTGCCGAACTCTTCGAGGGCTTTCTTTGCTACCATGTCGACCTGCTCCGCTTCCCTGGCATCGAAGGGGACGGCTATCGCTTTCCTGCCTTTCGCCCGGATTTCGGAAGCTGTCCGCTCAATCTGTTCTACGGTACGGGCGGTCACCACGATATCAGCCCCCGATTCAGCCATACAGAGGGCTATCCCTTTACCGATATCCCTGCCGCTGCCCGTGATAAGAGCAACCTTGTTTTTCAACGAAAAAATATCCGGATACATTTTCTCTGCCTTTCTGTTTTTTTAGTGCTATCGTAATGCGTTTACCAGCCCGGGAAAATCAAGGAAATCCTCGATGAACTGCTTTCGCAATAACTGAAGCGGAATATATTCGTTGTACTTGTTTGAAATCTGGACCTTTTCCGGAAGGGGCAGTTTGTACAAGTCAGGGTTGGAGCGCACAATATCGCGGATAATCTCCTCAAGTTCGGCGGCGGTGCCCTTGAACAGCACTTCCAGAAAAATCGAGGTGTCCCACGGCATTTTACTCTTTATCCCTCTGCCCAGCAGGGCGAAATGGAGCGTGAACAACTGCCTTGTCCCAACCCAGGGGAACACGGCAAACTTGCGTTCGGAAAGCGGCGTAACGATGTGTTCCAGGATTCCGCTGTTTCCCGCCAGGTACCGAATTTCGTTCAGCCTTTCCCTGCAACTCTCGCTGAGATACGGGTAATCGTCATTCCCTTCCAGGATACTCTGCATTTTCCTGACCAGGACGGTGTGGAGTTCCGATTCGAATTCAACATTCCAGTCGATAACCGAAATCCCCGGTACCTTTTTTACGAAGATAACCTTTGCTTTGATATTGACATCCACCGTTTCCCAGGTCATTCCGGCAAGGGAAAAGCGTGTCCCTGCCGGGTATATCTTGTCGACCGTACCAATAGATTTATTTTCATCCTTTACCAGGTAGTACTCCGGTACTTTGAATACCGTGTAAAAATGAAAATGGTTGACTACCTTTTCTCCTGCCCGGCCGATAATCAGCCCGCCCTGCTCCGTTTCCTGGAGGTGCTCAATTGTTATCAGATGATTCAGAAGCA
This sequence comes from uncultured Dehalococcoidales bacterium, assembly GCA_964463875.1. GTDB lineage: Bacteria > Chloroflexota > Dehalococcoidia > Dehalococcoidales > UBA2162 > MGML01. The sequence continues at coordinate 5,495 of CAYXEG010000079.1, forward strand.
ACCGGAAGTCCTCCTGCGATATTGCCCGGAAGCTGCGCAGCGACAGTACCTCCTCGGCAAGCTTGGCGGGAGAGAGTTCCCCGTTGCTTTTCAGGCAACTCATCGTCTGGTGATACAGCAGAGAATAAGGATGCCGGTGAGGGGCGATAGGTTCTATCCATTTCTCCTTCGTATACAGTTCGATGATGGCAATCAGGCGTATGAATGCCCAGTTTATCGGACCGAGGGTGTCGGCGGCAGTCGTCTGAATATCCTCGACGAACGTGAACAGCAGTTGCGGTACCTGTCCGCGCCTTCCGCAGCGCCCCAGTCGCTGGGCGAAACTCGATACGTTGATGGGCGCGCCTATCTGTACCGCCTGGTCGAGGGAACCGATATCGATACCCAGCTCGAGCGTGACGGTCGCACCGGTGACGATTTTCTCTTCAGAGGTTTTCATCTCGTCCTCGGTCTGTTCCCGCAACAGGGCGGACACGTTACCGTGATGCACCCGGTATATATCCGGAGCTTTGTTTTTCAGAGCGATTTCACGCAGGTTGGAAATGACGAATTCCGTTTCCTCACGTGAGTTGGTAAAGATGATTGTCTTTTTATCCAGCGTCATTTTGAAGAGGTATTCAAAGTGGGCACGGTCTCCGGAATCGGCGTGCGTTTCGTCATTTTCCTGCGTCTTGACAAACCGCTGTACAAAAAGCCTGACGCTCTTTTTCCCTTCATCCGTCACCGGAGCGACGCAGGCCCGCTTTGTACCGGTGTTCAGCCAGTCCCGGGCGAGACTGATATCGCCCAGCGTGGCGCTGAGTCCGATACGCCGGGGCACATTACCGGTCAGGTTCTGAAGGCGTTCTAGCTGGCACAGTACCTGCACACCGCGGACATCCCGCATGAAGTGGTGGACCTCGTCGATGATGACATACCTCAGGTCGGAGAACAGTTTCAGGCAGGCTCCCCGCTTGTTGATTAACAGGCTCTCAAGCGATTCCGGAGTAATCTGCAGAATGCCCGCCGGATTTTTTATCAGGGCGTTCTTTTTTGAGACCGAAGCGTCACCGTGCCATTTACAGACCGGGATGCCGGATTCGAGAATCAACTGCTCAAGACGTTTGAACTGGTCGTTAATCAGGGCTTTCAGCGGGCTGATATAGAGTATGCCGACCGATGATGAAGGCTTGTTGTACAGTTCGGTCAGGACAGGCAGGAAAGCGGCTTCGGTCTTGCCGGAAGCGGTGCCGGAGGACAGCAGCAGATTATTGTCAGTATCGAAAATTACTTCGCAGGCAGCGACCTGTATCCCGCGCAGTTCCGTCCATTTGTTATAGTAGATAAAGTCCTGGATGAACGGCGCCAGCTTGTAGAACGCGTCACTCATAACTCGAACTCCGCGAAATCGGTGTGTATCTCCTCTTCGGTAAGGCCGCCTTTCGCCATCCGGAAGCTGTTGCTGCCCAGGATTTCCGCAACCTTCATCTGCGGGTTCTGATGGAGAATCCCGAGGAGTTCGATGAAGTCCCTGATAATTTCCCTGGGGGTGATGTGCGTATCCGCACCGACCCGGTTATATTCCACGTTCAGGAAGTAGAGCAGGTCATCATCACCCGTCACCGGCCGGTAATCGAACAGTCCGCCGTGAATGTCCCGGAGTTTTTCCACCAGAACGAACATTTCTTCGTGGGTAAGCATCTGAAGCCGGATAACGGGGGCTGACAGGTCCCGGAAAATTTCCGTTGAAAAATGGCCTTCCTCCAGCCGTGAACGGAGTGCCTCGTAGCTGTAAATCCCCTTGTACCGGTCTTCCAGGCTCTGCGGCGTACATCCCATCAGGAACCCGATGTGTCTTGCCTTGCCCTGGAGCACATCATTGTACATGGTCAGCAGTTTTTCATAATTGTTCTGCCGGGTGATTGAGTTCGGTATCTTGAAGATATTAACCAGTTCGTCAACCATAACGAGGATTCCCCGGTAGCCGGCGCCGACCATGAAGGCGGCAAACACCTTCAGGAAATCATACCAGGTCTCGTCGGTGACAATCCAGTTGATACCCAGGTCGTCTTTCGCTTCCTTGCGGGAAGCGTATTCCCCCCGGAACCACTTCAGGACATTCGATTTTGCCGACTGGTCATCCGCCTGGTAGGCGCGCCAGTAGGTAATGACGGCTTTAGCGAACTCGAACCCGTTGACCATTCCCTCGAGTTCACCGGCTGTCTTATATATTTGCCTCTCAACGTGTTTACCGAACTCTTCACTTTCGGGAGGGTACTGCTGGGCCGATTCAGTCTGTATTCCGGATATCCATTTCTCCAGGATTAAAGGCAGCGCCCCGCCGTCCGGCTTTGATTTCACGGACATATTCCGGATAAGTTCCCGGTACGTGGCAAGTCCCTGCCCTCTGGTGCCGGCGAAACGCCTTTCCGGTGACAGGTCAGCATCCACCACCACAAAATTTTTCGCGGTGGCGTAATTTCGTATCGTCTGGAGCATGAAACTTTTACCACTGCCGTATTTGCCAACAATAAACCGAAAGGTAGCCCCGCCATCGGCGATTATTTCGATATCACGTACAAAGGTGTCGATTTCCTGAGTGCGTCCCACGGTGATGTATTCCAGACCCACCCGCGGGACGACGCCGCCTTTCAAAGCATTGACGATAATATTCGCTATACGTTTCGGTACCGTATTTGACATCAGCAACCCACCATTTCCATGAGCTTCGCCCTGTATTCTTCGTACAGAATCAGCGTATCATCGAGTTCCAGGACGGTATCGCCGAGGCAGTCCATCGCTTTCCGGTTAATGCCGTCCGCCAGCACCTCCAGCATGATTCTGTTCCGGTCTGCAAACCCTTTGACGTCCTGCTCCGCCAGGATGATTTTCAATGCGTCCGTCTCAATCGGTGTAAGAATTTCTCTGAACCCGGTCCATACATCCGAAATCGGAGACAGAGTAACCGGCTCTTCGTCTTCAACCTCGATATCGTCGGTAAACAGTTCTTCCGGAACAATCAGTTTTTCCTGCGTGTCAAGGGCTTCTTTTCGTATCTGCTCAAGATTACCGGTGTCCACCTTTATTTCGATACGAGTGGATTGCCGGTAAAATTCAGATACGCATTCCTGAATAAACTGAGGGAAAATCACCCCGATTCCCCGAAGCTTTTTCAGGGTTCCTTCGTCACACATGTTCGGACTGGCGCTGAGTTTGTGCCTGAACTTAACAGCCCTGCGGAGTGAAGACTCCATCTCTTTCATAATATAACTTATCAGCAGTTTCCCTCGTTCGGTCAATATCACTGTTTTATACGTCCACCTGTTGTTATGACAGGTATACATTTCCTTCTCGGAAACGATTACCTGCCGGTCAGGTTGCCTGTATGCGGGATAGAACAGTGCCCGGCTGAACGGGTGCCAGGCGGATTCTTTTATAACAGGGTAAAAGATAAAGTCCTCGAAACACTTCTTCTTTTTCCTGCATGTTTCCCGGAGACAATCGAGAATAAAGAAGAAACAGTCGTTGATTATCGGGCGTGTTTCCTCTCCGTAGAAGACCGACTTCTTTATATTGTACTTCGAAATGGCAGCATACAGGTCGAAGCTGTCCTCCCGGCCTGATGTATATACGAAAACCGAGGGATACTGCATACGAAGATTGTGTGAGTCAACGAACTCCCGAAAAGAGCGCGGCAGCGGGTAATAGACATGGTAATCCTTTATCCATGGATAGATATACCGGTCAATCACCGAATCGATATCCCGGTACGTCTGCCAGAATGATACCAGTTTATCAAGCCCTTCTTCGGGACCGGTTACCCCGATGTTGTTCAGCAGTTCGTAAATATAGAGAAAAGCGTAGGATACGGAGGTGCCGGTTATATCTTCGTTTCGGACCTGTGTCCGCCAGGTAAAATAGGTCCTGAGCTGCCGGTGCCCCATCAGTTGATAATACGGATAATAGGACAGAAACGGCACCTGTTCCTCATAATCGTCTTCGACATCCTTCATATATAGCGCCTGATGATAGAACACTTTCGAAATGTCGGTATGAAAAGATGAAAGGTCGCTGGCTATCTGCCGCATGGCATAGAACCGGGCGCGTTTTTCATCTTTGGCAGGAGATACCGCCTCCGGCGGTGGGATGGAAACAGCGTCACGTACGGAAGAAGCCGTCTCCAGATCGATTTCCGCAAATTGAGAAAGTTCCGTCTCATCCGTGTTCGTACCGAAGGTATGTAATTCCTGCAACGCTTTATTTTTCATCAGTCGTTCACGTCCGGGAACAGGACAGGCAACATATTTTCTGGATTCCATCTGCCGTAATACCCCTCAGGAGATACTGCACCGTCTGCATAAGCATTCTGATAGTTAAAGAGTATTGTGTTTCATACCACCAATGTTTACACTATTTGACGCTTTTTGTACAGGACTGTCCGGGTGTTTGGATGCTGGAACTAATGTTCTTATTTATTCACTATAGCAGGAACTCCCTGTAATGGCAAGGCTGAAATAGTCCGCTATCCGCCACCGAAGTAAGGAAAAGTCACAGGAATGCATTTCACCATATACATGGAAAACTAACAAAACAGAGTTCCATACTCCCGGATAACCGCTTGTTTATCATTCCCCTCACAGTATTCGAGAAAAGGTAAGGAGTTAATAAAAGCCTCCCTGTTCGGAGGCTGGGTACCAAAAAACAGAGAGGGCACCTCAGGCGATGCCCTCTCTTATCAGGTCCCGACAAATTATGGGGGACTATTTATGGATGACTATACTGCCTCCGCCAAGGGCAGTCGAAGGGTCGGCGTCCTCTGCAACGTCCATTTGGTTATCGTACACGATAGTTCCCGCAGAGTCCCAAATTTTAATGCGGAACTTGTCAACTCCGCCACCCCCCTTGACTTGGCCATCGATGGCAGTAAGCATGAAGCCATAGTTACCGGCTCCATTAATGGTTCCTTCTCCCTTGAACTGTCCTTTAGCACCGGCTACAACCAGCCATTGATACGAGGTGCTCTTGAAGTTTAAGTTGCCGGCTTTGAACTGGAATTCAGTGTTACCGGTTGGTACATTCGCGCCTTTCCGGTACTTTGAAACAAAACCGAAGGTTGCCTTACCCGTCAACAACGGATCAGACGCCAGGGCACCCGCCGGTGATTCAATCCAACCTCCGCCTGTCACAAATCCGTCGTTCGGGTCATAGATGACAATGAACTGAAAACCTTCGGTATCGCTTGCTGTACCCGAATCAGTTACCGTCACGTTAACAGAATAAATTCCCGGCGACCCATAACTGTGAGAACCTGTGACTGATTTGTTTGATTCGTCAACTGCGCCCGGTGAAGCAGTCCCGTCTCCCCAATCCCAGGTGGCGCTGTGACTGTCTCCAACATCCGGGTCGGTGAAAGTAGCAGAACCGTTCACAATGCTAACAAGGTTGGTTGGCGAAGCCGGTAAGACCATTCCGGTAATAACCGGAGTGTCGTTGACCGGGTTAACGGTTATAAAGATAGCCGCCGTGGTAGTAGAATCATCCGCCCCATCGTTGACCTTGAAAGCGAAACTGTCAGTTCCGTTGTAGTTTTCATCGGGTGCATAGGTGACATTATGAGTGCTGTCAACAACGGTATAAGGCAAATCTCCCGCCAGTATCAGGCGGCCGGCGGTCCCGGTCCCGTCGTATAGCCTGCCGTTTACCGGTAAAGCGGCTACCTTGTATACCAGCGAGTCTCCTTCCGCATCCGTCCCGGTAAGAGTAACGGTCAAGTTTATGTCCTCGTTCGTAGTAAGTGCCTGGTCGGCAGCTACCGGAGCATCATTCACTGCACTGACATTAATAGTCATAGTCGCGGTTGATTCACTCCAGGTAGAGCCAGTCTTTACTTTGAAGGTGAATGAGGTATAGGCGGTGCCGTTCTGATTGAGCGGGGCCTGGTAGATCAGATTGCCGATGTTGGATAGCGGAATCTGCTGCCCGGCGGTGATAGCCGTCCCTGACAATTTCAGGCTACCTTTATCAGCCGGAGGCAAGGTGCTGATTTCCACGTCCGTCAGGGCGTCGCCGTCTGCGTCGGTGAAGGTGAAGTTGGCCGGTGCAAAAGTATAAGCGGTGTCCTCAGCCGCCGTGACAGTGCCGGCGGTAGCTACTGGCGGGACGTTAAGGGGCGGATCGCCCAGTATCTTAAACAAAAAATCAATGTTGGGCCACGTCTGCCAAAAAGTCCCGTTTAGTTGAGCGAACCATGCCTGCCCACCAGTATAACCTGAACCCGAGACCCAGCAGACATATCCAGGCCCGCCCGTTCCTCGTAGCTGCACCGCATATTTAGCATTGTTATCGAGGTTACAGCTGCCGTTCATCGGTATCAAGACCCAGCTCGCACTAATAGGGATACTACTAACATCAATAGTCCCGGAGACCAAATCTGCGCCTGTAGGGCAGCCATTACTATCAGTACGTCTAATGCTTACGGTAATTGTACCCGCAAATGAGCTATCTCTGGTCATTTGCAGGCTAACAGCGTTGACATTATGATCTGAGGTACTGTTAAAAGTCTGGGCTAACCACCAATCGCCGAAACCGTAAGGGGGGCCTGTTGGACTCGTGAGGTTTTCGAAAGCGTACTGGGCGATGTAATTGGCCGTTATTGTCGTCGCGCTGTCAGGTATCGTCATGGTAGTTGAGGGTGACGAGGCATCGGCAACTGTCGCTCCAGTCCAGCCGTTAAAGTGATATACAGAACCGGAATAATCAGCCATATGAGGCGCCTCGATTGATACTGTGGCGCCCGCCTCGTGCAACCCCGACCCAATCGTCGAATCGATGCCGGCAGGGTTAGTATTAACGGTCAACGAATAGTCAGGTACTATGTTCAACACCTTGAATCCCAAACCAGCACGATTGCCAGACCAGACGCCCGGTAGCAAAATCCACTGCGAACCCGAATAATAATATGCCGTCCCACCACTGTAGTCGGCTGCGTATTTGCCATTCCAATCGATAAACCCCGGACAGGGATCTGCCGTGACAACCAGAGCGTATTGTGTATTGGCAGCAAGCGAGGCTCCGTCTCCAAGCGATATTTGAAACCAGCCAAGAGTGTTGTAAAACTTAGCGGTACCGATACCCGAGCATAAAACCGAATCGTTCGGTAATCCTGAGGTGGTCTCTGTTATACTTACCCGAATCGTTGCCGGTGTCTCCCATTGGTAACCATGGACCATTATCTGTATAGCGTTGGCGTGAGTATCTGAGAGACCAGTAGTGAAGGTCTGCGCATATTGTCCTGAGTTGATGCGCTCCCACAATCCGCTAACTGCGGTAAACTCCGCCACTACGTGTGTTGCGGCTATTGCCGGTGCCGTCTGGGCGAAACTCAAGCAAAGTGCCGCTATTAACAGCATAAATGTAAAGAGCCACTTCCACATTTTTCTCCCCTTCCATTTCGGGATACCGATTTTTGTATGCATATTATTCCTCCTGAGACATTTATTCACCCAAATATTAAACTAACCATCTCGTCGACCATTCATACCACCTTCGTGTAAACCAGCAGGCATGTTTTCTGATTGGCTATCGATTACTGCCATCAGATCCTTTGTTGAAAGCTCTCGCAACTGTCTGGATGACCACACTTTGACTATGTTATTATCCGAGCTTATACCCACCAGCATCAGGCCAGGATGGCTTTCCAGCATACGAAAGGCTTCCTCAGGGCGACTGCCTTGCAGGTCGAAGAGGATTAGATCCGGCGCTAGCGCTGCCAGATCGTTTTCGCGTGATGGAGACACAGATAGCACCTCGTAGCGAGAAAATTGACGTAGGCTGCAATCGAATGTTCCAATGATTACACTGTTACCATAAAGTACGATCCGGCGTTTCCCCATTTTCTTCTCTCAATTTCCTTGTCTGGCTACAAGGATATAGAAAGAGAGAGACAGTTGTCACTGTCTCCAGGGACAAAAAAAGGACAGTCCCTCAATAAAAGGGACTGTCCCTCGGGACAGTGGAGCTGTGAATCGGCGTTACTTGTCCGGCTTGTTACCTTTCCACCCTATCTTGCCAGTATTAGCCAGAACCTGGGCGTGGTTATCCAGGTGTAGCCGGTCTATGATCTCAGCCATGTGATACTTGATAGTACGCGGGCTTACATTTAGTCTGGATCACACTTCCTTATAAGAAGGCTCATTTGTGCCAATCGTGACCCCGTCTTAGCCTGACAAACCTGCTGCATTTCTTGTTCATCTTTTACAGGTGATACCCGGGTAAAGGGAAATGCCCCCTCAGAGAAGTTAGGCTCTAAGGGGGCAGTAGTGCAGCATATTTCAATGCATGCTTTGAAGCCTGGACATCTAGTTGCCTGTCAGGAGGATGT
>CAYXEG010000080.1:0-5175 GCA_964463875.1 uncultured Dehalococcoidales bacterium
AGATAACCCTTGAAGATGAATTTCACCTCACCCTGCTGGCGGAAAACCGGCAGGGCTACGGCAATCTCAGCCGCCTTATCACCGCCGCTCATGCGAACGGTGAGAGAAACTGCCCGGAACTGCCTGCCGGCCTCCTGCCATCGCATTCAGACGGTCTCATAGCGTTATCCGGCTGCTCCCGCGGCGAACTTGCCCGACTTGTCGAACAGGAACGGATGGATGAAGCTCGTTGCCTTATTCTCCGGTACCTTGACTGGTTCGGGGCGGATAACTATTTCATCGAACTTCAGCACAACCTTGTCTTCGGCGACAGCCGCCGCGTCCGAAACCTTATCGGACTGGCAAGGGAAACCGGCGCCAGGCTGGTCGTTACCGGCAATGTTCATTATCACGTCCGCGAACGCCATCGCCTGCAGGACTGCCTGGTAGCGATTAAACACTGTAAAAGCCTGGAGGAAACCCACCGGGAACGCCGCCCCAATTCGGAGTATTACCTGCGGGAACGGGAAACGATTGAAGCCATCTTCAGGGAATCTCCTGAGGCGATTGAGAATACGGTGAAGATTGCCGACCGGTGCAGCCTCGACCTGACCCGTGAACTCAGCTATTCGTTCCCCGACTACGATGCCCCGGACGGGCATACCCCGGAGAGTTACCTGGAAAAACTCTGTTATGAGGCGGCGGTGCGACGGTACGGCTCGGTAACGCCGGCGGTTAAACAGCGGCTTGATGAAGAGTTCCGACTTATCAATAAGTATAAGCTGGCCGGCTTTCTCCTCCTCTATCACGAGGTAATCAAGCTGGGCAGGGAAGTAATGATAGACCTCGGCCTGAGTGACCCGTCGCTGACGGTTGAGGAAAATCCACCGGGACGGGGGCGCGGTTCCTCGGTGTCGCTGCTGGCGGGGTATCTTATCGGCCTTTCCCATATCGACCCGCTGACCTATAACTTGTCTCTGGAGCGGTTCCTGCCGGATGATGTCATGAGCAACGTGCCGGATATCGACCTCGATTTTCCCCGCAGTATTCGCGAGGAGCTTATTCTCAGAACACATCGAAAATGGGGATGGGAACGAGCCGTCCTGACCGGAACAATCGTCACCTACCGAATCCGGGGAGTGGTGCGGGATCTCGGTAAAGCGCTGGGATTACCCCAGGCGGATATCGACCGGCTGGCGAAACAGCTTGGCTGGGGAAGCGGCAGGAAACTGAAATCGGAGATGATGAAAGCGCCCGGTTTCAGGGAGAAGATAACGATGCCGGGCTGGCGGGAACTGGTCGGACTGGCGCCCGAGTTGGATGCTTTTCCCCGCTGCCTGGGGCAACATCCCGGCGGTATGGTGATATCCTCCAGCCCGCTGACGGATATCGTGCCGGTGCAGCGGGGGGCTATCGAAGGGCGCTACGTCTGCCAGTGGGATAAAGACAGTATCGACGATGCCGGTTTTGTGAAAATCGATTTTCTTGCCCTCGGAACCCTTTCTCAGTTACAGGAGGCGGTCGAGATTATCCGGGAACGAACCGGGAAGCGGCTCGATATGTCCCGTATTAATTTTGAGGACTCGGCCGTGTACGACATGCTGTGCCGGGGCGATACCATCGGCATATTCCAGGTGGAATCCTCGGCGCAGATGCAGACCATCACCCGTCTTCAGCCGCGCAATCTGCTGGATATGGCTCACGAGGTGGGGGCGGTCCGGCCCGGGGTAGGCGTCAATAACGGGGTACAGGAGTACCTTGCCCGGAGGAGTAAGCGAAAGCCGGTGACCTACGATACGCCGCTGGAGCAGCGGGCTCTGGAACGCACCCTTGGAGTAGTGCTGTTCCAGGACCAGGTGAACCAGCTTGCTATCGATGTTGCCGGGTTTGCTCCCAGCCAGGCCGACCGGATGCGCCGGGCTTTCGGTAAACGACATAACGAGGAACTGATACGGCAGTATCACGAGCAGTTCCTGGCGGGGGCGGCGGTGCGGGGCGTTACGGCGGAAGCCGCCGAGGCAGTCTTTAAAAAATTCAACGGCCAGTACATGTTTCCGGAGTCGCACGCCTTCGCTTTCGGGGTGACTGCCTACCAGTCGGCCTGGCTGAAATACTACTACCCGCTCGAATTCTTTGTCGGCCTTTTCAACCAGCAGCCGATGGGTTTCTATAATCTCGAAACTCTCAAGGAGGATGCTAAAAGGCATGGTGTAAAGGTGTTGAATCCGGATATCAACCTCAGCCGGACGAAGTGCCTGGTAGAAGGAATTTCCGATACTTCTTTTTCTGATACTATCGGAATCCATGCCCGGGAGAATGGGGTAAACAATAACGGCTCAATCCGTCTTGGTTTCCTTCAGGTACACGGCCTCGGTAAAGCCTCGGCAGAAGCCATCGAAAAAGCCCGCCGTCAGGGACCTTTCAGGAATATCGGTGATTTTCTGGAACGCACGGGAGTGCTTGAAGAGGTCGCCCTGAATCTTTCTTCGGCGGGAGCCTTCGACTGCATTGAGCCGAATCGCCGGAAGGTGAAATGGGAAATCGGCCTTCGTTATCGCCCGGTGAATTCCCAGCTTGCCTTGCCGCTGCCGGTCGAACAGGATTTACCGGAACTGGCAGCTCCCGGCGCCTGGGAGAAGATGAAGGGAGAATACGGTATCATGGGACTGTACCCATCCGGCCATGTCATGGCACGGTTGAGGCCGCGTTTGGGGAGGAAATACCGGAACAGCCGGGAGGTAGCCAGGCTGAGGGACGGCGACCGGGTAACCGCCGCCGGACTGGTCATCAGGCGGCAGCGCCCTCACGGTAAGGTGGTGTTCATGACCCTGGAGGATGAGTTCGGGCTGATTCCCCTGATGGTCTTTCCGAAAACCTATGAAAAATACGAATACCGGTTTAAATCAGCGTTCATTATGATAAACGGCCGGGTAACCCTGCGGGAAGGTGCCCGGAATGTCGTGGTAACCGGCGTTCAGTCCTTCGATGTCATGCACAAGGTTCCGAAGTCGAAAGACTGGCAGTAGTACTGTTTCTCCTTTTTACGGTGCCATTTTCATGATTGTTTATGTCTGGGATAAGATTACCAGGTAATTACTTATATAGTTGATTATTATAGACGACTATATTATAGTATTCCCATGGGTGTAGTGTGCGGATGAAGATATCGACAAAAGGAAGATACGGAACGAGAGCCCTGGTGGAACTCGCTTTACGTGAAACCAATGAACCGGTTCTGTTGCGCGATATTGCACAAAAACAGGATATCTCCCTGGCGTATCTTGAGCATGTAATCAGCCCTTTGATTGCCGGAGGGATATTACGGAGTACCAAAGGTCCGAAAGGCGGAATATCGCTCAATCGGAAACCTGCTGAGATTAAGCTGAGCGATGTTATCCGGTTACTCGAAGGTTCGGTTGCTCCGGCGGATTGTGTGGATAACCCCTCTGTCTGCGACCGGGCTGACTCCTGTGCTACCCGTGATATCTGGTGTGAACTTAAACAAGCCTTGGATAAGATTCTGAATTCAACGACGATTCAGGACCTGGCTGATAAACAGGGTAGTAAAGAGAGCGGATGTAGTAATGTCGAGATTGATATCGACTTAAACTAAAGAAGTGGTAGACGAAAAAAGGCCAGCGGATTACTACTCGCTGGCCTTTTTCGTCTAAAGTCAGAGTAAAAAACAATTAACGCCAGGGATCGATATGCCAGACGGAATCCTGTCCGCCCATGCGTCCGCCACCGAACAGGGCTTGTTCTTCACCGGCCCCCGAAACGATGACGATATTACTGAACGGGTCCTCGCAGGCGGGAACCATGTAATCCTCGTCCAGTTCGAGCCAGTGTTTACCTGAAGTTTTCTCGATGCCCTTCCATGCATTGGTCCTCATATCCGGCCAGGAGTGAGTTCGGTATTCTCTCACCGTCATAAAGCTCTTTTTATAGAGCCACTCATAAACGTCGTCCTTTGTCTTGAAACCGGCGTCGTAAAGATGTCGTGCCATATGAGGGAGCATCAGGATACCCATGCCGCCCTCGCCGGCTTTCCACCACGCAGGAGCTTCGTATTCAAGCCAGTTCTTGGGGCCGGGAATGCCTTTGACGCCGAGCCGCCGGGCGATTCCGCCATGACCGCTCTTCTGGAAGGCTCGGTAACCGCCGGGCGAGAAATGAGTTGCGCCGCCACCGAAACCGGCGGGAATAAGAACACTGTCTTCTTTCTTGTAATCATATTCTTCCCTGGCGGTAGCCCATCCGGGAGGCAGTCCTTCATCATTCTCCGGGAAAATATTACCTCTATGATTACCATAAATACCACAGTTGTTGACACTTGGTATCTGCTGCCCGAAATTACGCCACATCAGGTCGAGCGCTCTTCCAAGACACACATTCGAGGGATTACCGGGGCCGAGGAGATTTTCGCGGAAATTCATGCCTACTTCCTTGGCTATTGGCCCGGAGATGACGAATGATCCGGCACCACGCCCGTCTCCGCTGCCGCCGCCTGATTCCGCCATTGCCAGCAGAATCGGCATATGTTCCGGTTTGCATCCTGCCATGACACCGATGGCAGCAACTTTTTCGACAGTCGCATACCGCCTCATCGGCATGTAGTAAACAATACTTCCGGCTCTTCCGGAACTGCCCATCTGGTCTACTCGGTCGCCGACACGGTGGTCTGACTGATATTTGATGATTTCATCCGCGGGATGGGAGGTCCCGGTAAGCATCCTGGCTACCCGTTCTTCAGTGGGAATAACGACAGGAAGCCCGTCGGTATATTTAGAAAACGGAACATTTCCGAGGGTAGGGACAATCATCGTCTGGTTGTAGAATTCTTCAGCTTCTTCGAGGGTACCTTCGAAAAGAATTCTCTTATCGGGTTCTTCCCAGACACCTCCGGCTGTTTCTTCCGGGGTGAGAGGCTTTACGAGAGCGCCGACAAGGTCATCAATCCATCTTTCGATATCTATAGGTCCGGGAAGTGTTCTCGAACATAATACTCTTCGTAAATGGGGAATACCATTCAACGTTGCAGCTTGTTCGAAGCATTCATTCTGGTCTTCGTAGATGATGAAGACACTGGGGATTCCACGCTGTTCAATGGATGACAAATGGGGCAACTGCTCCCAGATGGCGCCATGTCACCAGATTACCCCGCGAATGAGAGCATGGATTTCTCCGCTTTCGACT
>CAYXEG010000080.1:5185-10997 GCA_964463875.1 uncultured Dehalococcoidales bacterium
CCCGCTCCCTGGACCATCCAGTTTACCTTCGGATATTTTGCTTGCAGCATCTTGGGCAGGGGGATTGTGATATCCTGCTCGCCGCCGGCACCGATACTGACGAATATAGTCTTGCCATCGAGTTTGTCGAGACGTGGCGACAGGGGATGGAGTTTCACCGGTGTGTGGATACCGACAGGATTCAGACACTTATAAGTTTTTTCTGCCATCTTTTTTTCTCCTTTGAATTATTAACAGATAGTGTATATTATTTCGTCCTGTCTGTCATCTTTTCGCTCGACTTGTTTACCGGCTGATTAACGACTAAAATAGTAATAAATGATGTTGATTCGCTTGTTCTTGTTTTTCTTATAAGCGACCCGAAAATGATGGCAAACAGGAGAGAGAATGATAAAATATCCTCAAGAATACTACAGGAAATCAACGGAAACACTGGAAACGGCTCTCGATTCGGTTCCCGCCTACAAAGAGTGGAGAAGATTCGACCCGGGAATAGAAAAACCCATCGATGACCGTTATACGGCAATGCCGTATCTTCACAAAGCAAAAATCCGGGATTTTTTTCCGGACGGTCTGGTACCGAAAAACCAGGACGTTAAAGCTGCTCTGGAACGAGGGGAAATCAGCACCGCTGCAACGAGCGGCTCGAGTGATATCTCGGTTGTAAACATCTGGAACCAGGCATGGTGGGACGCTGCAGAAAGGGCTTCATGGCAACTGAATTCACATGCTGCCAGGCTCATGACTGGTAATCATCCGGAGGCAATCCTGGCTAATCCGCTGAACGTGGGAATCGTCTCTGATAACACCGAACTGCCTCTGGAAGCGCGGAGACTCGGCAGGTTTCTCTATTTGAACGAAATGACCGATCCGACAAGATGGTCTCCTGCACACATGGACAGAATGCTCGGTGACCTTGAGCTGTTCAGGCCGGTAACGCTCGAAGCGAACCCATCTCTTCTTTCCCGGCTGGCTCGGTATGCTGTCGCTCAAAACAGGAAGGTGTTTCAGCCGGGAATCATCGTGTTTACTTACGAATATCCTTCGTCGATTCATCTCCGGCAGATACGGCAGGCGTTTACCTGCCCGATGGCCAGTTCGTATGGCTCGACCGAAACGAGCACGGTCTTCATGCAGTGCGAAGAAGGCAGGTTTCATCAGAATACTGATTTTTGCCGGGTTGATTTTCAACCCTTTAAGCCCGAGTACGGCGGGCCGTCGCTCGGCCGAATACTGGTAACTACCTTTGGTAACCAGTGGTATTACATGCTTCGGTTTGATGTCCGGGACCTGGTGAGAGTCGATTCTGAGAGTACTTGTCCTTGCGGAAGAAACTCGGGCTTGATTCTCGAAGCGGTCGAAGGCCGGGCAATGAGCCTGACTCTTGCTTGTGACGGAAAGCCGGTAACATTGCGTACGCTCGATAACGCCCTCGGTTGTATCGACGGTATAGAAGAATATCAACTGGAGCAGCATTCGGCGAAGGTATACAGCCTGCACCTGGTGACTGAACAAGCTGACCGGTCATATGTGGAAAAAGAAACGCTGGAAAGGCTGAAAGAGCTTTATGGCGCCGAAGCTGAGATTACTGTGGATTTTACCGAGGCTCTTTCACCTGAGGATTCAGGAAAATACGCCCTGGCCAAGGTCCACTTTCCCATCAATATTGATACATTTATTGCCTAGTGGTTTTACTTTCTAATTTGAATCAGGAGACTTGAATGGAAAAATTTGTTTATCTTCTTGCCGGAGGCCAGCCGAAAAACCAGAAAGATTCCGCTTTTCTGGTAAAAGCGGTACTGAATGGGTTCGGAATTGCTTCTCCATCAATTGCTTATACCGGCACCGCGAATGGCGATGACTCAGGCTTTTTCAAGAGAATGGCCGCTGAATTCAGGAGAGCCGGCGCCGGAAATGTTATCCATGCCGTAATCGATTCTCCGAAAGCCGACCTGTCAAAAGCTACGGAGATTCTGCACCAGGCTGATATCGTGTTTGTCAGCGGTGGCGACGTCGATTATGGTATGCAGGTTCTGTACGAAAAAAACATGGTTGATACTTTTAACGAGCTGTACCGGAAGGGGAAACCATTTTTCGGAATATCTGCCGGTTCGATAATGCTGGCTGAAAAATGGATTCGCTGGCCTGACCTTGAAGACAGTTCTTCAGCCGAGCTGTTTCCTTGTTTGGGGTTCGCTCCGGTTATCTGTGACTGTCATGACGAAGACGCCGGCTGGGAAGAACTTCGGGAAGCCCTGGGGCTGGAAAAGAATTTCGAAAGCGGTTATGGCCTTGTATCCGGCTCGGGGATACAGGTATCCCCCGACGGTTCGGTGGAGGCAATCGGTATGCCGGTCCACCATTTTCTCAAGCAGGGAGATGCCGTCACCAGGACTGATGATATTGTTCCGGCGTAACATTATTCACCGGTTGACAGCACTATTATCCGAAACGTTCGAAAATTTTACCTCTCCGGGGTTTCTTTAACTCCTGTTTTTGTGTTATATTTTTATGTTACATCAGAATATTTTCTCTGTTTGGATATGAGTATAGTAAGGTGACCGGCTCTGACAGGAGGCTTCGGGCAAGTTGTCGTTACGCGTGCAAATGGTTCTCAATATCTTTACGGTCTTCGTTATCCTGGTCGGTGCCGCCTTCCTTCTTTCGCGGTACGTGATTCTACGCAACCTTGTAAATGCTGAGAAGGAGGTTGTTTCGGGTTATATGGAGGGTATCGACGCCCTGCTGGAAAAGGAAAAACAGGGATTGAATTCCACCTTGTATGACTGGTCATCGTGGGATGATACCTACGATTTTGTACAATACCGGAACCAGGAGTACATTGACAACAACATCCTTTCGAATCCGTTTAAGTATCTCGAACTAAACATGATGGTTTTTTTGGACTTGTCGGGAAACATAGTGTACGAGCAAGCGTATAATCTTGAAAATGATGAATTCGTTTCTGTTCCCCAGGTCGTTCAAGCGTACCTTTCGAATAACTATGTGAACTTACAGGCTGAGGAGGAAGGTACTATCGGTTTAACAGCTTTTCCGGGTATTCCGCCTCTCGTTCTGGCAGCACGGCCTGTTTTACCCAGTGTCGAAGATAAACCTTCGCAAGGTACTCTGGTATTCGGCAGGTTCTTTACCGCCTCCGTCATCGATAATCTAAATATTTACACTGATTCGGATATATCCGCTTATACCGCCGATGACACTACTGCTCCACCGGATGTTCGGGACATATTATCAGAATATTCAGCAGATGCACCCGATATATTCGTAAAGAATGTAGACGACAGGATTGTCGCGGGATATCGGATTATGCATGATATACATGATGAGGCAGTACTGATACTGAAATTGGAAACCACGAGAAATGTGTATCAGCAGGGCCGGTCGGGAATACGAACACTCCTGCATGGGTTAGGCGGTTTAAGCCTTGTCATCTTAATCTTTGTCATAGTGGTAACGAATAAAGTAGGGATATCCAAGATAAACATTCTCGCAAAAAGAGTTGAAGAAATCGGTAAGACAGGAAATATCTCGGAGCGGGTAGAATCCTTTGGAAACGATGAAATAGACAGCCTGGCGAAAAATATCAACAATATGCTTACTCGTTTGGAGGAGCTTTATGATAAAGAAGCCGAACTCAGCCGCAAGCTTGAAGGAGAGATGAAGAAGCGAGTGGATTTTATGAGAGCGCTGGTCCACGAACTGAGAACGCCGCTAACTCCCGTTCTGACTACCAGTGAAATGTTGCTCGAAAAGGTGACTAATGAACCGGAACGGAGTATGATTGAGAATGTTCACCGGGGAGCTGTCCGTCTGAATAAAAGAATAACTGAATTACTTGATTTTGTCAGGGGAGAAGTCGGTGGGTTAGAGGTGAAGATTACCTCGGTAAATCCCGCGGAGTTAATTAATGAAGCTGTTGCCGAAATGAGAACGGAAGCAACGCGGAGAAAAAAATCGATACTCCTGGAGATACCTGACAGCCTGCCGGTCATAGCCGGGGACGAGGATAAGCTCAAGCAGGTGCTGTCAAATCTCATCGATAACGCTCTGAAGTACTCGGTTCGAGGTGACACGATAATCGTTCGGGTAACGACTGATTCCGATAATCTCATCGTCGAAGTCCAGGATCACGGTCAGGGAATATCCGAGGAAAATCAGACGAAGCTCTTCACCCGGTATTCAAGGGTCAATCAGAATGGAAGCCCGGTCGGTGGTCTTGGTATCGGCTTGGCATTATGTAAAAATATTATCGATTTGCACCATGGCAAGATATGGGTGAGGAGTCGAACAGGCGAAGGTTCGGTTTTCGGATTTTCAATTCCGTTAGGTTCACTTGAACCGGAGAGGAGCACAGATGAAAATACTGGTGATTGAAGACGATGTGAGCGTAATCGATACCATTTCTTTATCGTTTCAGGTTGGCTGGCCGGAAGTTATTTTACTATCGGCAACTCAGGGTTCGGAAGGGTTATCGATGGTCGAGAGTGAAAGCCCGGATGTTATCGTCCTGGATCTCAAGCTGCCGGATATGAATGGATTCGAAGTTCTTCGAAAGATTAGAGATATAAGCGATACTCCGGTAATTATTCTCTCCGGAATGAACGAAGAAACCGACGTGATAAGAGGCCTTGAATTCGGCGCTGACGACTATATCACGAAACCGTTTAGAAAGATGGAACTGCTGGCACGGATTAAGTCGGCCATGCGACGCCTGCAAAAAAGTACCGAACAAACAACGCTGGTTTGCGGGCCTGTCAAGTACTTCCCAATCACCCGCCAGGTGTTTGTCGATAACCGGGATGTCAGGTTGACCGTCACCGAGGCAGATATTCTCAGCGTCCTTTTAAAGAACAAAGGCCTGGTGGTTACTCACTCCGAGCTTTCTCTGGCAATATGGGGAGAAGATTATCCGAATTCCGCCGATACGCTCAAGGTGCATATACGCCACCTGAGAGAAAAACTTGAAAATAATCCCAGCCACCCTGAGATGATATTGACAAGGCCGGGAGTAGGGTACTCACTTTCTGTTTCCGGAATGGTTACCGGACAATAAAAAAAGCCGGCATCAGCCGGCTTTTTCGCTCAGTATTAGTTTTTCAGGCTTTCAGTTCAAAGGTAACGAATTCTGATTTTTTGAATCCGAATTCAGTGAGGAATCTTTTCAGGGCATCGTCATCGTCCCGGACAACGATTCGGACCGCTGCTTTCTGTTTTTTACATTCCGTTGTGAACACCTTCATCAGCGCCTGACCGATACCCTTTCCCCAGTAATCACCGTGAACACCCATCATTTCTATCCATCCGATTTTCGGGCTTGCCTGCCCCGGGTTTTTCGTTGTGCGAGGCTGACTGATGAGGTATTTACTTCGTTCTTCTGCTTCGATAACGCCGGCGACAACACCGACCACTTCATTATTCATTTCGGCGACGAAACCAAGTTCGGGCTCGTAGATTCGCCAGTAGGTCTCGAAGCTGAACGGCCAGGTCGTTACCCGCCTTCTACCGCGCAGAGAGTTATCAACTGCGTTAATCTTGGCAAGGTCATTTTTAGTCATTCTCCGAACTGTGATTTCTCCAGTCTTAGTGTTTTCTGCCATGAACGCCTCCTTCAATATTTGTGCATTACCGATGGCAGTAATAATACTACATAATTGTCCGGTTTTCAATAATTCTTACCGGTGCTGAACATTCACGAGGAAAAGAAATCATATCGTTCGTCGAAAGCAAACAGCGGAGGACAGTTAATCGTAAACCTGTAATCATCCGGATACCTAATCAGGCATTCACTGGT
>CAYXEG010000080.1:11007-13778 GCA_964463875.1 uncultured Dehalococcoidales bacterium
CTGCCGGTGTAATCTTTCAGGCATCCGGCCGGGCAAACTTCGATACACTTGCCACAAAGTGTGCACTTATCACTGTCGAATACCGGGACGCCT
This sequence comes from uncultured Dehalococcoidales bacterium, assembly GCA_964463875.1. Classification (GTDB taxonomy): domain Bacteria; phylum Chloroflexota; class Dehalococcoidia; order Dehalococcoidales; family UBA2162; genus MGML01. The sequence goes on from CAYXEG010000080.1 coordinate 11,101, forward strand.
CTTTCTGCGTTGAAGGTAATAGCATCGAATTCACAGGCTTTAAGGCACTTTCGGCAGTGGATACAGCCGGATTCGCATTTTTCTCTTCCCGGGTGATCCCTCAGGGTCTGGTAATTACAGACCGAAACTACCTGTGTTTTTTCAGGAACAAGTTCGATAAGGTTTTGCGGGCATTCGGTAGTGCAGAGGCCGCAGCCTGTACAAGCAATCTTATCTATAACAGCGATATGTTTACCCGGGTCAATTCCGATGGCTGTCTGCGGACAGACAGCAGCACAGTCACCGAATCCAAGACAGGCATAAGGGCACTTCTTATATCCTTTAAGAAGCTGGGCGGCCCCTTTACAGGTCGAAACGCCAGTGTAATTGTAGACGGTGTCCGAATTACCGTTGCAGCGTATCAGTGCCTTCCGTGACATCGCTCCGGCATCGATAGATATTCCAAGTACCTGCTCAAGCTTTCTCAACGTTTCTTCGCTTCCCAGTGCCTGGTTGCAGGGATTCTTCGTCAGGTAACCGCTGTCTTCGCTCAGTAATCTCGCGTAGGCAAAGCATGACGGATTACCACAGGCTCCGCAATTCGCGCCGGGAAGAATCGAAGCCAGTTCTTCGGTTCGTTCAAGGCCCTTGACCTTCTGGGGCACGACGATATTGACGAGCCATATCAGGATACCGAGCGCAAGGCCGATTGCAACCAGAACGATAATCGTAACTGCCATTAAACGATACCTCCGAATCCGATGAACGTCAGGCCGAGCAGTACCGCTACCATGAAAGCTATCGGCAAGCCTTTCATGGCTTTCGGTATATCAGCTAATTCCAGTCTTTCGCGTATCCCTGACATGATAATCAGGACGACGAGAAAGCCAACCCCTCCTCCGAGAGCCGCAACGATACTGGTAACGAACGAGTACTCACCTGTCTGGTTCAGCAGGGCGATGCCAAGGACCGCGCAGTTGGTGGTGATGAGCGGCAGATAGATACCGAGTGCGTTGTACAGGGCAAGATTGGTGCGCTTGATAACCATCTCGACTATCTGGACCATGACGGCGATGACCAGGATGAACATGACGATACTCATGTATTCGATATCGAAGCGGGTCAGTATAAAATGGTCGATAACCCATGTGACCGCTGAAGCCAGCGTCATCACCAGAGTAACCGCAATGCCCATGCTCAGTGCGTTACCAATATTCTTGGAAATACCGAAGAACGGACACAACCCGAGGAATTTCACCAGTATGAAGTTGTTGATGAGCGCCATGGTTAAAAAGACGATTACAAGGTTATCACTCATTCTTCAATACCCCCGTATGTTTAAGTAAGGCGAGGAGCAGTCCCATTACCAGGAAAGCTCCTGAAGGAAGAATGAATATTAGCATCGGGTGGTCACCGAGTACCGGCAGGGTAAACAGGTTAAACCCGAAGACAGATATACCGCCTGTACCAAGGAGCTGGCGGAAAAAGGCGAAGATAACGATGGCAAGAGCATACCCCAGGCCGATGCCGAGGGCATCTGCGATGGAGTATACTACCCGATTTTTCGAGGCGAATGCTTCAGCTCTCCCCAGGACAATGCAGTTAACGACGATTAAAGGCAGGTAAATACCAAGTGATTCCGCCAGTGCCGGTACATACGCTTTGAAAACAAGGTCGAGAATTGTAACGAATGTAGCGATAATGACGATGAAAACCGGTATTCTGACCATATCCGGTATTAAGTTCCTGAGTGATGAAATAATTATGTTCGAACCGAGAAGTACGAATAAAACCCCGATACTCATTCCCAGGGCATTGTCGATACTGCTGCTGACTGCCAGGGTCGGGCAGAGGCCGAGAACGAGGACGAAAATCGGATTGGAGATTATTATTCCTTTGCTGAGTTCTTTCCAGAATCTAGTCGTTTTGACCACCTCCCTCACCGAATAACTCCCTGACTTTTTCGAGCGCTGTTTCCCTGACGGCATCAGCCACAGCCTGCGAACTTATCGTTGCTCCGGTAATGGCGTCAATCGTTCCGCCGTTTGCCTTTATATCAGACTCAACGATGTCGATACCCCGGTACTGGTTGAAGTAGGCCTCTTCGGTAATCCTGGCTCCGAGACCAGGACTCTCTGAATGGCTGATGATACTGATACCCTGTATCGTTGATTCATCTTTCAGTCCGACCAGGATACTGATTGTCCCGCCATATCCCTTCCCCGTAGCGACGTAGGCATAACCGATGGTGGTTTTCCCGTTGAATACCAGGTACACGTCTTCTTCGAGCTTATAGTCGCTCATATCAGGGAACATGCCCGTGAGTATTTCCTGAATCTCATGTTCGGTTTCTTCCTCTATCTTCGAAGATGTCAGGTTATCTGTCAGGGCAAGCAAACTGACTGATACGAGTACAACGAGCGTGACGATGAAAACCGGATAAAATTGTTTCAGTTTATTTTTCACTTTTCTTTTTCTTGACCAGCCCGTATGGTTTTGTTTTTGTTATTCTGTCGATAAGCGGGGTCAGGGCATTCATCAGCAGTATCGAGAAGCAAACGCCTTCGTTCATACCGCCGTAAAGCCGGATGAGCGATGTCATGATACCGGCACCGATGCCGAATATCAGTCTTCCTTTCCAGGTTATCGGAGACGTGACATAATCGGTTGCCATGAAGAAAGCGCCCAGCATCAGGCCT
>CAYXEG010000081.1:0-8173 GCA_964463875.1 uncultured Dehalococcoidales bacterium
TGCAGGCTTCGGGAGACACCTTCAACCCGATGTGGATTGCAGCCGTCTACCGCATTATCCATATCATCCTCTGCCCGTTCATGATTTTCGGCTGGTGGATATTCCCCGAACTGGGCGTCGCCGGAGCCGCCTGGACAGCTGTCATCGCCCAGGGTATCGGCGTCGTTCTCGGACTTCGGGTCCTTTTCAGCGACCGGTCGCGAGTCCGGGTGACCTTCAAGGGCTTCAAGTTCGACCCCGGCATACTGTGGAGAATCATCCGCATCGGTATCCCGGCTTCGATAGGCGGTATTCAGAGAAGTCTGAGCCAGTTCATCCTCCAGGTACTCATGGCTCCCTTCGGCCCGGCAGCCCTGGCGGCTCATGTCATCGCCCAGAGAGTTGAAATGTTCTTCTTCATGCCGGCAATGTCCTTCGGCAACGGCGCCGGTGTCTTGGCCGGCCAGAACCTTGGTGCCGGAAAACCGGAACGGGCTGAAAAAGGCGCCTGGCTGGCGGTCGCTATCCTGGAAGCCTTTATCGTCGTCGTAATCATCGTCATGCTGATATGGACAAAACCGATTATCAACATTTTTAACTCCGAACCGGAGCTTGAGCGGATTGCCATCCAGTATATCCGCATCGCCGCCGCCGGCTGGATTATGATGGGCTTCATGTTCGCCCTGATGAATACCATGCAGAGCGCCGGTGATACCACCATGATGATGATTTTCAGCATCCTCGATACCTGGCTTATCACCATTCTGCTGGCGTACCTGCTGCCGAAGTATACCGACCTCGGCGTTCTCGGCATCCGCTGGGCAATGTCCGCCAGCGTCATCGTCGGCGGCCTCATCAACGTTGCCTACTTCCGCACCGGCAGGTGGAAGAGAAAGAAAGTCTGACCTGCCTTTTGTTGCATTAACCCGGTAAATACAGTAAAGTCAATTCATGGCAAAAACCGAGAAAATCCGGGGAAAAGTTGTGTTCGTCTGCCAGCAGTGCGGCCATGAGGAATTCAAGTGGCTGGGACGCTGCCCCGAATGCAACGAATGGAACAGCTTCGCCGAACAGAAAGTCGTCTCCGCCCCGGCAAGGCCGTCACGGAACAGCGTTTCTCTCAACCGTCCGCAGGAACTCTCGCAGGTTGCCATCGAATCGACTGACCGTGTCCCCCTGCCGATGGCCGAATTCAACCGCGTTCTCGGCGGCGGCATCGTGCCCGGATCGCTGATTCTGACCGGCGGCGACCCCGGCATCGGTAAATCCACCCTCCTTCTCCAGATATCCGAAATGGTCGCCCGGACACACGGCAGGGTCGTCTATGTCTCCGGCGAAGAAACACAGCACCAGATAAAGCTCCGGGCACAGCGGCTCGGTATCAGGGGCGATAACCTTTTCCTCCTCGCCGAAACTGACCTGCATGCCATTCTCGAACACGTCGAAGAACTTTCCCCCAGCCTGGTCATCATCGATTCCATTCAGGCTGTTTACCTCCCCGAAGTAGAAACCGCTCCCGGCAGCATCACCCAGGTACGCGAATGCACCATGCGACTGATGAACTGGGCAAAAGCCGGCGCTGTGCCGGTCTTCATCGTCGGCCACGTCACCAAGGACGGCTCTATCGCCGGCCCGCGTGTCCTAGAACACATCGTCGATGCCGTTCTCTACCTCGAAGGAGAATCATTCAGCAGCTACCGGCTGTTGCGCTGTGTCAAGAACCGCTTCGGCTCGACCAACGAAATCGGCATCTTCGAGATGAAAGGCCACGGCCTGGTAGAGGTCGATAATCCCTCGCGAGCCTTTCTCTCCCAGCGATACGGCGAGGCGGTCGGCTCGACCGTCGTACCGGTCCTCGAAGGCAGCCGCCCTCTCCTCGTCGAAATCCAGGCGCTGACCAATCCCACCAGTTTCGGTCAGCCCCGGCGCACCGCCAATGGTATCGATTTCAACCGGTTGCTGCTCGTTACCGCTGTGCTGACCCGGCGAATCGGTTTCCGGCTCGGCAACCAGGATGTTATGGTCAATGTCACCGGCGGCATCAGAATCGGAGAACCGGCCGCCGACCTCGGTATCGCCCTGGCAATAGCTTCGAGTGCCCGGGATGTTCCGGTCGACCCTGAAATGGCCGTCGTCGGGGAAATCGGTCTCAGCGGCGAAATTCGGACCGTTGCCCAGCTCGAACGGCGGGTCAACGAAGCCGCCCGGCTAGGTTTCAAGAAATGCCTCGTGCCAAAGAGTGGTTCTGCCGGTATTCCGGCAATTAACGGGATAAAAATTATCACCGCCGGTACCCTCCGGGAAGCTATCCATGAAGGTTTACCCGGCGGCAGTCGCAAGCCAAAAGAAGAAGATTCTGTAACTGAACTGGAGTTTTAAGATGACACAGGAATACTCACCTGATTTCCCTGAATTCAACCGTGAAACCGTCCCCGTCTGGGAACGGCTGGCCGGTTACTGGGATGATACGATTGGCGACGGCAACGGTTTCCAGGACTACCTCGTCGAGCCGTATTCCGAACTGCTTCTTGATTTAAAGCCGGGGGAGAAGGTCATCGATGTCGCCTGCGGCGGCGGACGTTTCACCCGGCGCATGGCGGCGTTCGGTGCCGAGATTATCGCCGTCGACCATTCCTCGGAATTTATCGAAAGGGCTAAGAAGCGCACCGTTGAAAACAACGGTAACATCGACTACCGGGTAATGAATGGCACCGATAAAGAAGCCCTGCTGGCACTGGGGAAACGGGAGTTCGACGCTGCCATCTGCACCATGGCCCTGATGGATATGGCTTCCATTGAACCGATGATAGCCTGTTTTTCCGAAATGCTGAAACCCGGCGGGCGGTTCGTTTTCTCGATACTTCATCCCTGCTTCCATTCCGGAGAGATTGAGTTCTTCGCCGAATCAGGCGAGAAAGACGGTGTCTTCAGCATGGAATCAGGCGTGAAAATCACGAAATACGCCGAACCCTTTCACTATCTCGGGAAAGGCATCCTCACCCAGCCGGAACCCCAGCACTACTTCCACCGGCCGCTTAACATGATATTCAAACTGTGTTTCAGGTACGGATTCGTTCTCGACGGTCTGGAAGAACCGCAGCTTCCTGATAATCTCACTTCATCCAATCCCCTGAGCTGGATAAACAAGCGCTCCATCCCACCCCTCATGATATGCCGGATGAGGCTGATATAGCAGGAAAACCGGTCACCTTTTCGTCACAGCGAAGTCGGTAATCCTGAAATAGCTTTCGTTCATTATCCGGTTATCTCCGAAGCAGGCATAGGCGGGAAAACCGTAGTCTTTATCGTATTCGATACGGAAGAAGTACCCTTTACAGAGCGAAGCCCAACTGGAAACGGACTGAAACAGGTCTTCTACCGAGTCGTACTCCGCTAACCGCCCTTTATGAAGGTACATCGTTATCGGAGTAGTCTTACCGTTCTCGACGGCGATTAACTCGCTGTATACTCCCCCGCCGGTATTTGTCTCTAACCTGTACACATAACTTGTTATCTCATGGTTTCTCCAGGTATCGATTTTACGGTCGATTCCGCTCTGAATCCTTTCGAGCTGAGTATTCTGATAACCCATTACGCCAAGAACAACGACGATAATAAGTAGTGCCGAAAAGCTCCTCCACCGGAGAACAGGCAGATTAGGAAGAAGCGATACGGGAAGCTTCTGTATTCGGTTTTCAGCGGGAAAACACATTTCTTTCATATTCGCCCTCCCCGCTGATGTATACGGAGTAACCGAAGCGGTGTCACAAAAAAAGAGGGAACGACTGTTCCCTCTTCGTCAAACAATGATAAACCTTAGTACGGAATCACGCAGATAAACCGTAAATTCTTATTACTGGTATTCTTGAAGCAGTGCATCTCACCGCCCGGAACGAAAACGACGCTGTCACGGCTGACCGGCGTTTCGCCTGCCTCATTGACCGCCACCCCTTCACCCTCCAGGATATACACTTCGTGTTCCCAGTCATGAGTGTGATACGGTGTCGCACACCCAGGGTCTATATCGAACACCCGCATGCAGAAGGTTGGCGCACCGTCGTTCGGTTTGTTGATAACTTCCCGCTTGGTGACACCCTCGAGCATCTCCTCGGGTTCAGCATCCCGGTACTTTTTCACTATCATGGTTCACCCCCGCATTTTTTCTGTTTCAATACTTTCCCGGTGAAAATTAATCCAGGTCATCCTTATCATCCAAGCCATCCATATCATCCAGGCCATCCATATCATCCATTTCGTCGAAGTCTTCTCCTTCGTAAACGACCGATGCTTCTGTCCGGATACCGCCCCTCTCACGATATTTCGCTTCTACCATCATCGTAACCGGCTGCACCAGTTCCACCAGATCGTTCAAAATCCGGTTGATGGCATGCTCCTGGATGATACCGACATTCCGGAACGACGTCAGATAGTACTTGAGCGATTTCAGCTCAATCAGTTTCTCATCCGGCATATAGTTTATCGTCACCGTCCCGAAATCCGGCAATCCCGTCCACGGGCAGACACAGGTAAACTCGTCTGTCTCATAAACTACTTCGGTAGCCGATTCAGGATAATCGAATGGTATCGCTTCCAGGATTTCGGTATCGATTTCCTCTTCGCCCTGGATATCATACCGCTTCTCCGAATATTTATCCCTTTCCATGGTATACCTCTTTCAGTGTTGTAATCATATCAGCCTCAAACGAATACGGTAATCTATCCGCGTCTCAGCTTTGCCTTCACCCTTGCCAGCAGTTCCTTCGGCCGGAAAGGTTTCCTGATATAGTCGTCAGCTCCCATTCCCATCGCTTTTTCCACCATGGTATCGCTGCCGAGTCCGGTTACCATAATAACCGGATTGGGGGTGATATCTCTGATTTTTCCGAGCGTGAAAATACCGTCTTCTCCCGGCATTTTAATATCGAGCAGAATCAGGTCAGGTTTTTTTTCCTGAACCAGTTTCAGGCAGGCAGCTCCGTCGTTAGCCGTCAGGACACTATATCCGCCGTCAGCGAGCGTTCTCTGAATATAGCTGACAATGAGCGGTTCATCATCGACAACGAGTATCAGTTTTCCCATGCCGTCTGAAATCTGCAATCTGTTTTCCAGTCACCTGTTTTCCGTCGTTACCGATGCCCGTTCAGCCTTAGCTATCATGCCCTGAAACCGGGTATGCCGAGATAATCTATTACAGGAAAAGGTGCTTTTTCAATGAGCTGCTTACCCCAGCATGCCAAGGAATATCCCGGCAGCGGTTGCCGTTCCGATAACGCCGGCGATATTCGGTCCCATGGCGTGCATCAGCAGGAAGTTCCGCGGATTGGCCTGCTGGCCCATTCTCTGAACGACCCGGGCTGCCATCGGTACCGCCGATACGCCCGCCGCCCCAATCATCGGGTTGATTTTTTCCTTGCTGAACAGGTTCATGATTTTAGCCAGGATAACCCCGAAGGCGGTCGAAGAAGCGAACCCCAGCACGCCGAGCCCGAAGACAATCAGGCTTTCTACCGTCAGGAACACCTCAGCGCTCATAAAGCAGCCGACGCATACGCCGAGAAGAATCGTCAACACATTCATGAAGCCGTTCGCGGCTGTCGTTGCCAGGCGTTCGGTAACGCCGCAGGTCAGCAGCAGGTTGCCCAGCATCAGCATGCCGATGAGCGGCGCTGATTTCGGAACAAGCAGAATAATGATAATCGAAGCGATTGCCGGGAAAAATATCTTTTCCTTTTTTGAAACCGCCCGGAGCTGCGGTTTCATGTAAATCGCCCGTTCTTTTTTCGTCGTCAGCAACTTGATGATGGGAGGCTGAATAATCGGTACCAGCGCCATGTAAGTATAGGCGGCTACGGCGGTCGCACCGATGAAGTGAGGCGCCAGCTTGTTGGTCAGGTAAATCGTGGTCGGCCCGTCCGCCCCGGCAATGATGCCTATCGAGCAGGCTTCCCGTATACCGATATTGACGACGTCCGGAAAAGCGTTGCCAATCAGCAAGGCGACAAACAGGGTAAAGTAAACGCCGAATTGGGCTCCTGCCCCGAGAATCAACGTTTTCGGGTTGGCAATCACCGGGCCGAAATCCGTCATCGCTCCCAACCCGAGGAATATCAGAACCGGAATCATTTCCCAGGAAAGCCCGTACTTGAACAGCTTTGCAACAATCCCGACCGGCTCGCCGTCTTCGACGAACCGGTTGACAATCTGTCCGTCTACCAGCGTCTCCATCAACCCGCCAAGCGGCAGGTTGACGAGTATTACCCCGAAACCAATCGGCACCAGCAGTAACGGCTCCATCTTCTTGGCAATGCCCAGGTATAACAGGGCAATCCCTATTGCTATCATAACTACAGAGCCCCAGGTAATGCTGCCAAACCCGGTTTCAAATAGACCGAACAAGGTTATTCTCCTGTATTATCTGATTATCGTTAATATTCTATGACGGCGATCGTTTTACCTGTTTCGACAACGTCTCCAACGGCAACCTGTATATCGGTAACCGTGCCATTTACCGGAGCCAAAATCGGATTTTCCATCTTCATCGATTCAATATAGCAGATGACGTCTGATTCCTGAACCGCGTCCCCTGCTTTAACTTCCACGCTGATAATTTTACCGGTTATGGGTACCTCAATGATTTCCTGTGCCAATTCTAAGCTCCTTTCTTGTCCTTTCCGGCTTCCTCTTTCTTGCCGGAATCAAGTTTTTTAAATACCATACCCGTCACCCACAGCGCAACCGCCAGGATGATAAGTACGGCAAATACTAATCCGAATCCTACTCCGCCGATTTTAAAGGCTTCTGCCCAATCAACTACCAGTGCCATTTTTATCTCCAACCTTCCCGGTATATAAAAAAGGGCGGGGAGCCATAGAGAACTATTCCCGCCCTGATATTTCCTCAGATGCTGATGATAATCAATGAACCGTTATACGGTTACATCCCCTATCAACGCCTCTACAGCGCCGGTATGCACAACTATCTCTCCATCCTCTACATCCACAATTACCGTGTCGCCGGAGCGGAACTGCCCGCGCAGTAAACTGTCGGACAGCTTATCTTCGACCATATCCTGAATCACGCGGCGGAGAGGCCGGGCACCAAACGCCTCATCGTACCCCTTCTCGCCGAGAAAGTCCTTGGCAGCTTCCGTAACCTCGAGTTTCATACCCTTTTCCGCTAACTGATGGATTACCATCGCCAGCATCAGGTCGACAATCTTTCTTATATCATTTCGGGTCAGCGAATGGAAGACCATGACGCTGTCAATACGGTTCAGGAATTCCGGACGGAACACCTTCTTGAGTTCATCGAGTAGCTTGTCCTTCATCTTTTCGTATTCACGTTCCTGGACTTTCTCCTCGCTCGACCGGGAAGCGAATCCGATAGCGCTGCTCTTCCTGATTGTCTCAGCCCCGATATTGCTTGTCATGATGATGATGCAGTTCCGGAAATCCACCCTGCGCCCCTTCGCGTCGGTCAGATGGCCGTCGTCGAAAATCTGGAGCAGGATGTTAAAGACGTCCGGATGGGCTTTTTCAATTTCATCCAGCAGTATGCAGGAATATGACTTGCGGCGTACCGCTTCGGTAAGCTGCCCGCCCTCATCATAGCCGACGTATCCCGGAGGGGCTCCCACCAGCCTCGATACGGTGTGGCGTTCCTGGTATTCGGACATGTCCAGCCGTATCAGGGCATCTTCGCTGCCGAACATGAATTCCGCCAGCGCTTTCGCCAGTTCCGTCTTGCCGACACCCGTCGGGCCGAGGAAGATAAAGTTGCCGATGGGGTGGCGCGGGTCTTTCAGACCGGCTCTTGCCCGCCGTACCGCTTTCGAGATGGTATCTATCGCTTCATCCTGACCGATAACCCTCTCATGGAGGACTTCTTCCATCTTGAGAAGCCGGGCGGTTTCGTCATCGGAGATGACATGGGCGATATCTTCCGTGGTAACCTCGGGTTTCACCTGGTCAAGGTTCTCCTGCCAGGTGGTTCTCGCTTCTTTCAGCTCTTCTTCGCAGGCCAGTTCTTTCTGGCGTAAATCGGCAGCCAAGTCGTACTGCTGATTCGAAAGAGCTTCTTCTTTCTCTTTCCGAATCTGCTCAAGCTCGCGCATCTTTTCCTTGATTTCTTCCGGCATCACCCGATAGCCGATTCTTACCCTCGATGAAGCTTCATCGATAACATCGATTGCCTT
>CAYXEG010000081.1:8183-13662 GCA_964463875.1 uncultured Dehalococcoidales bacterium
CTCAGCAAAAGTTTGTTGATATTCACTAGGAATAAAAATCGAATCATAACCAAATCCATTTTCTCCAACTTCTTTAAATCCGGCGGCGCTGTCTGCGCCTGCATACGCAGGCGGGAAGCAGCCTCGTCGATGCAGTCGATTGCCTTGTCGGGCAGAAAACGGTCGGCGATATACCGGGCGGAAAGATGAGCAGCAGCGCTGAGCGCTTCGTCGCTGATGGTCAGTTTATGATGTTCCTCGTATCGTTCCTTGACACCGCGAAGAATGTCGAGCGTCTGCTCTACCGAAGGTTCTTCGACCAGGACGGGCTGGAATCTTCGTTCCAGGGCCGGGTCGCGTTCGATGTGCTTCCGGTAATCGTCCAGGGTCGTTGCCCCGATGCACTGCAGTTCGCCTCTCGCCAGTGACGGCTTGAGAATGCTGGCAGCATCGACCGCCCCTTCGGCGGCGCCGGCGCCGACGATGGTGTGAAATTCATCGATAAAGAGAACGCAGTTCTTGGCTGCTTTCAACTCGTTGACAATCTTCTTGAGACGTTCTTCGAATTCGCCACGGTACTTGGTACCGGCAACGACCGAAGCAATATCGAGGGTGACGATGCGCTTGTCTTCGAGTGTCTCGGGAACATCCCCCGAAGCTACCCTGTGAGCAAGCCCTTCGACAATGGCAGTTTTCCCTACCCCCGGTTCACCGATAAGCGCCGGATTGTTCTTGGTGCGGCGACTTAGAATCTGAATGACCCGTTCGATTTCCTTCGAGCGCCCTATAACCGGGTCGAGTTTCCCGGCCACGGCGGCCGCGGTCAGATCGGTGCTCAACTGGTCCAGAATCGGCGTTTTCGTCACGGATTTGGCGGGTTGCCTCGTTCGCCCGGCGCTCTGACTCAGTATGTTGGTAACTTCGGTTCGCGCCTGTTCGATGGTCAGGCCGAAACTGTCGAGCACCCCGGCGGCAACGCCTTCTCCTTCGTGCAGAAGTCCGAGCAGAATGTGCTCGGTTCCAATGTAGTTATGGCTGAGGTGACGGGCTTCGTCAATCGCCAGTTCTATTACTCTCTTAGCCCGGGGAGTGAGTCCGATTTCTCCGACCGCCGGTTTTTCCCCACGGCCTATAATGAACTCAACCGCTGAACGTACCTTGGTAAGGCTGATACCCTGATTGGTAAGAACCTTGGCCGCAACACCCTCTTCTTCCCGAATCAGGCCAAGAAGTATATGTTCGGTTCCAATATAATTGTGGTTGAGGTTTTGCGCTTCTTCCTGGGCGGAGGTTAGAACACGACGAGCCCTTTCTGAAAATTTCTCAAATCGGCTTGGCATATTCGCTCCTTACATCCACTAACCTTTATAGCCAGTCTCAAATTCATTATAATTCAAGTCAGCCATAAAAGCAATAAACAGACACGAACAGAGAGGAAAAGTGAGATTGAAATAAGAGTGAGAGTTGAGTTGATAAAGTCTCCTGGCAGTGACTTATTTTCCACAAGGGGAAGCCCCTCAGTATCCTCCGCGCTGGAGCGTTTCACTTCCGTGTTCGGGATGGGAACGGGTGGTACCACTCCGCTCAAACCACCAGGAGACTATCATCTACTACTAAAGAACGTGCTCGGACTTACCGGTTTGTGGTCCGGAAATCCTCGACATTTACTAGTCTATCATCTGCCAGCCTCACGGTCAATACCCTGACCATGAATTTTTCTAAAATCATCGGATTTAGTCGGTAACTTCCCGTCTGCCTGATTGACCCGCTCCATAATGATACTGCGCGGTTCGAAGCCGAACCGCCGGTAAAACCGGAATACTTCCTCGTTGCCGGCCATCACCTCCAACCTGATTCTTCCGGGAGAAAACGATTGCAGCCAGTCGAGAGAGTATTGCATCAAGTTTTCGCCGATATCGCGCTGCCGGTAATCTTCTTCGATAAAAATGGAGTTAATTTCACCCTCTCCATCGGCGGTGACTGAAGCAATACAATATCCGACTGTCTTTTTTGCTATAGCGTCAGCTGCCAGGCAAATCCGTAGTTTACCGGTTTCCACCATTGCTAATAATTCCCTTTTTTTGTCTTCGTAAGTTTTTTCTTTCATCGATTCGGAAAAATGCGACGATATTCCGGCATGATGATTTCTCAGCTTTAACCACAAACCCTCAATCTGGTCAAGCCCGTGTTCATCCGTAACCGTATACTCGATGTCCATCCCGCAACTTTGAAACATACTGCTTCTCAATCTCTTAACAGGTCTCTTCCTTCTCTGCTCCAGTTCTTCGCGGGCAATCCGCTTTGCTGATTCCGCATAGATAAAGTCGGGGTTCTCCAGGTCCTTTTCAAGACGCTTGCATCGCTCTTCCGTATCGGCGGCAGGGCGATTTTTCCCCAGACTGAAACTCTCTCCGGAGAATCGCCACAGTTTATCGGCATCCCGCATCAGCCCGTCCTCTTTCGAAATAAATCCTTTCCGCGAGTCATGCTGTGAAATTATCTCGAGGATTTTCGGTATCAGGTCGGCAGGATAGTTCAACTTCTCCAGTATCTTTTTACCCAGTATCACGCTTTCTGTCTGGTGTTCATGCACTATCGTATCCCGCTGGTACGGCGTGGCGTGTTTGCTGAATATCATCATCCGCCGCGGCCGGGGAAGCTGGCTGTACCCGATATCGTGGAGGATAATCGCCGGTAGTACGATATCTTCATCACCACCTTCGAGTTCGAGGAGTTGCTTCGCATACTTAAGGGCCGTCCGGGCATGCCCGTCATCGTCCCGCTGGTCCTGGTACGGCAGGGCAGCTTCCCATATTTTTTCAAATATCTCTTTCACGTTCACCTCCTTCCATCAGGAATGATGTAAGTATAAATGATTTTTTTCTTGTATTCCAGTACATTTATGGTATACTTTCATGTATGATGTATGAACCGGAATACACCAGAGAATTCTACAATGTTTACGGCGAAAAGGAGTGGGCACGGCTTGAAGTCCGCCCCTATGGCCGTTTACAGGCGATAATCCACGAAGATTTCATCAACCGGTACATCAGGCCGGGAATGCGGCTCCTCGATGCCGGCAGCGGTCCCGGTCGGTTCAGTATCATCGCTGCGAAAAACGCCTGCAAGGTAACCATCCTCGATATATCGGATATCCAGCTCGAACTGGCTGAAAAGAAAATAAACGAAGCCGGCCTCAGGGGTTTCGTCGAACGGTTCCTGCGGGAAGATATCGCCACGCTGTCCGGCCTCGCCGATAACTGCTTCGATATCACCCTTTGCTTCGGCGGCGCCCTCTCTTATGTCTGTGAAAAGCGGTTCGCCGCCGCTCGTGAACTTGTCCGGGTGACAAAGCCGGGAGGGGTTATCCTTGTCAGCGTCATGAGCCTGGCGGGCTCGGCGCTCAGCTCAGTAACGATTCCGAGTCTCCCCATGCTCGAAAACCCGGAAACGGAGGTCTCCGGTATCCCGCCTCTGTTCCCGGTCATCGAAACCGGCGACCTCCCTGGTTTTCCTTCGAAATCAGGCATGGACCATGCGCCGATGCACCTCTATGTCGCCGATGAGCTTGGGAAGCTGTTCGGTGGCTGTACTGTGCTTGAAATAGCCGGTTCGAACGTCACCTTCCGCGAACACTCGCAAAGCGGCGAAAAAATTGCCGAAAGCCCGAAAGCCTGGGATACCCTGGTGAAACTCGAGAAAAAACTGAACCACGACCCCGGCCTTGTTAACAGCGGCAGCCATATCATCGTAGCGGTCAGAAAAAACGAAACTGAACCCTTTTCCCAGGGCAGGCTAAGCAACAAAATAGATATCAACGGGTAATTTTTTCAGGCTGAGTTCTTTAAGAGAAATTTTCTTGCTGGCGTTATCGGTATCTATGCTGACCAGGTTTCCCTGGTTATCATAATCAAGTACAATTCCTTCGGATATCTCTCTACGCTCAGAACCGGCTTTTTCCGATAAATCAATGTAGAGCGAGTCCGTTTCTGGACAATAACTTATTTTCATAGTTTAAACCCCCTGTCCGGAAAGGTTTGCTGTTTCCAGGCTAGAATAGCCTCCATGTCGCCTTCACTTTCGAAAATTCCCTCAGGACGGGTTTTCAACAATTCCTTTTCCAACTCCTTTTCAAAGTCTTCTTTATGCATACCAAGGACATTTGGATTCGCCATCGAAGTCGAGTACAGATTGCCCAGCACTTCATCAAGAGTTGAATCCCGTTTCCAGTGTCGTTTCCATATTTCCATGTTAACAAACGATGAGTTCCTGACAAATTCTTCATGCCTTATCGGAGCCACATTAAATGTCCCGCTTCCGGCTCGTCGTTCTTCTCCCAGGTATTTCCTGATTACCTGTCCGGTTATCGTCTGCCACTCGTTCGCCGGGTTATTCCAGATGCTGGTATTCCAGGCAATAGCAATACCCCCTCCATCGGATATCATCCGGTATAAATCATAAAGCGCCTTTTCCCTGTCCATCCAGTGAAAGGCAGTCCCGATTGTCACCAGCTTGAAATAGCCCGGAGTGTCACGCAATGCCGGTAAATCGCAGGAACCGCCCAATACCCAGTTTATATTCAACCGTCCGTTCAATGCAGCTTGTTCTTTCCCTTCTGATATCATTTCCGGTTCCGGATCCATTGCGACCACCTCCCTTACCAAAGACGATATCGGAATCGCTATCTGTCCGGTACCGCAACCAAGGTCAAGTACCCTGTCATTATCGGTTAATCCAAACTTCTTTATTAACACGGTAAAGAACTCAGGCGGGTAGCCTTCACGAAACCGGGAATAATACCAGGCCGTTCCTTTGAATGTATCTTTGTAACCGGAACTCATATCGATAATGCCCGCACCGCTTTCTCAATCCTCGATAGTGCTTCTTCGAGTAACGTTCTCGGACACGCGATATTCATCCGCTGGAAGCCGCTCCCAGCCTCGCCGAACACATAACCGTCGTCGAATCCCACCTTCGCCTTTTCTCTGAAGAATCGCCTCAATTCCTGGTCGTCCAGCCCCAGTTTCCGGCAGTCCAGCCAGGCAAGATACGTTCCCTGAAGCTCGATGACCTCGATGGCCGGTATCCTCTCAACCAGGTAATTCTGTAAAAAGGCGAAATTACCGTCCAGATAGGCGAGTACCTGCTCCAGCCACTCGTCGCCGTACCGGTAAGCCGCTTCGAGCGCCACGTACCCGAACAGGTTCGGCCCCGGCATGATTCCTGCCCGTATATTGCTGAACTCATCCCTCAGCTTTTTATTCGGGATAATAATCGTCGATGTCTCCAGCCCGGCCAGACTGAACGTCTTGCTCGGCGCCATACAGACGACCGAGTTCTGAGCGAATTCTTCGGAAACGGAAGCGAACGGCGTATGCTTTCGGCCACCGAGTACAATCTCGCAATGGATTTCGTCGGAGATAACAGTGCCCCCGTTACCGATGACGATTTCCCCCATCCGGGTGATTTCTTCTTTATTCCATAACCTGCTGACCGGGTT
>CAYXEG010000082.1:0-13495 GCA_964463875.1 uncultured Dehalococcoidales bacterium
ATTGAAAAGTTCGTTACTATTAACGCAAGATTTGCCTGTCATGCTCGAATATGAAGTGAAGAACGGAGGAAACAATGGACCTGAAGCTGGAAGGAAAAACAGCCCTTGTCACCGGTGTCGGCAGCCAGATTGGGTTCGGTAAAGGTATTGCCGGGTACCTGGCAAAGGAGGGTTGTGATATCGTGGCGGTGGACCGTGACCTCGCAGGGGCGAAACAAACGGCCTCTGAAATCGAATCCCTCGGACGCAGGGTTATTACTATCAAAGCGGATATCTCCAATAATACCGAAGTCGAACGCATGGTCGCCGAAGCGCTGGCAGCCTTTGGAAAAATCGATATTCTCGTCAATAACGCCGGAGCCGGTACCGTCCTGAAACCGTTTATCGAGATGACCCGGGAGGAGTGGGACAAGCCGATTCAGACCAACCTTTACGGCACGCTCAACGTTACCCGGGCGGTTGTTCCCCATATGATTTCCCGCCGGTACGGCCGGATAATCAATATCACCGGCGGGCAGGGCATGCCGACTATCAGCCTCTACGGGGCCTCGAAAGCAGGTATCACCTCATTCACAAAATCGCTTGCTTCCGAGCTTATCGAGTCCGGCATCGTCGTCAACGGCATCCACCCCGGACTCGGAAATACCGGCCTCAATATCGGCGGTCGGGGCGGCCGCAAGCTGACTGAAAAAGAGGTGGCGGAGGCCTCGAAGAACTTCGGCACCGGCCGGTTCTGCACCGGCGAGGATATCGGTCCCCTGGTAGCGTTCCTGGCTTCGGATGTCTGCAGCTACCTGGTCGGCGAAGTCATCAACATGGGCGCCGGCTCTCCGAAAGCCTTTTTCCCGTAAATCGGATGAAGAAAGAAAAAACAGGTAAGAGGGGGGTAAAGCAATGAGTATCGAACAGTCTCTTAAAGAACACGCGAAAACGATTGGTATGGATTTGTGCGGGATTGCCCCGATATCGAGATTTGAAGGCGCTCCCGAGGGAACCCATCCGACCGATTTTCTCCCCGGGTGTAAATCGGTGGTGGTTGTCGGCGTCCGCTTGCTCGACGGCGCCGTCCAGGCAGTCATGAGGAATTTCGAAGACGGCAATAAGCGGGCACAGGGAATCTACGGCACCTACGGCTATATCATCGCCCCGAATTTCCACCTGCTCTATTCGGTTTACGATATTGCTCAGTATATCGAGAGGAAAACCGGCGAGGTTGCAACGCCAACCCAGGTCGGGCCGTTCGCAGCCGGTATGTCGATAAGCCAGCGCCATGCTGCCATCGCTGCCGGACTGGGCGAAATGGGCTGGCTGGGTATCGTCCTGACCCCGCAATACGGGCCGAGGAACCGGTTTGGGGCGGTTCTCACTACCGCTGAACTGGAGCCTGACCCGATGTATAACGGAACACATCTCTGCGACCCGGCGAAATGCAATATCTGCACCACGGTCTGCCCGACCGGAGCCATCAGCCGGTACGGGGAAGGGCCGTTCAGGAGGGTTGCTTTCAAGGACGGGAACGGGGAAAAGGTCTACGAGTATTGCAGCCTCAGCGTTTCGAAATGCCGGATTGGCACCGAAGCCCTGACGAAAGCGACCGGCGGAAACACTGACCTGGTTTCGGGGTTCGATGCCTCCCTCCGGGAAGTCGATTACGCTGCCGCCAGCAAGCATCTCGGCCCCCTCGATACCTCTTCCTGGAACTGCGGGAAGTGCCTCACCTACTGCCCGGTGGGAAACTGGAAGGAAAAATTCAGGGATCGGGGGTTTTCCGACCATCTGCCGGTTGTGAAAAAGTAATTCTTCACCGAAAGGAGAATTCCATGAAAACCAAGGCCGCCGTTTTACACGAGTTCGGGAGACCGATGGCTATCGAAGAACTGGAGCTTGAACCGCCGGGGGACGATGATGTCCTTGTCAGGAACGCCTTCTGTGCCGTCTGCCACAGCGATATTCACTCGATGAACGGAGAACATGGAAGGCCTCCTCTGCCGGCCGTCGGCGGCCACGAAGTAGCCGGTTTTGTCGAGACGGTCGGCCGGAATGTCTCGTACGTTAAGCCCGGTGACCGGGTGGTCGTGACGATTCCTGCCGTCGGCTGCGGCCAGTGCTATTTCTGTACCATCGGCAAGCCGGAAGCCTGCGAAAACCGGGGACTGAAACTCGCCCTCCCCGGCCGCTATATCGATAACCAGGGCCGGCGCCTTACCCAGTTAGGCGGCGTCATGGGCGGTTTTGCCGAACAAACCGTCGTTTCCCAGTTCAATGTGGTGAAAATTTCCGATGCCATGCCCCTGGAATCGGCCTCGCTCCTCGCCTGTGGCGTTATCTCGGGGTTTTTCGCCGTCGTCAACCGGGCGAAGGTAACCCCCTTCAGCAGCGTCGTCGTCATGGGTACCGGCGGCGTCGGCCTGAATGCCATTCAGGGAGCCGTCTTCTCTGGGGCGTTTCCGGTGATTGCCGTCGATGTCATGGATAACAAGCTGAAACTGGCCCGGAAATTCGGAGCGACTCATACCGTCAATGCGAAAAAGGAAGCCGACCCGGTTGCTGCGGTGAGGAAACTGACACAGAGCGGGAAAGGGGCTGATTACGTCTTCGTTACCGTTGCCGGAACCGGGCCGCTCCGCCAGGGCTTTCTTATGGCGGGAGGCGCCGTCGGCATGACGGTTATCATCGGCCACGCCGGGGAAGAACGGCTCTCCGATTTCCATGCCACCGAAGTCATGGGGAAGATTCTCACCGGGTGCGCTATGGGGCAGATTAAACCCCGGGTGGATATCCCCCGTCTCGAAGCCCTCTACCTGGCAGGACGTTTGAAAATCGACGAGCTTATCTCGAACCGGTATCCCCTCGAACGGATTAACGAAGCCTTCGCCGAATCGGCGAAAGGTGAAGTACTGAGAAATGTCATCGTGTTTTAGAAAATCTGTAACATAAAAGACAGGGATGAGACCTGACGGGCTCGTATTCCGTTTATCCTGAGCCAGTCGAAGGGTAAACAAGTTGATAATGATTAAGGAATCTCTGTATAAGTTCCCTCTCCCCACCGCGGGAGAGGGTAAGGGTGAGGGGGCTATGTGATAGTTTTTTGTTTACTCTCAACTGGCTTTTCCCGTCAAGAGAGAGAAAATGATGGTCGATAGGGGTTTTTAACACAAACGGGTACCGTCTACATCTGATAAAAGGAGACTCTCATGGACTTTAAAGGAAAAATTGCTCTCGTAACCGGCAGTTCCGGAGGCATCGGCCGGGAAATCGCCCTCGCCATGGCAAAGGAAGGGGCCGACCTGGTCCTCGTAGCGAGGAACGTTGTGAAACTGGAAAAAGTGAAAGAAGAAATCGAATTGCTCGGCCGGCGCGCGGTGGTGATTCAGGGCGATATTGCTGACGATAACAGCATCTTTGCCATGAAAGATAAGGCGATACGAGCCTTCGGCAGACTTGATGTACTCGTCAACAACGCCGCCGTCGGCGTCCGAGGTCTGCCGGAAGATGTCGGCCTCGATGACTGGAGCTACATCGTCAACACCAACCTGATGGGTTATATCCGGAATATCACCGCTTTCATGCCCCACTTCCTGGCACAGGGCAGCGGCTATATCGTGACCGTTTCTTCGATTCAGGCGCTGATGTATAACTCCGATATCCTGAATACCGCTTACATCACCACCAAGGCCGGCATTCTCGGGCTGACTGACTGCGTTTCAGCGTATCTGCGCCCGAAAGGTATCCTCGTTTCCTGCCTCGTCCCGGGCGGCTACAAAACGGATATCAGCCGCAACACCCGATTCGTCGGCACCGAGGAGCAGAAAAAGAAACTGATTAAGGAAAACGAGGCGTTCTGGGAGACGCCGATACTGCTACCCCCGGAGGTCTGTGCCAAAGGCCTCATCGAAGGCATGAAACGGGAAGATTACTTGATTCTCGTCCCCGGCGATATGGCGGAACGGCTGCTGCCCCAGGGTATCGACGTTGCCGCCCGTAACGCCTGGGTGAAACAACAGGCGAAATCCGGATGACATAAAATACCAGTTTTTTTCAGGAGGGGGGAAAAGTGAGTAATAAACGATTCGATACCGATGTCCTCGTCGCCGGCGGCGGCGTCGCCGGGTGTTCGGCAGCCCTGACAGCAGCCCGGGGAGGCCTCCGGACGATGCTCCTCGAAAGCCAGATATCCCTCGGCGGGCTGGCTACGAACGGCTATGTCAACGGCATTGCCGGCATGGTCGAAGGCAACTGCGCCGAGTGGCTGAACCGGCTGGAAGCAAAAGGCGCCCTGATTCGGCGGCCGCACCAGTCGTGTATCGACCCGGAAAAGGGTAAGCTCGTCCTCGAAGAAATGCTTCTCGAAGCCGGCGTCAGGATACTTTACGGGGTGTATGTTATCGATACCATCGTCGAGAACGGTGTCATAAAAGGCGTCATTTGCCACGGAAAGTCGGGCAAAATACAGGTCGATGCCCGTTTTGTTGTCGATGCCACCGGCGATGCCGATATCGCCGCTGCTGCCGGCGCTCCGTACGAGGTCGGCGGTAATCAGTTCGCCGGCTATAACATGTCGACTACCCTCGCCTTCCGCATGGCGAATGTCAATATGCCGGAATACCAGAAAGCCGGTACCGACTGGATGCAGGAGCAGATGAAAAAGGCGAAGGTCTGGCCGGGCATGGGCATGCTGGCTGAACTCGAGGATAAAGCGGTGGCGAACGGCGACCTGCCTCACTTCATTTTTCCGACCGCTCTTATATACCAGGTACCGGGAACGCCTCCGGAAGACGCCGATATCTGTGTCATGACCACCCACAGCTTTCATACCCGGAACGACGATACCGAAGACCTCTCCCGGCAGGTCATCGAACAGCACCGGCAGATTGAGTGGATGGAACAATTCTTCCGAAAATACCTGCCCGGTTTCGAAAAAAGCCGCGTCACCGGTATCGCCGGCCTGCATGGCATCCGCGATTCCCGGAGGATTATCGGCGAGTACGTCCTGAAAGACGAAGACGTCGCCTGCGCTGCGAAATTTAAAGACGGCATTGCCAAGTTTCCCGAATTTTTCGATACCCATCACCCAACCAGCGCCAAACTCGGATTTTTACGGCATATTCACCTCGATACGCCGAAAGCTCCGGCTGTCTGCCGTCCTGCCCGGTGCACCTCTGAAATGCACCCCTACGGCGTTCCCGGTGGGTACGAGGCGCGGGTGAACCCGCTCGAGTACTGCGAGATACCCTACCGCTCGCTGGTGCCGCTCAAGGTTGATAACCTCTTCGTTGTCGGCCGGTGCATGTCGGCTGAGTTCAATGCCATCGCTGCCGTCAGGGTTATCGCCACTTCGATGAGCACCGGCCAGGCGGCCGGCGTGGCGGCGGTACTGTGCCGTCAGCAGGATTGTACGCCCAGACAGCTTGACGGCACTGTCGTCCGCCAGAAGATGATTGAGCAGGGCGTGCCGCTCGATAAAGAACCGGACGGCCACTGGGCAGACGTGAAAAAATTCCTGAAAGGCGAGTTCGTCGTCGTATCCGGCGATTTCATCGGCGTCCTCGGAGAAGACGGTATCGTTCGGACGCATATGTAGAATATTCCAGAGAAAAGGCCGATTGGCCGGCCTTCCACATGATACAATGTGGTTGCCGGTACTGTATATTGAGCAAAAAAAGTTGTCAGATATGTTGTGAGGGTGTTGAAGATGAAGTACGAAAGGATTACGGTTCACCCCGGCTGGATGGGTGGTGTTCCCTGCATCCGAAGCCTGCGTATTCCGGTAGCTACGATTGTAGGAATGCTGGCTGAGGGAATGACGGAAGACGAAATATTGGAAGCCTATCCCGACCTCGAACCCGAAGATATCCGGGAAGCCTTGCAGTACGCTGCTGAAGCGGTACGGGAACGCGAACTGCCCCTGGTATCATAGCTATGAAGTTTCTCGTAGATAATGCATTGTCACCGTTGATAGCCACCGAATTACGGATAATCGGACATGATGCAGTACATATACGGGATTTTGGTATGCAGTCTGATTCGGATGAAGTAATTTTTAACAGGGCTGTTGAAGAAAAGCGTATTATTGTCTCAGCGGATACTGATTTTGCTACACTACTGGCTTTAAGAAATAAAGACGAACCTTCAGTAATACTGTTTCGCAGGTCGTCTAGGCGCCCGGTTGACCAGGCAACATTGCTCATAATGAACCTTCCGGTTCTTGAGCAGCCTTTAAATGAGGGGAGCATCATCATACTTGAGGACACTCGGATTCGTGTCCGTTCTCTACCGATAAATAAACAGAATTGACCGCAAGCCTGGTTGATGTTACGCCGCTGTTGAAAAAACAGACGCATCGAATTAAAGAAGGCCTACCTTCTGTTGGTTACGAACACCTCGGGTAAATTACACCATATTCCTGTCAGTCCGGATTGTTGACTATCGGATTCTTCCAGGCATTAATTACCTCCAGTACCTTCGATAATTCAAGCCCAAGCCCTTCAGACGGGTATTTCCATTTGTTAATACATGCCAGGACATAGGACAGATTCGGTGCATTCGGTATCAGTCCTTCGTTGCCCCTGAAATTGACCGTATAGGTTTCGGTCAGGTTTACGGTTCTGCTCTGCGAACGAAAACCTGTTTTCGTAGCCGTGAAGGTCAAGGTGCCCGTCGTGGTTAGCCCTATTTCATACTTCCCGTCTTGTTGACTGATTGCTGAAATTCCTCCATTTGCTGATACGGTGACACCGGGCAGGATGTTTCCATTTGCCTCGCGTGTTTCACCGGTTATCGTACCCTCTATTGTTGTGAAAATACCGGTTCCCCAGGGAGTGAATACAGTGGAACCGGCATCCATAACACCTCTGACTCTCCAATAGTAAGTAGTTTCATAACGAAGAGTACCTGTCGAAGCTAAGAAAGGGTCATTAACGTTGTATGCCCATTCGATGATGGTAAAGGTAGGATCTTCGCAAAGTGCAATCTCGTAATGATGCGCACCAGCGACAGGTTCCCAAGAAAAGTAAGGAGTCACTGAAACATCATAGGCTCCAATTGCAGGGGAGATGATTACCGGCGCCGAGGATGCGGATTTGTTCAGCGTGAAATCGATTCCGGGAGTATTAGTGGGTATAACAACCGCAACAGGAGTTGCGGTATCCTGGACAGAGGTATTGTCATACCACTCGGTAGTATAACCGGCTTTTTCTGCCTTCACTTTGTAACTGCCGGTGTTTAATCCTGAGGTCGTGTAACCGCCGTCGGTTCCTGAAAAAACAGTCGCACAGGGAAAACTGCTGGCTCCGTAAACATTTATCGCAGCGTTATAGACCGGGGTCGAGCCATTCGCTTCGTAAATATTTCCGGATATCGTTCCCCCGGTAACCAGGCTGAAATTGATACCCGGCGTGTCTCCGGGCGGCGTGACCGTGACCGGAGTCGCCTGTTCCTGGCAGTACGCTTCCGAAGTTGCAGTGCTGTACCATTCCTGGATGTAAGTCGTATCATAGGAAAGAGTGTGTAATGTATAGTCACCGGCAGGTAACCTGGCTATCTGGTAACGGCCGTCAGCAGAAGTAGATATCACTCCGTAAACCGAATCGGTACCGGAAGGACAGGCAAGAACAAGCATTGATGCTATTGGCGTGGTGTCGATTTCCTTTACCACAATCCCGGAAACAGAACCTCCGGGAGCAAGACTGAAATCGATTTGTTTTGTCTCATTCGGAGCCGTTACTGCCACCCGTGTTGCTTCGTCGGAAGTGTGAACACCGTCGTACGTTTCAGTCGCATAACCGCTTGCTGATACCTGGACCAGGTATGACCCTGAAGGAACACCTGATACGGTATACCTGCCGTCACCGGTAGTTACCGAAATTCCTGTAAACCACAGCATGTCATGTTCAAGAATGAAGATAGAAAATTTCATTATCGGTGTCATCCCATCATCCTGACAGACACGGCCGGAGATAGAACCGCCGATATCGAGCGAGAAATCGATATCGGGTGTAGTATCGGGAGCCGTCACGATAACCGGAGTTGTCTGGTTATAGTTGTAAGTTCCGTTATAGTATTCCTTGATATAGGCGTTAGCTTCAGCTTCCACCTGGTACTGGCCTGAAGGTAACCCGGTAATCGTATAAGTACCGTCGGTATTCGTTTTCGTGTTTTTACTGTAATTGTTCTCGGTGTGTCTTGCCCGGACATCGGCATTTGCAATCGGTGTCACTCCATCATCCTTGCAGACCCGGCCGGAAATAATGCCGCCGACATCGAGAGAGAAGTTGATAGGTGAGGTCGTCCCGGGTGCGGTTACGATAACCGGCGTTGCTGTGCCGGATGAGTATACGTTATCGTAAAATTCTGTGATATAGCCATTCGCCGCAGCTTTGACGTAATAGGTACTTGTCAACAGTCCCGGAATGGTATAACTGCCGTCGGACTTGACGTTGTAGGCATAATAAGTGGTATCGGTTCCATCGGTTTTATACGCCCAGACATAAGCCCCGATAAGCGGGGTACGGCCGTCCGCCTGGTAGACATAGCCGGAGATAGAGCCGCCTGGTTCCATTGAAAAGTCGATACCGGAAACGGCATCGGGCGCGTCAACGGTAACCGGAGTTGCTGCACCGGTAGAGTAAGCGCCATCGTAATACTCCGTAACGTAACCATCCGCAGCGGCCTGGACATAGATATTGCCTGAAGGTATTCCCGGAATGGTAAAACTGCCGTCGGAAGTAACCACGTAGGAATAGTAACTATGATAACTGTTATCATCCGAATACGCCCAGACCCTGGCACCTCTGAGAGGCGTGGCTCCGTCCTCTGTGAAAACACGCCCCGAAATAGAACCGCCTGGTTCCAGAAAAAAATCCATGCCGGAGATTGTTTCGGGAGCGGTCACGGCAATCGGTGTCGCCTGGTCGAATGAGTAAACACCCTCATAGAACTCTGTGGCATAGCCATTCTTTTCAGCTCGCACTTTGTACCGTCCGCTCGGTAACCCGGAGATAGTATAACTGCCTTCGGTATCAGTAAAAGCGTAGCCTTCCCGGATACGGGTATCGGAATTATGAATGGTGATGTATACGTTTCCGATAGCGTTTTCTCCGTCCTCATCGTAAACATGACCGGATATCGAGCCACCGAGGTCAAGAGAAAAGTCGATATCCGTTGTTTCATCAGGCGCTGTCACGGTCACCGGCGTAGCCAGACTTTCGGTATAGACGCCGCCATAATACTCAGTTATGTAGCCGAATGCCTCGGCTCTCACGTAATAGCTTCCCGAAAGCAGTCCCGGGATTGTATAACTGCCGTCGGACCCTGCCCAGTAAGAAAAGAAAGTGGAAAAGCTTCCGTCGGTTTTATATGCCCAGACTAGACCGCCTTCGACAGGTGTTTCTCCGTCTGCCTCGAAGACATAGCCCGATATCGAACCGCCTGACTCGAGCGAAAAGTCGATATTCGGAGTATCTTCAGATGCGGTAACGGTAACCGCTGCCGCCTGGCTGGAAGAGTAAACGTTATTATAGAACTCGATGACGTAACCGTCTTTCCTGGCCATTATCCTGTACGTCCCGGCATTCAACCAGGAGATTGTGTAGCTGCCGTCTTCAGCAGAAACGGTACTGTCTATCCATTCTCCGGTATTGAATTCCTGAACAAAAAGAGAAGCCCCCTCGACGGGCGTGGTCCCGTTCGCCTCGTAAACATGGCCGGATATCGAACCATGGGTCTCATCGGTTCTTATCTCCTTTCTTTTTGGAAATTCCTGCGTCAGCTGGAACACGGAAATTTCGGAAAGACCGGACGGTAGATTTTCAATATACGGAGGATACGAAGGGGGAGGAGGCGGGGCTATCTCGATATCATCATCACTGTCTGCTAAACCCGAATGGAAATAGGTTGCCTGTAGGAGAGACGGAATCTCAGTTCTGCCTGAAAACGATTGCCGGGAATCATTCTCGTCTACGAAGGTTTCAGCAGATTCGAAAGGCTGAATCCCCGGAGAAAGGACAGCAGCGGCAGCCTCAGGTTGCATCGCCGCTTCAACCGTGGCTGAAGCGGCCGGGATAACGGATACGAGAACTGCCGCCAGGCATATGATTGAAAACAACACCGCCTTGATACGTTTCATTGAAAACTCCCGAACGATGTATTTTGCTCTTCGATACTTTGCAGATGAATAATTCATAATGCAGGGAAATATCAATGAATATATATCATAAAAATGTTGGGTATTTCAATACATCTATGAAAAAAGAAAGTAACGGAAATGAAGCACATTGGCCATCGGCAGGCTGAAAAAATTGTGAAGACAGGATAATCCCCGTCTGAGAATCAGCCGGTTTTCGTATCCTGTTGTTGTTCGGTCGCTTGCGGTTCCCGGATAAGAAGCGGGTGATTCTCCTCTATAACGGCCCGATTCCCATACCCTGCATGATTGCCAGCATGACCGCTGCCGCCATGACCGAACCGAGCTGGCCGCCGGTATTAGCGCCGATGGCATACATCAGCAGGAAATTCCTGGGATTGGCCTTCTGTCCTTCTTTCTGGACAACCCTGGCCGACATGGGGAAAGCCGATGTCCCGGCCGCTCCGAGCAACGGATTGATTTGCCCTTTCGTCAGCCAGCACATCAGTTTCCCGATGAGCACTCCCGCGACCGTATCGAGCGAAATGGCGATTAATCCCAGAGCAAAGATGAGAATGGTCTCCCATCTCAGGAAATTGCCTCCCAGCATCGAAGCCCCGATACTCAACCCCAGAAAAAGGGTCACAATGTTGACGAGCGCTCCCTGTGACACTTCCACCAGCCTCCCCACCACCCCGGATTCTTTCATGAAATTGCCCAGCATCAGCATCCCCATCAGCGGTGCCCCCATCGGGGCGATGAGCATGGTGATGACCCCGGTGACCAGCGGGAACAATACCTTAACCTTCTTCGATACTTTCTTTTCAACCGCCGGCATGACAATGCTTCGTTCTTTCTTCGTGGTTAAGGCTCTCATTATCGGCGGCTGGATAATCGGTACCAGCGCCATGTACGAATACGCCGCTATCGAGACCGCCGGCAGCAGCTCCCGGGCGAATTTCGAAGTAACAAAGATTGCCGTCGGGCCGTCACAGGCGCCGATAACGGCGATTGACACCGCTTCCTGTTTGGCAAAGCCGAGCGCCAGTGCCAGGAAGAGGGTCAGGAATATGCCGAACTGACCGGCCGCTCCAAAAATGAGCACCTTGGGATTAGCCAGCACCGGGCCGAAATCTATCATGGTGCCGATTCCGACGAACAGCAGACAGGGAAACAACTCGGTCAGTATTCCGGTTTCGTAAAGGATGTTGATGATACCGCCGTCGTCATGTGCTGACAGCGCTGCCAGCGGCAGGTTGCCGAGGATTACCCCGAACCCTATCGGTATCAGCAGGAGCGGTTCGATTTTCCTGGCTGTTCCGAGGTAAAGGAGCACTGCTCCCAGAATAATCATGACGGCATTCTGCCAGCCGAGGTTGGCGAACCCCTGCGCTAAACTCTCCAGGGCTGATACCCAGACTTCCATGAAAACCCTCCTATAAAACCAGATAAAACCTGATTGTTAGTGAAAAATTGGCTGTCGAATTTAACTCTGTTTTTTTCCTTCCGGTTCTTTTTCCGGAAACAGCTTTACCAGCAGGCGAATAACCCAGCCCAGCAGGTACAGAGTCAGAAATGTCGCCGACATACCCAGTACCATCATCGTCAAACCGAAATCCCAGTCCATCGCGTATCGTTCTCCTTTTATGATGTGCTTCCCTTGCCGAATAAACAGTATCGCATCGTCGGCAGGGTACCCTTCAGCGATACTGTAAAGCGCTCCCTCTATTTTGATATCAATTACCGCCAAAGTAAAGCCGCAATACAAAGAAGCCCCAGCATTATTACGGTCAGTAGAGCTATTTCCTTGAGTTCTTTGTTAACATGAGTATAGGTATCGGTATTCGATGTTGTAACTGGTTCCTCAACAGCTGCGATACGTTTCTCAGCACGCGGCTGTCCGGTTCCGGGAATTACCGGTTGTTGAACGTTCAAGTTTAATGACGGCAGTTTACTATTCTTTTTGTTACCGCCCGTTCGATGTTTGTTTTGTTTACCTCGTTGTTTTTTTAACATATCAGTATCCTCCGTATTGATAGCGACTTTTAATCCTGAACCAAGTGGAAAATGATGACCCGATGCTGACTGTCAAAACTGATTCTGCGAAGCTGATAGTGTACTGTCCGGTGATTCCTCCGCAGGCCTGAGCTGTGAAAGCTGAAGTGAGAACAGGTATCCCAGTTGTTTTCCACAGGCTTGTCAAGACAGCCGAGCTCTGTTACATGGAGAGGATACAAATACTAGATACGGAGAATGCGATTTATCGGGGAATTGGCATCGATTCCTGTTAGTAACGATTCCGCAATGACCCGTTTGAAACGTCCGGTTGGTATCGTGAATATGCAGCCATCTTTATCCAGATAGCGGAAACCGTGCCCTGACCGGGTAAAACCTTGAAACTGTTTGGGACACCTGATATTTGGTATCCAATATGTTTGCGGACAACTATTATCCGGTAGACTTATGAAAACACTATCCGGAACGACCGGCATATGGTATGAATAGGTGGTATCGGAACCGAAAACAACCGTCCCTTCCGGGTTAGCCGGACTGTGCCATTGGGCTGGTCCGGTATATATGAAACCGGTCAGGAAGGCGGCGGTTAATAGAAGAGCAATCTGCTTATTCACGCTTAATATCGTGTTCCTTACAAGCTGATGTTATTCGCAATGCTCAATCAGTACAAACTCAAATTGTAGTTATTGTACGTTTTAGTGTGATTTCCGTCAATCCGGGTAAGCATGGTGTCGTTGTAATACCATGTTTATCTTCCCGTAAAAAATTAATCGTAACCAGGTCAGTATAATAATTGCATTCTTTATTACGTTTGTGATAGAATTCGCTTTCAGGTAAAGTTCTGTTAATGACACATTAGTCATTTCGTTTGAAAATATCCCGGGCTGACAATAAGAGGTTTTTCATGGGTGATTTCAGAAATTCGGAACAGGATATCACCGGGAGTAAAGAAGCCTTCGAGGCTCTCAGAGAAAGCGATGCCAGGTACCGTAACCTTATTCAAAACGCGCCTATCGGTATCGCGGTCAGTACCGCAACCGGCGAGATTGTCGATGCCAATAAGGCGCTGCTTGATATTCATGGCTACGATTCTGTCGAAGAATACCGCCGGAAGGGAAAAGTGAAAGGCTACGAAGTACAGCTTTTACGAAAAGACGGCTCGGCTTTCTGGGCGTTGCTGAATTCAATTTCACAGGCTCCCGTCAACGGCGAAACGTTCATCGTGTCGATTCAGGATATCGACGAACGAAAGCAGGCTGAAGCTGCCCTGAGAGAGAGCGAACGGTTCAACTCCAGCCTCTTGACTAACTCACCCAACCCGATAATCGTTCTTAACCCGGATACCTCGATTCGCTACGT
>CAYXEG010000083.1:0-13389 GCA_964463875.1 uncultured Dehalococcoidales bacterium
ACACACAGTTCGAAAAATTCTACTGGCCGTCCCTCCGGAAAATCATCGTCGCCCCGCCGAGGAATTCGATGCGAAGGTATATCGTGCCGAGTTCGACGATACCGGGGTCCTGGGTAATCATGAGCAGGATTTTCTGGCCGAGGAACTGGCCGATCAGGGCAATGACAAAGGCGAAAATGGCTGAAAAAACTATCGACTGCTGGGCAATCCGGCTGGCGAGGCTGTTATCGCCGGCGCCGATTGCCCGGGAAAGCAGGGCCAGCATACCCATGGTAAAGCCCATCATCAGCCCCATGACCAGCATGACGGCTGTGCCGGCGACACCGACAGCGGCGATAGCAGTTTGTCCCAGCTTCCCCACCCAGATAGTATCGATGGTCGGGCCGAGCATCATCATTAACTGGGTGACAAGAATCGGCCAAGAGAGGAGCATCAGATTTTTCAGGATACTCCCCTGTGTCAGGTCTCGCCGTATTCTCCCGGGAGGTCCCGAAGGACCAGGAGGCCCCGGACGCTTTTCGGGCTCGTTAATTTCAGTATTCATCCTGTTTGATAACGCGACATCAGCCCGCTATGTATCGCGGAAAGTTCCGCGACTTTTCGTTTCGGACGGCTTAACAGCATTTTACCGCGACGTTTCGTCGCCGGTACTGGTTATCAGCAGTTCCTGGAGTTTCCGGAGCGAAATCGAGAGGTTATCGATTTCCTCGTCACTCAGATTCGACATGATTTCCCGGACTGCTTCGACTATCTTCTGTTTGTGCTTTTCCAGCATTACTCTGGCCTGAGAGGTAAGAGTGATGTTATGGGTCCGTCGGTCGGCGGTGTCTATTTTCCTTTCGACAATGCCCAGTTCGACCAGTTTATCGACGAGCTTGGTCATCTGGGCTTTAGCAATCTGCAATCGTTTCCCGATTTCGGTCGGGTGGAGCGTTCCTTCTTCTTCGAGCAGCCTGATAATTTCGAAGTGGTTCGGGGTTATCTCCGCATCCATTTCGGCAAGGGTTATTTTCGTGATTTTCTTCCGTACCGCCCTGAATATCAGAGGCGGTATCGATGTCAAATCCGCAGCAACTCTTTCAAGGAGTTCGTTACGCAATGTCGCCCTTCGGAACGTTTATTATAGTTATTGAAGTATATGGTATATAATATAAACCACTTTTTCAATGGTAGCAACAAAAATCCGATAAATAAAAAAAAATTATTGACTCACCGCAAAATCGGTTTATAATTATTTCTAGCTGAATTATTAAGCGAAATAACGTGAATCATACCAAATTCCTTTTTATCACTCTGCCGGTTGCGCTTATTCTCGCAATCCTGCCTCTGTTTCTTCCCGATGCGGCAAGAAACATCTATACTCCGGTCATCGAACCGCTTTCACTGGCAATCGGCGGCCTGCTGGCGATACGGATTTCTTTCATGTACAGCCGGCAACTGCGCCTGGCTTTCGTATTTTTTTCGGTTTTTCTCTTTATTTACGCCGCGGCGATTGTGTTTTTCACCTATGCCGGGGGAATCATCAGCGGGAAAATATTCACGGAACTGGTCGTGGCGGTGCAGGCAATCAACTACCTTTTCCTGATTCTCTTCTGTACCTACCTGCTCAGGGTGATGGAGATTAATACCCTGAAAAAATCAGCCTGGCTCGCCGTGATTATCACCGCTGCGGTATGCCTGTTTCTGGCGCTGTACCCGCCGATTGTCGACGGCATTATCTCGTCCGATGTAACCTCCATCATCTACCTGGTCATCCGAATCGTCGATGCCGGCTTGGTTGTCGCTCTGGTGCCGGTTATCTGGCTGTACGTTTCTTATCTGAAATCGCAGCACCGGCAGAGCCTGACCTTTACCGTCATTATCTCCGGCATTGTCTGCGCAACCATGTTCAACTATATTCATGAAGTTATCGTCCGTCTCTTTGCCTCAGGGGCAATCGAGGATACGCTTTTTTACGCAACCATTCCGGACGCCCTGTTCATTTTCGGGTACCTGGTGATAATGGTCGGGCTGTACACCCACCTGAAAGACGAGCAATGGGGCTTTGCCGCCGTCGATAGATTCATGTCCGGAGACCTTGAGCTTATCGGGGATGAGGCATGAACAAGATAATAGAGAGTGCCTGGATAGAACTGCTGACGAAAGCTACGAAGAAACCGGGGGTGACCTCCGATTCGAGGGG
This sequence comes from uncultured Dehalococcoidales bacterium, assembly GCA_964463875.1. Classification (GTDB taxonomy): domain Bacteria; phylum Chloroflexota; class Dehalococcoidia; order Dehalococcoidales; family UBA2162; genus MGML01. Next base: position 2,183 of record CAYXEG010000083.1, read on the forward strand.
AAACGGCATCATCGATCTGGTTGTTCCCCAGTCACGGCTGCTGGCACTGGCCGAATCGAACCGGGCTGTTCCGAGGCTCATCTATCTTTCCGCCCGGGAATCGGCGAAAAAGAATGCCTATCTGATTGTCCGGAAACTCGGCATGCCCTCGGACTATTTCTGGAAATTCGAGTTCTGGCCGGCTGAGCGGGCATATACAACGCTCTCGAAAATCGTTCACCGTATCTTTTCCACGATAATGAGCGAAGACGGAGAGGGTAAACTGACTGTCCCGGAAGTAAAGCTTGACCCGTTGCGGGTGCGCATTGATTTCGAAGGCTGTGTCGAATGCGCCGGCATTGACGGGATGCACAAGGGCATATGCTACTACCATGCCGGAACATTTGCCGGAATCATCGAAGCGTTACTGAACCTGGACGACCTGGATTGTTATGAAACGGAGTGCCAGGCGTCCGGACACGGCTGCTGCTCGTTTGTCCTCGGACAGAAGGATGACAAGGAATTCGTTCGGCAGTTCGACGATTTTATCTCGCCGCCGGATATCAGGGTCGATTTAATGAAACGATTGACGGCCAGTCTGAAAAAAGACACCGTCCGCTCGCTGGGGAATATGGTGGACGTCAATTACCTTCGCCTGGTGACGGCCAATATCCTGCTCGATAATCCGCGGCTTTTTACCACCATGAACGCCGAGGTTGGGAATGGTTTCGGCCGGAACATGGCCGGAATCGTCGGAAAATTCTATGGAGTCGATACCTGCCAGGCAGTCAGGAATTATTACCGGGATATCTGTCACCTGGATATCGATATTATGGAACAAGACAGCGAATTTCAGGTAACGGTCGGCGACATGACTCCGACGGTTTACAATACGGATGAAATGACATCGTTCCTGGTGGGTGAGCTGACCGGCCTGTTATCGGGTTTGTCCGGTAGAAATTTACGGACGCAACAAAGTTCTTTTACCGGGGAGAACTTAATTATCCGCCTCGTCCCATAAGCCTGAAATATCGAGCAGGCCGTTTTCTTCGGGTTTCACAGGCATCATTTCACCGTTCTCCGTTCCGGTGGAGGGTCCGGGTGCAGGAGTTTCCTTTTTTGTCATATGGGGGACATGTTTTTCGATATCCCTGATGACATAGTCTATTTGGCTTCTGACGGCGCGGAGTTCATTGCGGGTGACGTATTCGATTCTCAACAGCGAGTTCGAAACCGTGTCATAGGTGACAATGCCCCGGCTGACGAAAGCAGTCCCGACTTTCTGATAGGCAAGAATGCAGGAGTAACTGATATCGACCAGTTCATCTCGCGCAGCCGCCAGGCCGATTTTCTCCAGCAGGTCGATATATTTTTCTGCAATCGCCCGCATTTCCTTCTCGGCAATCACTTTGGCGGTGCCGGCGAGGCTGTCGAGGAGGTAATTCAGCATCCTGACCTTGTTGTTTTTCATCAGGTCGTCGACCAGGTCGCGGAAAATCCCCGGAATACGGGCGATTTCCTCGGTACGCGGAGAATTCCTGATTATTGATATCAGGGAATCGATTGCCTGCTGTACGGCGACATCGTAATCCTTTTTCAGAGCGGCGGCTCCCAGCGTCTGAATGTAGTCAATGGATTGAGACGTTCCGGCTTTTTCACCGACATCACCGATGATACGGATGGTGCGGACGACAATGTCATCGTCTTCCGAGAGTATCCCCTGTTGCCCGATGCGCAGGATATAGCTCATGAAATACTGACGAATCCAGGCAGGTTCACCATTTTCCGTATTGTTCTTGTAGTTTTCGTACAGCCTCTCAAGGGTTGTCCGGGTGGTATCGCGGTCGCCTTTGATGATGGCTTTTTCGACGATTTCGACAATCGAGAGTACCTTGTCCATATCACTGGGAACAGTTATTTTACCGTCGTGGTAAAACTTTCTTAGCGACTGGAGGTATTCACCGTTAATCGAATAGAGGATTTTATCGATTATATAGAGTGGATTAAGCTGGGCGGTGGTAAAGATAAAGTGAGGGATAAGCATCAGGAAACAAAGGAACTGGAGTATCGTCGAGACATCGGTAATGGTGGTATCAGCTTCTTTCGGGTCGATAAACCCGACCACCCAGAGATTGTAGAGCATCGTTCCGATATAGAGGGTTATCAGCGACCAGAGCATGAAACTCTTGATATAGGAATTCATGATACGGTGGCTGTATTCCTGGGAGGCGAATTGAACGGCCATCAGGCTGATGGAGATAACGATAGCAAAGATTGCTGCCAGAGCACCGAGGCCGGAGATGCCGATAACATACTGGGCGTTAAACTGGTCGGTGTTGGCGATGCTTATACCGAAGACGTTGCTAATCCTGATGAAGGTCAGGATGACGAAAAATATGATTAAGCTTAATGGGATGATTATTTCTAGTGTTCTGGCTTTCATGTGCCGACCTGAAAATAATGATGTTCCAGTGTAAATCTTTTTTATGTTGACTGACAAGCCCTGAACGGTTGCTGTCCGTGCAAACGGAGGCGGATTATGAGTATACTATCTATGTGATGCGATGAAAAAGAATGATACATATAACGGAGAATTTTTAACAAGTTTCAACGAGGCTTTAAGGCTGGTACGGGAAACGGTCGCTCCCGTTGGTACCGAGGAACGGCCGGTCGGGAAGTGCGCCGGTTATGTCAGCGCCGGGACGGCGGTTTCCCGGATTACCAGCCCCCCTGCGAGGACGTCGTTGAAGGACGGGTTCGCTGTTCGGACGACGGACATACCCGGCGGCGCGCTGAAAATCGCCGGTTGGGTAGGGGCAGGAGGAACATACCGGGGAGAGATGTCTGCCGGGCAGGCGATTAAACTATTCACCGGAGCGCCGGTACCGGACGGGGCGGATGCGGTTATCGCCCGTGAATTTTGCGAGGAAGGCGAGGGATACGTCCGGGTGTCCGGAGGCGTGAAAGAGGGGCAGGATATCGCGCCGGCCGGCAACAGCATCAAAGAGGGCGAGGTAGTGGTTGAACCCGGGATGCCGATAACTCCGCTGATTATTGCCCGGGCGGTGACCGGAGGTATCGAAAATCTCAGGGTGTACCGGAAGCCCTTTTTCGGGTTGATTGGCATTGGCGACGAGCTTGCCGAACCGGGGAAACGCCTGAAGGACGGACAGCTCTACGCCTCCAACCTGGCGTACAACGCCGCCTGGCTGAACTGGCTCAGCATCCTGTACGAAACAGCCCTGCTGCCGGATGACGAAGCGGCTATGAAAGATAAACTGACAGAGATGGTGCGGCACGCGGATGCAATCATCACCAGCGGCGGTGTAATGGGCAGCGAGCGGGATGTAACCGTCGGGGCGCTCGATTCATTGGGATGGTCGATGAAGTTCCGCCACGTGCTAATGAGCCCCGGGAAAGCGACCGCTTTCGGAATACTGCGGGGAAAACCGGTATTCTGTTTTTCGGGCGGGCCGAGCAGCAACGTCCTGGCGTTTCTGGAGTTTGCCCTACCGGCGATTTACGGTATGATGAAACTGCCGGGCAGGCCGTTAAAAACGGTTAAGGCGAAACTTGGTAAAGAAATTACGGTGAAGGACCCCGGCCGGACGGAGTTCCGGGACGGGCGGCTCGACGAAGATGAAAACGGCAACTATTCGGTAATGCCGCTTGACGGGCAAAACCGGATGCAATCGGCAGCGGCAGCCAACTGCCTGGTTTACAAGCCGGAAGGAATCAGCGGGCTGAAAAAGGGGAATTATGTTACCGTACAGATACTGCCCGGGACATCACATGGATAACGACGGGTTTATACTCAGGAGAAAAGAATGACCGATACTACCGGAAGGTATCCAATATTTGTTTTCGAGGGGAACAGGCGCGAACAAATCGAGAGAGATATCGTCATCGAGTACTCTTTAACGATACGAGTGAACGGCACGGAGCTGGCGGTTCTTTCCTGTTCTCCGAGAGAACTGGAATACCTGGCTGCCGGGCTCGTACAGTCGCAGGGTATTATCCGCACAAAGGATGATATCAGAGAGATTGTCGTTAACGAGGATATCATCGATATTATCACTACGAACGAAGCCGAGGTTCCGGCGGGGATGATGGTGACATCGAGTAACGGCCGGAGCAACCGGTTAATCGATATTCATGATATAAGGTGCGATTCTCAGGTCACAGTACCTGCCGAAAACGTTTACCGCCTGATGGAGAAATTCGAACAGCATTCGAGGGATTTTATTAAAACGGGCGGGGTGCACAGTGCCGCTTTATGCAATTCCGAAGAAATGCTGCTATTCAGCGAGGACATCGGGCGGCATAACGCCATCGACAAGGTTTTCGGCAGGTGCCTGCTGGAGGGAATCGATGTCGGGAACCTGTTTATGATAACGAGCGGGAGAGTGTCTTCCGATATCATGATGAAGATTGCCCGGCGGAGGGTCCCGGTATTGATTTCACGGAACAGCCCGACCAATCTCGGGGTGGAAATTGCCGGGAAAACCGGCATTACCCTGCTTGGTTTTGTCCGGGGGAAGAGCATGAACGCTTATACCCATGCCTGGCGGGTAACGTAAGGTCTACGAAGCAAACAAAAACGCCCCTGTATGGTCACAGGGGCGTTTTTAGTTGGGTTTACTTACCGATGCTCAGTCGGTAAAGGTAACCGGTAGAATACTGTTCCGGCATGCCGGGCAGATTTTGCCCTCGTTCGAGCGGAAGGTTTCACCGCATACCGGGCAGATACCGACGGTTTTGGACGTTCTACCGAGAAATTCGGGTGATACTATGATTTTTCGCAGGGCGAGGATATCGGTTCCGGCTCCGATGATTGCTTTCATGAGGGCTTCTTTATCCTGCTGATGTTTCGGTTTCAGCTTGAGGTGCCATTCGTTAACAGCCGGATATTTCCGCAGTTTTTCGATATCGAGGCTGACCCTTACCCCTTCTCCGGTATATTTGTCATAAAAGATAAGGGCATACCGGCCGGTATCGATTATCTTCATCCACTGGTTGCCGATAGTGCAGGGGGTGAGAATCTGGACGGCGTCCGGGATACAGGAAGCTGTCTCGCATATCACCTCGAAGAGGGTGCCTTCGGGGATATTCCGGCAGGCGAGGTCAACCATAAAACCGGCGATGAGCATGCCCGGGGCAAGGTGACCTCCGTGAAATTCCCTGGCTTTTTCGCAATATTCCTCTATAGTCAATCCGCGGATTGTCTGCGTATCTGCTTTGCTCATGTACCGGCGAAGTTTGCAGGGCACGGGTACCCCGGTTTTCGCCGTTTGACCTCCTCAATGTCAGTATACTGTCGTTGAAAACGACAAAAAATAAAAGCATCGTATCTGGGGGTTGGTGGTAAAAACGCTCCACCGATGCGCGGGAAGCTCGATGCCTGGTGCGAGCCTGCTATATCTGAAATATACCGTAACCGGAAATTCATGTCAAATTCGGTCCCAGGCGTCAGTCCTGTTTTCGTTGTTTTCCCGGAAACAGCCATTCTTGACAAATGGCGGCCGGGACGGCAACATAAGATATATGAATGCGTCTTCGTCCTCATTGGGGAATCCGGGAGTGATTCTGTTCGTCGGCGCCGCAGCTATGCAACGGCCGGAGGCCGATTATTCACCGCTTTTCGACGAAATGGAACGGCATGGTATCAATGAAATTACTACGCTTACGGAAACGGATGCTCTCACCCTGGAGGCAGCGCTTTCGACTCCGGGAATCGGGTTGTGCATCGTTACCGGCTACCTGTTCCTCGACCGGGAAATTGCCGTGATATTCGCCCGGGCAGTCGAGGGCGGGCTGCGCCTGCTGGTGCTGGACACAGTTCTCGAAAACAAGACACTCGCCGAGCGCCTACACATCAGCAACATCAAGCACAAAGTCCGAATCGAAAAAATGGAATTCAGTAACTGGGATGCTGTGAAATGCCGCCTGCTCCGGGCCATCCTCGATGACGAATTCCGGCGACTGAAGAATGCCCCTGACTAGCCGCCGGAGATAACCGTCAGGATTTCTATCTCATCGCCTTCCCTGACCGGCATGCCGGTACTCAGAGGGTGGACGATTTCGGCGTTGACGAAAATTTCGGCAAAACCCTGGATTCTTCCCCGGTGGTCGAGAAGCTGCTCGCGCATACCCGGATAATGCTTTTCAAGGTCTTCGATAATTTCAAGCACGGTGCTGCCTTCGGCACTGATGATTTCGCCGGTACCGGTTATATCCTGGTAATACGGGTGCAGTTTTACAATAATACTCATTTTTGTACATTGAGTGGGTAGCTCCGTACATGTACGGGGCTACCCACTGTTTTTTTTATGACTGGGCGGTCAGTTCGGCTGCCCGGTCGATGATTCTATGGGCCTGGGCCGAAGGCTGGAGAACGTATTTGTCGACGCCGAGTTTCTTCTTTTCCTGGAGTCCCCGGAAGATTTTCTCGGAGGTGATGGGCAGGTCCAGAATCAGGACGCCGCAGGCGTCGTAGACAGCGTTGATGATAGCCGGAAGTACCGGAATGATGCAGCCCTCGCCGGCTTCCTTGGCGCCGAACGGGCCGTTCGGCTCGTTGCTTTCGATAATGAGGGCGCTCAGTTCGGGAACATCGAGGAAGGTAGGAATCTTGTAGTTGCCGAGGTCATTGTTCATGACGTTGCCCTTGTTATCGAAGACGACTTCTTCGAAGAGGGTTTCACCGAGGCCGTGGCACATCGAACCGTCGAGCTGGCCTTCGACAGACTGGCGGTTGAGTGCCAGGCCGCAATCGTGAGCCAGCGTCAGTTTATCGACGGTAAGCCGTCCGGTTTCCATATCGACGGTGACTTCGGCGATAGACGACTGGGTAGAGTACGCGGGTGAAGCGCCGACGATGGAGCCTTTCCATTCCTTGGAGTACTGCATTTCCGGCGGCGAATAGGTGCCGATACCGGTCATGGTTCCCTGCCCGGCGTAAATCCAGCGGGTGACCTCTTCGAAGGTAAGGGGCCCTTCATCGACCATGTGGGTGAAACCACGGTGCTCGGACTTGTAGCGGCTCCGGATATTGCTGACCATGTCCGGTTTCTTTTCGGTACCGAGAATCCGGGTATCCTTGAAGGTGAATTCGGATTCGGGCATGTCGAAGGCTTCGGAAAGTTTCTTGAGAATCTGGGAACGAATCGATTCGGCGGCCATCTTGGTGGCGTTGCCGGTCATCAGCGTCTGGCGGCTGGAATAGGCGCCGAGGTCGATGGGGCATAGCCCGGTATCACCGGAAATGACGGTGATATCCTTGACTGGCAGGCCAAGCACTTCGGCGGTAAGAATGGCCATGACGGTATCCGAACCCTGGCCGATTTCGTTCGAGCCGGTGTGAACGGTCACGCCCCGGCCGTCTTCGGCGACCCTGGTAAGAACGGTGGAGTGCGGGATATCGGTACGGTAGATGGAACCGCCGGCGCCGGAGATGAAGTAACTGGAACCGACGCCGATACCCTTACCGAGCGGCATCTTGCCTTTCTTTTCCTGCCATTTTGAGTCGTCACGGGCGGCGGCGAGGCTTTCTTTGGCGTTAAAACTGCTCAGGTAGTAACCGGTTTTCGTCCGGTCGCCTTTCTGGAGCATGTTTTTCATTCTAATCTCAATCGGGTCCATGCCGAGTTCTTCGGCAACCATGCTAAGCTGGGATTCGAAGAGGGCGCGGTTGCTGACGGCGCCGTGGCCGCGGAGGGCGCCGCTGGCCGGTTTGTTGGTGTAGATACGGTAGCCGTCGTATCTCATGTTATCGATGGCGTACGGAGCGTGCAGGGTGGAACCGTTGTAGTAGACGGTGGCGATTCCGAGGCTGCTGTAAGCGCCGCCATCGAGCACGGCGAGGTGCTTGTGGCCGAGAATCTTGCCTTCTTTATCTACGCCAATAGTCATCTCATGGAAGTAATGATGGCGGGCACGGCTTCTGAAGAAGACCTGGCTTCGTTCCATGACGACCTTCACCGGCCTGCCGGCAGCTATCGAAAGCATGCAGGTGATGATTTCGTGTGAGCTGGCGCTGGCCTTGACGCCGAAACCACCGCCGACATACGGGGCGATAACCCGGACTTTCTCAATCGGCATCTCGAGAACCATGGCGACGGCTCTCTGGACGTAGTGAGAAACCTGGGTTGAGGCGTAAAGGATGATGTTCCCGTTACGGTCGTATTCAGCAACGCAGGCGGGAGGCTCGAGGAAAGCCCCGTCGGTTTTCTTGTTTTCGAAACGGTCGGTACGAACGAGGTAAGCACTGGCGAATGCCTCGTCTACATTGCCGACGCTGTTATGGACTTCCTGGCAGATATTGCCGGGATATTCGGGATGAATGAGGGGAGCGCCGTCAGCCATGGCGTCGAACGGGTCGAGCAGGACGGGCAGTTCTTCATACTCCACCTTAATCAGTTCGACAGCTTCCTTGGCAGTCTGTTCGTCGATAGCAGCAACGGCGGCGATTTCATCGCCGATATAGTTTACTTTATCGATTGCCAGGGCGTATTCATCGAAGCGGGCCGGGCTGTGGCCGAACTTGACCTGGCTGACGTCTTTACCGGTGATAACAGCTTTAACACCCGGTAAATTTTTCGCCCGGGAAACATCGATGCTCTTTATCCTGGCGTGGGCAACCGGGCTGTGAAGGATGGCTCCGTGAAGCATGTTCGGTAGAACGATATCAGCCGTGTAACGCGCTTCTCCGGTAGCTTTATCCGGAACGCCCTTTCTGATGGTACTTGAACCGATAACGGAAAATTTCTGTTCAGTCATTCTTCTACTCCCCGGCCTTGATTTTCTCAGCTGCATTTTCAACAGCGTTGACAATTTTGAAGTAACCGGTGCACCGGCAGAGGTTGCCGACCATTGCCTCGCGGATTTCCTGCCGTGTCGGAGACGGGTTTTTCTTAAGCAGAGCCTTGGTTTTCATTATCATACCGGGTGAGCAGAAACCACACTGGACGGCGCCTTCGTTGATGAAGGATTCCTGCACCGGGTCCATTTCTCCGTTTTCAGCCAGGCCTTCGATGGTGGTGATTTCAGACCCGTCTGCCATGGCTGCGAGTACCAGACAGGAATTAACCGGGTCGCCGTTCAGCAACACCGTACAGGCGCCGCAGTCGCCCAGTTCACATCCCTGCTTGGTCCCCATCAGGTTAAGCTGGGGTCCTCGAAGGACCTGGGAGAGGGTTTCATTCGGCGCTACCAGCAGTTCACGCTCAATGCCGTTTATAATCAGTTTAATGTGTTTTTTCATGTGTCGGACTTTTCCTCCTCGCTTTCTCTTAGTTCCCCGCAACCGAACTGAGAAGGTTGCGTTTCACCAGCACTTTGACAAGCTGGCGCCGGTAATCAGCCGATGCCCTGATATCGGTGATGGGTTTACAGTTTTCCGAAGCAATCTGACCTGCCTGTTCGGCGATATCCTCGGTGATTGCTTTGCCTTTGATGAATTCTTCTGTTTTTATACAGCGGACGTAGGTGGGAGCGACAGCCCCGAGGACGATTTTTCCATCCTTGCAGGTACCGTTTTCGAGGGTTACCGAGGTGGTGACACTGACCAGGGCGATTTCCATTGCCTGGCGGATGCCATATTTGGTATAGACGACCCGTGTACCGGCGGCTGGTTTCGGCAGCTTAATAGCCTGGAGAATCTCGCCTTTCCCGAGAGTCGTCTGTCCGGGGCCTTTGTAGATGGTCTCGATAAGTTCCTCGCGGGTACCGTTCGGACCGGCGATGACAGCGGTTGCTCCATAAGCAATCAGCGGGCCGATGGTATCGGCGGCCGGCCTCGCCGAGCAGACATTTCCACCGATGGTTGCCCGGGTTCGTATCTGCCATGACCCGAGCTTACCGGCGGCGGTTGATAAAGCCGGGTAATTTTTTTGTATGACGGGTGAATCGACAACGTCGATTATTCTGACTGCCGAACCGAGCGTCAGGCCTTTTTCATCCGAAAAAGACACTTCTTTCAGTTCGCTGGCTTTATCGAGGGAAATGATGGTATCGGCGGTAAAGACTTTTTTCTTGAGGTTGACCAGCAGGTCGGTTCCTCCCGCAATGACCCGTCCGTTACCGCTGGACTGAAGGGCCTTGCATATCTCCTGGACTGATGAAGGTTCAAGTAATTCGAATCTCGGTAATATCATCCGGACTCCTCCGCTTTCATTATTGGATTGATGTGTCTGGTTTAGGATATCATTAAACAGGTAGCCCCTGCGTATCTGAAACCGGGTATCGAAACAGAGCTCCCATCCGGTGCAAAATCCGATATAACCGGTGCCGGGAGCGACTACAAAAAAACACGGCAGACGAAAATTAACGGAGAATCATATAAACGACCGGACCTGATAATTAAAGAATCAGGCGAAATCAGGCATTGTCCGTAAAAGCCTGCTGCTCCGTGCTTTCTCATTGATTCTAGCACAGGGCTGAAAAAAGTGTCAATTGAACAACTATATCATATAGTATTTAATAGAAGATAGATTAACGTAAGCTACACAGCAGTATTCGGGAGTGAAAACGCTATGGATTATCACAGCTATATAAGCGGCAGTATTTGCGGAAAACTGGAGCAGGGAATACCGGTAGTTCTGGCTTCGATTGTGAGTATGGAAGGTTCGACGCCCCGCGGTAGCGGCTCGAAGATGGTTGTTGCCGGTGACGGTAGCACCTTCGGCACGGTGGGCGGAGGCCTGATGGAAGCAACGACCATCGCTGAGGCAGGCAGGGTGTTCGAAACGAGAAAGTCGAAGTTCCTGGAAATCGATATGAGCGGCACCGATACCTCATCACCGGATATGATATGCGGCGGCTCGGCGGTGCTGCTGCTCGACCGTATCGAAAACACCGCAGGCAACCGGGATATCTTCCTCAAAGCCCGCGAACTGATAGACGATGGTACCGGTTTCTATCTTGTGACAGCGTATCGGGAAGAGAACAGCCGGTTAACCATTGACGGCCACTGCCTGCTTTTCGCTACCGGCAGCATTATCGGCGATGAGATACTGTCATCGGGCGATCTGCCGGCTATACGGGAAGAGTTGCATAATGTCTCCTCGACAATGATTCTTTCTTTCCGGGACAGACAGTTTGTCATCGATCCGATACGAAGGATTAAGGCGATGTTCTGCTTCGGAGCCGGGCACGTTGCCGTACCGACCGCCCACATCGCGGCTCTGACCGGATTCAGCGTAACGGTTATCGACGACCGCGAAGAATAT
>CAYXEG010000084.1:0-13069 GCA_964463875.1 uncultured Dehalococcoidales bacterium
GCTTTCGCGTAAATTCCCAGGGTCGGATTGGCGGCCATCAGCATATCCGAAACCATCTCCCCAAGGCCTCCCTCGGAATACCCGAAGGTTTTGAATATTCGAGTGACAAGTACTGATTCCGCCCGTTTTTCAAGTCTCGGCTGCACTGTTTCCCGCCAGACAACATCGAGTTCTCTCGGAGGCCCGGGCATGGTGGCTAGTATCCGGCCTTCTTTCTCAATCCACCATCCGGGAGCCGTACCGGCGGGATTGGGAATGGTCTCTGCGGAAGGAATAATCATTGTCTGGCGAAGATTGCTCAGGGGCATTTCTCCGCCGAACCCGGCAAACCGCGCTCTCAAGGTTTGTTCGAGTCCGGGATCGATGTGCATTTCTTCGCCGAACATCCCGGCTATCGAATCTCTGGTTACATCATCATCGGTCGGTCCAAGCCCACCGGTGACAAGAATAACATCGGAACGATTCCATGCCCTTTGCAGCACTTCAATGATTCTTGCCCGGTTATCGCCAACCTGGGATATCCAGTACAGGTCTATTCCCAGTTGAGGCAGCCGTGAAGCCATGTACTGGGCGTTGGTGTCGGTTATTTCCCCGAGGAGAATCTCGGTACCTATCGAAATGATTTCTGCTCTCATAAACATACCTTCGGATACTTTACTAATATTGTAACACGCCGGTGAAACGACTCACAGCTAACCATTACCCATTTTTCCTACATTAAAAAAAACGCACAGAATCATCCGAAAGGGCTTTGTTAGAGGCATACCTGCTTGAAAGCGGAATGCTTACTCGAGGATATCGCCGCTTACGAAATCTATTTCGTCAAGCGGATATATGATACCTGAAGCGATATTGCTGACGTGAGAATTGATACGTTTGAAATACCGCGAAAGCATAGCGGTTACCACCGCTTCATTATTCGATACTTCAATCTCGAATAACTTGTGCAGTATCTTATCGCAATCGCGTTTGACCGGTTTGTAGTGCCGGAGAATATCAACGGCCAGTTTCTCGTCCGAATTCTTAAACGCCTTCGCCAGAATCGGAAAATTTTCCGATATTCTCTTCTGAATGGGTACCAGTTTATCGTAAAACTGAAGGTTAGTGACCGATTTGCCGTGAAGAACGCCGGCTTCGAATATGTTTTTGGAATAATCCCCGATTCTCTCGGCATCTTTAATCAGGCTCATAAGCACCAGGCAGCCGGATAAATCATGCTTCGGACGTAACGAAAGATGCTCCAGAAGAAGTTTCCGAATTTCCTTCTCGAGGTTGTTGATGAGAATATCTTTATCGTAAAAAGATTGAGGAATCTGTTCGATTTTTTCTTCGGTGGTGATGGCTCTCCAAGCTTCATTATAGAGAGACTCGTCACCCTTAATCATGTCGATAAACATCCCTATCGACTTTTGAACGAGGGAAGACCCGCTTAATATTCTGATGATTTCCCTTGTCATACTGACCGCCCTTCCGGGTTAAACTTTCGTTTATAAAGATACTATTATACCATAAATCTCGATTAATGACGCAGCTGCTTCGACATACATCTACTCCAGGATATCGCCACTGACGAAATCGATATCTTTCAACGGATACACAATACCCGAAGCAATATTGCTGATATGAGAGTTAATGCGCTTTAAGTAGCGTGACAGCATCGTCGTTACTATTGCTTCGTTATTCGAGGCTTCAGTTACTAAAATTTCATGGAGAATACCATCGCATTCACTCTTTATCGGTGCATAGTTTTTCAGAATTTTCCTGGCGAGTTTTTCGTCAGACTTTTCAAATGCCTTTATCAGTACCGGGAAATTATCCGATATTTTTTTCTGGGTGGGAACAACTTTCTCATAAAACCGAATATCGGTTATATCTCTTCCATGAAGGATACCGGCCTCGTAGACATTCTTCGAGTAATCCCCGATTCGTTCAGCATCTTTAACCAGGCTCATTAGCGCCAGGCAACCGGAAATATCATGTTTCGGCTGAATGGACAGATGCTCGAATAGCAGTTTTCGAATTTCCTTTTCAAGATTATTGATGCGTATATCCCGGTGATAAAAATCATCCGGTATCCTGGTGATTTTCTCTTCGGTGGTGATGGCTCTCCAGGCTTCATTATAGAGATACTCATCTCCCTTAATCATCTCGATGAATAACTCCAGTGACTTTTTCATCAGAGTTGAACCACGGCTTAATTCAATAATTTCACTTGCCATACATCCACTCCCCCGTGATTAGTCCGGCAGTTGCCTAATTGGTAATAAACAAGATAATCACCGGAATGACGTAAAATACTCCGATGATAATAATGAAAGCCCATTTCTTCGATTCCGCCGCCAGGTTGCCGAGCTTTATCGAGCAGTAAATCGGTATCCTCTTGAGTGGCAGGAAAATTGTCGTGCCAAAGATATTGAATACGAGATGGCATAAAGCGACCGTTAATCCAATTGTTCCGACATCCGACCCGCTTTCCGAACTGAGTGTTGCCATCGAAGCGAGAAGTGCCGTAATGGTTGTGCCAATATTCGCTCCGAGTGTAAACGGATACGCCCGGTACAATCCCAGGAATCCGGCGGCGACCAGAGTTACCACCATCGAGATTGTTACCGCACTACTCTGGACAATCGCTGTCAGCAGCATACCAAGAACGAAGGCAGTGAACGTATTCCGGAATACGTAGCGGTCAATCACCTGTTCGGTGGCGTTTATCACGAGTGAGCGCATCACTTTCACCATGTAGATGAGTGAAACTACTACCAGCGCAAAGGCTAATATGACAAAAACAATACCGGTGACGATATCTGATACTCTCCAGGTATCTAAAAAGAGGTTATGTAATCCTTGGGTGGCTGGGTCGATGATAACTTTTATCGGACTGGTAAAAGCTACTCCGCCGATATTCTGAAATATGCCGGTAAGAAAAACTGCTGATTTTTCGATGATGTGGAAAAAAATTTCGAGAGGAAAAAAGACGAGAATCGTGAAAACGTTGAAGAAATCATGCATGATAGCTGCAGTAAAAGCCCGCCGGAAGTCCTCTTTCCTGGTAACGAAAGATAAAGAAACGAGGATATTGGTAATGGTGGTCCCCATGTTCGCTCCCATAATCATGGGAACAGTTGCCTCGACAGGTAACACTCCGCTGGCAGCAAGCCCGACGATGAGCGACGTAGTCATCGAAGAACTTTGAACAATGGCAGTGACCAGTAATCCGGTAACCAGACCGGAAAATGGATTTGAATAAATGCTGATGAGCTGCTCAGCAAAGCCGGCACCGAAAAGTGTGAAAGCCGAACCGAAAAGGCTAATACCAGTTAAAAATAAGTAAAGGAAAGCGATTATCAGGACGATTTTTGCGATGATGAGAAGTCTCGGTTTCCCATGCAACCGAACCTTCTCCATAAACGGAATCAGTTTGATGTTCATCCGGCTCTTATTTTATAGCAAAGCGTCTTTTTATTCAAGTTATCCTTCCGGACCGCTGATTCCGGAAATCATCCGAATAACAGAACTCGTGTAATACCATCGTTCTCAAACACCCCTGTCACGAGCGCAGCTCCGGTTCCCTCCCAAATATTTAGCTTTATACAATGACTCATCCGCAGCAGCCACGAGATGACGTGATTCCGGGCCGTTTTCAGGCCAGCCTGATAACCCGAAACTGGCGGTGATTACCCTGTCATTGAAATGCAATTTTTTTTCAAGATTTTTCCGTATCCGTTCTGATACATTCAAAGCTGCTTCAATCGGAGTATTCGGGAGTAAAATGGCAAACTCATCTCCTCCGTAACGGAATGATTTATCGACGCTGCGTATCGATTCGTTAATGACTTTTCCAACCCTGGCCAGGAGTCTGTCACCCGCCGGATGGCCGTTTGTATCGTTGACTGCTTTCATTGAATCCAGGTCCATCAGTATCAACGAAAATTCTCCTCCATATCTTTTACTCCGGTTAATTTCATCGATAATGTGCTCATCCATCGAACGGCGGTTAAGAAGTCCCGTGAGTTCATCGTACCGGGACTTTTCAAAGACATCCGCGTATAACCGGGCGTTTTTCAGCGGTAATGAAATACTTTTGGCCAGCAGGCTTAGAAAATCGACCTGCTTCGAATTATAAGCCCCGGGATTTCTGGAACCGACCGTCAAGCTTCCAACCAGTTCGTTTTTATCGGTCAGCAGGGGAACGCAGAGCAACGACCGAATACCCTGATAACCGCTTACCGAAGAGGCGGTCGCTGAGATATCGGCACTCACGAACGGCATATTCGAGGCGGGGATTTCCATATCGATGTTACCGCCCTGCAAAGCCGATTTTGTCCGATACTCTTTCTCCACAGCAACAGGCCAGGCAGCTCGTAGTGTCGAACCCCTGTTTTCTTTTACCGTGATAGCCGACCAGTCAATATCGAGCACCCTGCTTAATTCGGCGACAAAATCGGAATACACTGTTTGAACATCAAAGTTTGAAGCGATAATAGTACAACAGTTACAAAGAACGACAAGTTCCTGTTGTTTGTTAATGGTACTTTCCCGAATATATTCCTTCTCAAATGCAGGAGCCAGGCGGGACACCATTTCGCTTACTAAAGTTATTTCGTCCCGGGTATAATCACCAGCCTCCCGACGATCGATGAATATCAGCCCCGTCAGTTGATTCCGGCTGATAACAGGAATGATAAGCCCGGTTTTCGTCAGTATGTCGGCATCGCTGCCGGTTGGCAGGCAGTCTGAAATAATACGACCGGCCAGAATATCCGAATGTACCAGAGTTTTCCCTGACTCCCTCAACCTGGCAATCGCCGGGGTATCGATAGCAAAGACAACCTTCGGGAAACGGTCATTCTTCCGGGCAGGATGACGGGCAAGTACCTGAAGCTCTCTGCCTGATTCATCGAGGAAAAAAAAAGTGGCTCCGGGGTAACGGAACAGCTCTCCTGTCAACCTGAGGAACTCTTCGGCCTGATTTGCCAGGCCGAATTGATTATAGACTTTCGTAACCACATCGAGTATCCCTGCGTTATCGAATGCCATATATATTTCCTTAGTGTTTTTTCAGCCTTTCTTTTTCTGAACACCGAACACAATGAGGCATATCTGGCAATGGGAAAGTAACCTGACTTCTTCTACCACACTTTCTTCAATTGTAAGAAACACTCCAGATTCAAGTAAGGTCTGATGGGTTCGTTTTTTTATTCCGGCAGCCCGAATCCTGCGAACCGAAGTTCTGAAAATTGAGCCGCCTGTCGATTGAGTCTCGATTGACAGAGCACACTCGTTACTTTTTCTCTTTCGTCCGGAGTACGTTATAATGCCTTTGTGAGGACTAAAAAAGAGTCATGAAAATCTTCGAACAGGGAACTGAAAAGTTAGGAATTCCTCTGAGTGAAAAACAGTTCAACCAGTTCGAGACGTATTTCCATGAGATAGTCGACTGGAACCAGAAAGTAAACCTGACGGCTATTCTCGATTACGATGAAATCATGATAAAACACTTCCTTGATTCCCTCACCCTGGTACAGGGATTTCAGAACGTCGTTTTGCCCGCCGGTCTCTCGGTTATCGATATTGGTACCGGTGCCGGACTACCCGGCATTCCCTTGAAAATAGCCTTTCCCGAAATAAAACTTACCCTGCTCGAAGCCACCGCGAAAAAAACGGAATTTCTGAAATATGTTGTCAGCACCCTCAGGTTGAACGAGGTGGAAATACTGACCGCCCGGGCTGAAGACCAGGCGCGCGTCGGAAAATACCGGGAACGGTACGATATCGTGACCGCCCGGGCAGTGACGCAACTGGCCGCGCTGGCTGAACTGACGCTTCCTTTCAGTGCTATTGGAGGCAGATGTATCCTGCCGAAAAAAGGCGATACGGAAAAAGAAATCGAAGAGGCTCAGAATGCGATTCAAATCCTTGGCGGTGAAATGCGGACTATCGAAAAAATTAACCTCGAAGGGCTGGAAGACGACCGACACCTAATCATTATCGAAAAAGTATCGCCGACGCCCGACAAGTATCCCCGCCGGCCGGGAATACCGGCAAAAAGGCCGATTCGGTGAGAGTATTATAATCAGAAAGCCTCCGCCTAAAAAGATTTAAGTCCGGTCTTTTTTTCGGGCTATTCCGGAGGTATATCCTTCCCTTTAGCTTGCTATACGTCCATATCAATAGTAAAATTTAATGAGAAAACAAACGGATTTTACCAGTTGGAAAGAGGTTAATATGGAAACCGGAACATGGAAAGTTAAAACGGGGCTTGCCCAGATGCTGAAAGGCGGCGTTATCATGGACGTGGTAACCCCCGAGCACGCAAAAATCGCCGAGGATGCCGGCGCCTGCGCCGTCATGGCACTGGAGAGAGTACCGGCTGATATCAGGGCTGCCGGCGGCGTCGCCCGCATGGCTGACCCTACCGTAATCGAGAATATCATGAAATCAGTTACCATCCCGGTCATGGCGAAGTGCCGAATCGGCCATTTCGTCGAAGCCCAGGCGCTCGAAGCGATGGGGGTCGACTATATCGATGAATCGGAAGTACTCACTCCGGCCGATGAGAAATACCATGTCTGGAAACATGATTTCAAGGTACCATTTGTCTGCGGCTGCCGTAATCTTGGGGAAGCCCTCCGCCGCATCGGCGAAGGCGCGGCAATGATACGAACCAAGGGCGAAGCCGGAACAGGAAATATCGTTGAAGCCGTCAGGCACATGCGCACCGTCATGGACGACATCCGCCTCGTGGTCAACGCTCCGAAGGAAGAACTGATGGCAATCGCCAAAGAGATGGGCGCTCCCTTCGAGTTGGTCGCGGAAGTCCACGAAACCGGGAAGCTCCCGGTCGTCAACTTCGCTGCCGGCGGCGTTGCTACCCCGGCTGATGCAGCTCTCATGATGCAGCTCGGTGCCGAAGGGGTATTCGTCGGCTCCGGTATCTTCAAATCCAGTAATCCTTCGGTACGGGCGAAAGCAATTGTCGAAGCCACCACCCATTACCAGGACCCGGCAATCATTATCAAGGTCTCGAAAAATCTCGGTGAAGCGATGCCTGGTATCGAACTGAGCACGATTAAGGAAGAAGAAAGGCTGGCCGGCCGAGGCTGGTAAAAATCCCGTCAGCAGAGGAACTTATTCATGAAAACAGGTGTCCTTGCCTCGCAGGGAGCCTTCATTGAACATATAAAAAGTTTGAATAAACTCGGAGTGGAAGTGGTACCCGTCCGGTTGCCGGCGCAACTCACCGGTCTGGACGGGTTAATCATTCCCGGCGGAGAAAGCACCACCATCAGCAAGCTGATGAAGGATTACGCTCTCTTCGACGAGATTAAGAAGCTTGCGAATGACGGGATGCCCGTACTCGGCACCTGTGCCGGAATGATTCTGATGGCGAAGGAAATTCCCGACCATACCGTTCAGCCCCTCGGACTCATCGATATCACTGTCAGGCGGAATGCTTTCGGCAGACAGACGGATAGTTTCGAAACCGACCTTTCCATTCCGGTACTGGGAGAAAAACCTTTCCCTGCCGTGTTCATCAGGGCTCCTTTAATCGAAAACACGAACGGAAACGTGGAGGTTCTCGCCCGGCTGGAAAACGGTACAGCAGTCGCCGCCCGTCAGGGTAAATTTTTGGTAACCGCCTTTCACCCCGAACTGACCGACGACCTGAGATTTCACCAGTATTTCCTGGATATTGTCAAGGGAGAAAAGTGAGTATAGATGGAGAGAAAAGAACTGGCAGCCCGAATATACAACGTTTCCTACCTGACCGGAACCTTTACTCTGCGGTCAGGTCAGGTATCGAACGAGTATTTCGATAAATACCTTTTCGAATCGGACCCGGTGATACTCGATGAAATCGGCAACCACCTGATGAAACTGATACCGGCAGGAACCGAGGTTCTGGCCGGACTGGAAATGGGAGCAATCCCGATTGCTACCATACTGGCAGCGAAAACCGGTATCCCGGTGGTCTTCGTCCGGAAAAAGGCGAAAGACTACGGCACCTGCAAGCTTGCCGAAGGAACGGGAATCCAGGGGAAAAAACTGTGTGTCGTCGAAGATGTCGTCACCACCGGCGGCCAGATTGTTCTCAGCAGCAAAGACCTGAAGAGCTTCGGAGCAATCGTAGAAAAGGTCATCTGCGTCATCGAACGGGACCCGAGAAGCCATGAAATTCTCGGTAAGGAAGGGTTGACACTTACCCCGCTGTTTACCATGGATGAACTGAAAGCCAGCGCCGGAGGATAACGTACCTCAGGGAAGGAAGGAGTACCGTTTGACTATCCCGGAAACCAGACCCTGGTTCTCGTACTGGCCGAAAGGTGTCCCCCGTCACATCGATTATCCGGACATCCCTCTCTGGAAAATCCTGTCCGACACGGCCGGTATTCATCCGGATAAACCGGCTTTCGTCACGGGAGACGAAAGCATCACTTACCGGGAACTCGACGACTCCACTAACCGGCTGGCGCTGGCTCTCTCGGAATCCGGTTTTACTCCCGGCGATACGGGGGTTGTCTTTCTTCCGAACAGTATCGATTACGTTATCGGATACTACGGTATCCTGAAAGCAGGGGGTACGGTAACACCGGCGAACCCTTTGTATAAAAAGGATGAGATAAAACACCAGATTATCGATTCAGCTGCAAAGGTTATTATTTGCAACAGGGATACCGCCGAAGTTATCGGGACAATCAGGCAGGAAGCCAGGTTCCAGACCATAATTACGACCGATAAACCGATTAGTTCGGGGGCTCTTTCATTACAAATCATTCTCGATACCTACCCCGCCGAAAGCCCGGGCATACCGATAAACCCGAAAGAAGATGTCGCGGCAATCGAATATACCGGCGGCACTACCGGGTTCCCGAAAGGCGCCATGCTCAGCCACTATAACCTGGTAGCGAATGCCATACAGAACGCCAGTTACCTGGGATGGACGGAAGACGATGTCATTGCCGGGTTGCTGCCTTTTTATCATAGCTGGGGAGCCTGTACCTGCGTGAATTCCCCGGTATACGCGGCAACGAAAGTGGTCGTCATACCCCGGTACGATGCCGAAACGCTGCTGAAAACAATAGAAAAAGAAAAAATTACCGTTATCCACGGGGCGGCCTCTCTCTTTACCATGCTGATAAACAGCCCGGAAATCGAAAAACATGACATTTCGAGTCTCCGCTACGTCAAGGCCGGGGCGATGCCCGTTCCGCCGGAAATCCGGGACCAGTGGGAAGAAAAAACCGGTGTAAAAATGATTCTTGCCTACGGACTCAGCGAGGCGTCTCCGGAAACACATACATCGCCGCCGGACAGGATTAAACCGGGCACCATCGGCATACCGATATCGGACACCGATTCGAGAATCGTAGACCAGGAAACAGGCACGAAAGAACTGCCGCCCGGAGAAATCGGCGAGTTGATAATTCGAGGCCCCCAGGTCATGAAAGGTTATCTCAACCGCCCTGAAGAAAATGAAATTACCCTCAGGGAAGGCTGGTTATACACCGGAGACCTTGCAAAGATGGATGAAGAAGGGTATTTTTACATTGTCGATAGAAAAAAGGAAATCATCAAATACAAAGGATATACGATAGCTCCGGCGGAGGTCGAGGCTGCTTTGTACGAGCATCCGGCCGTTAAGGAGTGCGCGGTTGTCGGAGAGCCGGATGACATTACCGGCGAACTTCCGAAAGCTTATGTCGTGTTGAAACCCGGCTGTTCTACGGGCAAAGAAGAACTCATCGAATTCTGCAAAGAGCGCCTCTCTCCATACAAGCGGGTTCGGCTCGTCGAGTTTATCGATGAAATACCGAAAACTCAGGTGGGAAAAATACTGAGAAGGGTACTGCGTGACCGGTCAAATCAGGCTGAGGATAAGACTGATACATCAGGCAGTCATGGGAGGTAGATGTGCAACAGGTAATAACTGACGATCTCGATGCACTGCTGGGAATATTTCCGCCGCATATAAAAGCGAATTTACTGGAACAGGAAGATATTCACGATCTTATAGAGGTGATTCTCGACCTCGGCCGCCCGGCTGAAGCGAGATTTCCCGAAAGAGAAATTCTGCTCGGAACGACCGAGGTCAGCGAGGAAGATATCGAATTCGTCTCTTCACGGGTCGGGAAGTTCGGTGAGGACAACCGGGCAGGCATCGAGCGAACCCTGCACCGCATCTCCGCCATCCGGAACCGCCAGGGGCGTATTGTCGGACTGACCTGCCGGGTCGGCCGGGCAGTTACCGGTACGATAAAAGTCATCGAAGACCTCGTTTCTTCGGGGAAAAGCATCATGTTGCTGGGACGCCCGGGCGTTGGGAAAACCACCATGCTGAGGGAGATGGCCCGGGTACTTGCCGATGAACTGAAGAAACGGGTGATAATCGTCGATACCTCGAACGAAATCGCCGGCGACGGCGATATCCCGCACCCGGCCATCGGCCACGCCCGCCGGATGCAGGTTACCTCGCCGGTCAACCAGCACGCCGTTATGATAGAAGCGGTCGAGAACCACATGCCGGAAGTCATCGTTATCGATGAAATGGGCACAGAACTCGAAGCTCTCGCCGCCCGAACCATCGCCGAACGCGGCGTCCAGCTTGTCGGCACGGCTCATGGGAACACCCTCGAAAACCTGATACTCAATCCGACTCTGTCCGACCTTATCGGCGGCATCCAGAGCGTCACCCTTGGCGACGAGGAAGCCAAGCGGCGCGGCACCCAGAAATCCATCCTCGAGAGAACATCCCCGCCGACCTTCGATATCGTCGTCGAAATCCAGGAACGGGACCGGGTAGCCGTCCACCCGGATGTCGCCGAAGCCGTCGACGCCACCCTGCGGGGACAGGCACCCCCGGTTGAGATTCGTTCGCTGAACGAAGCCGGGGAAATTGTTATCGAGAAAACAGCGCCGGCCGTCGAACCGAAAACCAGGGCTATCGAAGTCAAACCTCAGGCCCGAGAAGGAAAACTGCACCGCCTCTACCTGTTCGGCGTCAACCGCAGCAAGTTCGAGCAGACCGCTAAAGAACTGACGGCAAATGTCGAGATTGTAGAAAACATTAAAAATGCCGACCTCTTCGTCACCTCCAAGCGATACTACCGGCGAAAGCCCCAGAAGGTGAAGGACGCGGAAATAACCAACCTGCCCATCTACGTTCTCCGGAGTAATACCCCGGGGCAGATTCGGCAGTTCCTCTTGACTGTCTCACCGTCGAGCCGGAACAATGATGTCAGGGAAAAAACGGATTCGTTAACCGACGCCCTCCGGGAAGCCCATGAAGCGGTAAATATCGTCAAAAGCGGTGAAGAAGAAGACGTCGAACTCAGTCCCCAGGGGGCATACATCCGCCGTCTTCAACACTTGATAGCCGAGCGAAGCGAAATTTTCTCCAGCAGTTCCGGTAAAGACCCGAAACGAAGAGTCAAATTTTTCAAGAAATAGCCGGATTTGATAATGACCGATGAATCGTAACATCCCGAAGGATTCGAGGTACCGCCTTTCCCGCGAGACAGGAACCATTATCAAGGACTGGGGAGGCCGCCTGCCGGTAGCACTCGTCTACCCGAACTCCTACTACGTCGGCATGTCGAACCTCGGTATCCACACCATCTATTCGCTGTTGAACAGCTACGACAATATTGCCTGCGAACGATTTTTCTGCGAAGAGGACAAAAAGAAAAAAATCGTTTTCCCGATGAGCATCGAGTCCGAGCGCCCCCTGACCGATTTCCCGGTAGTAGCGTTTTCCGTCAGCTACGAGCCCGACTATTTCAACATTCCCCGCCTGCTGAAATCGGCCGGGATTCCGCTCTATGCTGTGGAACGGGACGAGCGCCATCCCCTGATAATCGCCGGCGGCCCCTGCATCATGGGGAACCCGATGCCCCTGGCGCCGTTTTTCGACTGCCTCTGCATCGGCGAGGCGGAAGCACTCCTGCCGGAGATGATTCCCGTTTTCGAAAAAGGCGTCGGGGAAAACCGGCAGGATTTCCTTCAAGAACTTTCAGCGATTTCCGGGATTTATGTCCCGCAGGTATTTTCCGGTGCGCCGGTCGTCCGCCGGTACCTGAAAAATCTAGACGACTTCGAATCCCACTCCGCGATTCTGACCGAAGATACCGAACTGGGTAACCTGTACATGATAGAAGCCGAACGGGGGTGCAGTCACCGGTGCCGCTTCTGTATGGTCAGTAACCTGTTCGGCCCGGTACGGTACCGCTCGGTCGAGAGCATCGTCAGACAGGCAGAAGAAGGACTGAAATACCGGAAACGAATCGGGCTGGTCGGGCCGGATGTTTCCGGTCACCCCCGATTCGAGGAAATCCTCGAAAACCTCCGGCGGATTGGCGCCGAAATTTCGGTCAGTTCTCTGCGTATCAAACCCCTCCCTGAAGCAGCTCTCGATGAGCTCTCCGAAGCGAAAGCGAAGACGCTCGCTCTCGCCCCCGAAGCCGGCTCGCAGCGGCTTCGCAACCTCATCAGGAAAGGCATTAACGAAGATGATATCGTCAACGCCATGAGCAAAGTCGCTTCGTATGGCATCAACCAGCTCAAGCTGTATTTCATAGTCGGCTTACCGACCGAAACCGATGAGGACGCGAGCGAAATCGGGAACCTCGCCCTGAAATGCCGGGAAATGCTGGAAAGCGTTCGGCCGGGTTGCCGGATAACCCTCAGCGTCGCTCCTTTCGTTCCCAAGCCCGGTACGGAATTCGAACGGGAGGCCATGGAAGAACTTGCGGTACTGAACCGGCGGATTGCCCTGATTAAGAAGCAACTCACACCATTCGGAATAAGCGTCAAAGCGGACAGCCCCGGATGGAGCCGGGTCCAGGGTGTTCTGTCTCAGGGCGATGAAAAACTGGCGGAGTTGCTTGCCGATATCGAAGATATCTCGCTCTCCGGCTGGCAGAAAGCCCTTACCGAAAAAAATCTCTCCGAGAACGATTATCTGAGGAGAAAACCAGATAATGTCGTCCTCCCCTGGCATCATATACAGCACTAAAATTGCCCTGAAGTACTATTGACAATTTTTCGTCCTGTTGTTATAGTGGCATTGGAA
>CAYXEG010000085.1:0-12980 GCA_964463875.1 uncultured Dehalococcoidales bacterium
CTGCGGGAGTCAATATCCCGGATAATCGATTCTTTCAATGTATCTGTTTTCATAGCTCACACCTGACGGCTTCGATACGTTTCATTATAGCTTAATGAAAAATACATTACCATATTCGCCCCCGCATGCTTCCCCGCCTCACTCATAAGTGATATCCTTCGAATGATAAAAGAAACTTTTATCGATGATGTGTATTTGTAATTCACCTGTGACTGGTATATAAGTATCACATCTTGCATTTTTATGAATCCGGTGGTATACTCTACATGACGATAAGTGGGTCTAGTCCCCACTTTTTTCATTATTAGAAGCAACTAAAGTAAATTTGGAGGTCCTGAACCGAGATGAAGAGCGATTTTTTGCTCGCGATAACTCAACTCTCGGCTGAGAAAAACCTGCCTGCGGAAGTAGTCCTTTCAACGGTCGAGGCAGCACTGGTTTCAGCGTATAGAAAAGACAATTTTGCTCCGAACCAGGAGATTTCCGTTAAGATTAATCCATCGAGTGGCAAAGTTCAGGTCTGGGCGGGAAAAACCGTCGTCGAAAAACCGGCCGACCCGATTACCGAGGTATCCCTGGTGGAAGCGAAAAAAATCAAGGCCGACGTTGAACTGGGGGAAACCGTCATGGTTGAATCCACTCCCAGCAACGCCGGACGTATCGCCGCCCAGACAGCCAAGCAGGTTATTCTTCAGCGACTTCACGAGGCCGAACACACCGCAATATTCGAGGAATACGCCGACCGGGAAGGTGAAATCGTCAACGGCCTGGTCCAGCGTGTCGAGTCGCGCCAGATACTGGTTGACCTCGGCAGGACCGAGGCCGTGTTACCCTCCGCCGAACAGGTTCCCGGAGAACGGTACCGGATAGGCCAGCGAATCAAGGTCTGCATTCTGGAAGTCGTTCGCACTAATAAAGGCCCGCGGGTTATCCTTTCCCGTTCGCACCCGGATTTGCTTCGCCGGCTTTTCGAGATGGAAATTCCTGAAATTTATAACGGTACCGTGGTCATTCAGTCGGTCGCCCGTGAAGCCGGTTTTCGCAGTAAAATCGCCGTCTCCGCCAACCAGGAGGGCATCGACCCGGTCGGGTGCTGCGTCGGCCTTCGCGGTATCAGAATACAGAATATTGTTAACGAACTGAACGGCGAGAAAATCGACGTCGTTATGTATGATAAAAGCCCGGCGAACTTTATCGCCAATGCCCTCAGCCCGGCTCAGATTACCAGCGTCTCCCTCAACGAAAAGGACGGTGTCGCCAACGTCATCGTCCCCGACCGGCAACTCTCCCTGGCAATCGGCAAGGAAGGCCAGAACGTTCGTCTTGCCGCTAAGCTGACCGGCTGGAGAATTGATATCAAGAGCATCTCGGAAGCCGAAGCCGAACGGGCTTTAGCCCAGGAACAGGAAATGGCCGCCGCTGCCGAAGCGGCTGCGGCAGTTCCCGAAGAGGTAGTCCCGGTAGAAGCCGTTGTTGCCGCAGTCCCGGAGGTTCTCGAACCGGCGCTGACTGACGAAGAAGCCGAACTGTTGAAAGAACTCGAAGCAGAGGAACTTACCGAAGAGGAAGAAGAAGAGGGAGAAGTCCTGCCCGCGCTCGATTCCGATATCATCGGAACCCCTATTGTCTTCGAGCCGCTTTCGTCCAGTAAATCTACACTCAGATTTGCCGAGGATATCCTCGGGGTACCCTCCAGGTCAGGTCCGCGGAACACCAAGAAAAAGAAAAAGAAGAGCGGCCAGGAAAACCGGGAGAAAGATGACGCGAAGTCGAAGGCAAAGAAAGCGACCCGTACCGTAGACGTTACCACGTATGAAGACGAAGGCGATTTCTAATAAGGAAACCCCCGGGTCCGCACCGCAGAGAACCTGTATTGCCTGCCGGAACGTTTTCAACAAGCGGGACATTGTCAGGATAGTCTCGACAGGCGAGGGCAGGGCGGAAGCTGATATCAGGGGAAAAATGCCGGGACGCGGCGCTTATTTGTGCCGCAACCTGGCCTGCTGGGAGGAAGGACTGAAGGGCAACCGGCTGGAACATGCCCTGAAATCTGAAATCAGCCGGGAAAGCAAAAACGAATTGCTGGACTGGATAAAAACCTTCCTCCGGAACAGCGAAGAAAATAAGTAGAGTAGCAGAGCGGATGATATGTTACAATTAATCTGAGTCTGAATGCTCGAAGGAGAAGAGCACTTGACAGAAGTCAATAAGCAGGAAAAGGTATCGAAAACGGCAGGGAAGGGGAATGCAGCCTCTTCGCCGAAAATTCCCAGAGTTGTTATACCGGATACCATGAGCGTCAAGCAACTCGCCGAACTGATTGATGTCAGTGCTATCGATGTCATCAAGCAATTGATGAGAAGCGGTATCATGGCCAACATCAATCAGGCCATCAACTATGAAACCGCCGCGGCTATCGCCGCTACTTTCGGCGTCCAGACCGTTCTGAAACCACAGGGCAGAAAGAAATCCGCCAGCGTTATCAGCGAGATTAAAAAACAGCAGACCCGCCAGGGTTCGAACCAGACCGGCCTGAAAACACGCCCGCCGGTCGTTGCCGTCATGGGACATGTCGACCACGGCAAGACCCGCCTTCTCGATGCCATTCGCAAGACCAATGTTGTCGATTCGGAAGCCGGCGGCATCACCCAGCATATCGGCGCCTACCAGGTCGACCTCGACGGACAGAAAATAACCTTCCTCGATACCCCCGGCCACGCCGCCTTTACCGCCATGCGCGCCCGCGGCGCCCAGGTTACCGATATGACAATCCTCGTCGTTGCCGCTGATGACGGCGTCATGCCTCAAACCCTTGAGGCTATCGACCACGCCAGAGCGGCCGGCATCCCGATTGTCGTCGCCATTAACAAGATGGATAAACCGGAAGCCAATCCGGATTACGTGAAACAGCAACTCGCCGAAGCCGGCCTCGTCATCGAGGACTGGGGCGGCGATGTTATTGCCGTTCCTGTTTCCGCCAAGGCAGGGACCGGTATCCAGGAACTCCTGGAAAACCTCCTGATTGTCGCGGAAATGGAAGAACTGAAAGCCGATGCCTCCAAGCCCGGCGTCGGAGTCGTTATCGAGGCTGAACTCGATAAAATGAGGGGCGCCACCGCTACCGTCCTTGTGCATGACGGCACCCTGAAGATTGGCGATATTATTGTCGTCGGCAATAACTACTGCAAGGTTAAAGCCATGTTCAACGACCTTGGTAAACCGGTCAAAAAAGCCGGCCCGGCCGTACCCGTCAAGATTCTGGGACTTAATGCCGTCCCCCAGGCAGGCGATACCTTTACCACGGTCGCCACGGAAAAACAGGCCAAAGAAATAGTCTCTAAACTGGAAGAAGCGGCTCGCCGGGAAACGGCTGCCGCCGCCCAGTCGGTCACCCTCAGCAGCCTTTACGAACAGATTAGCGCCGGACATATCAAGGAACTGGCAATCGTCCTTAAAACGGACGTCCAGGGCAGTATCGAACCGATTAAGAAATCGCTCGAACAGCTTGGCACCGATGAGGTGAAAGTCCGGGTTATCCACAGCGGCAGTGGCAACATCACCGAAAGCGATGTCATGCTGGCCAGCGCCTCCCGCGGTATCATCATCGGCTTCAATACCTCCGCCGAACTCGGAGTGCAGCGCCTGGCTGATATCGAAAAAATCAACATCCGTTACTATGACATCATCTATAACCTCCAGGAAGATGTCAGTAAAGCCCTCAAGGGTATGCTTGAACCGGAAAAGGTCGAAGTCGTCGGTGGACATGCCGAAGTCCGGACTATTTTCACGAGCGGCAAGAAAGACCAGATTGCCGGAAGCTACGTTGTCGATGGTAAACTGAGCCGGAGTGATTCTGTCCGGGTGAAACGCGGCAGCCAGATTATTACCGATACCACTGTTGCCGGCCTCAAGCGGTTCAAGGATGATGTCCGTGAAGTCGCCTCCGGTTACGAATGCGGTATTACACTCAAGGACTTCAACAGCTTCGAGGTCGGGGATATCCTCGAGTTCTACCGAATCGAAGAGGTCAAGTAAAGGAACAGGCCGTGGCACATCGCATCGAACGCATCAACAGTATGATTCGCCAGGAAATCAGCGAACTGCTTCAGCGTGAGGTTAAAGACCCGAGGCTGAGTAATTTTATCGCCATTACCGAGGTCAGCACCACGCCCGATCTCAAGTATTCGAAGGTCTGGGTCAGTGGTTTAGGAGAAGAACTGGACAGAGCCGAGGTGCTCAAAGCCCTCGCCTCCGCTTCCGGTTTCTTCCGCGCAAAACTCGCTAAAAGCATGAAAATGCGGTATACCCCCGAACTCGTCTTCCAGTGGGATGATTCAATCGAACGCGGCGACCGCCTTCTCAGGCTGATTGACGAAGTCAGCCGCGAAAGCTGATGGCCCTGCGCATGCGTCGATAATGGACGGTATACTCAATATCTGCAAACAGGAAGGACCGACTTCCTTTCGTATCGTTAACCGCGTGAAGCGCCTTACCGGGGCGGAAAAAGCCGGGCACGCCGGAACCCTCGACCCGGCTGCATCAGGCGTACTACCGGTCTGCCTAGGGCGCGCCACCCGGGTAACCGAATACCTCATGGAATACTCCAAGGCCTACCGGGCTGAGGTTGAATTCGGAAAAACGACCGATACCTTCGATATCGAGGGATGTATACTCTCCGAAACCGACCCCTCGGGAATCACCCTTGACCACATCGAAGCCGCCCTCGTTCGGTTCCGGGGAGAAATCCGGCAGAAACCCCCGCTCTACAGCGCCATCAAGCTGGACGGCCAGCCCTTGTATAAACTGGCCAGGGCAGGGCAGGAACCGGAAGTCGAAAGCCGGACGGTCACTGTCTACTCGATTGACATAATCGACTGGTGCCACCCGGTCATTACCCTCGATATCGAATGCAGTAAAGGCACCTATATCCGCTCTCTCGCCCACGACCTCGGACAGGTAATCGGCTGCGGCGCCTGCATGAAAAGCCTGGTCAGGACGAAGTACGGACCGTTCCGGATTGAGGAAGCAGTAACGATACCGGAGCTTGAACATGCGGTGCAGGACGGTAACTGGCAGGAATATCTCTTTCCTCCGGACACGGTTTTACAGCACCTGAAAGCAGTCACCGTCGAAGACGATATTGTCGCCGGATTGAAGAACGGGCATTACTTTACCGGCGATAGTGTCGAAACTTCGAATAATACTGATGATAAAGCCCTTGCGGCTGATGCGACTGACAACCGGTTCCGTGTCTACGCGCCGGATGGCGCGTTCATCGGCATTTACCGCTTTGACCCCGAAGCAGACCTGTATACTCCGGTTAAGGTGTTTATTTAACCGGAGAACTCTCTCTTTTCGGTAAATTCCGGGTTGACCGCCTCTATTTCTTTATCATTCATTAATGTATAATAGCCATATTCGGGAGAGTATCGCTATGCACTATAACGCAGTTCGGGCAAAAGAACTGTTACGCATCGGCACGGGGATAACCGAAGCGGAATTCAGAGAAAACCAGGAACAGGCGATTGAACACCTGATTGAGAATCGCAGCCGCCTGCTCCTCATTCAGAAGACAGGCTGGGGTAAAAGTAACGTTTACTTCATTGCCGCGAAACTGCTGCGGGAATCCGGCGGTGGCCCGGCTTTGCTCATTTCCCCGCTTCTCTCATTGATGCGCAACCAGATTTACCAGGCGGAACGCATGGGAGTCCGGGCGGTCAGGATTACCTCCGATAACCGGGAAAGCTGGGAAGAAGTAGAAGAAGCAATAAAGGGAGATGAAACCGATAGCCTGCTTGTTTCCCCGGAACGCCTGGAGAACGAGCATTTTCTGAATAATGTCCTCTCCGTCATCGCCCCGAAGGTTTCCTTGCTGATTGTCGATGAAGCGCACTGTATATCGGACTGGGGGCATGATTTCCGTCCGCACTACCGGTTGATTGACCGCATTATCAGAAATCTGCCTGGAAATATCCGGCTCCTGGCGACGACCGCTACCGCCAATAACCGGGTAACAGCCGACCTGGAAACGGTGCTCGGTCCGGATATTACGACGCTTCGGGGAGACCTGAACCGACCCTCTCTCTATCTTCAAACCATCAGCCTGCCACAGCCGACGGACCGCCTGGCATGGCTGGCTTCCTGCCTCGATAAACTCCCCGGCAGCGGGATTATCTATACCCTGACAAAACGCGATACCCGGCGGGTGGCGGACTGGCTGAAATCGAAGGGCTTCAGGGTTGACTGGTACGACAGCGAACAGGAGAACCGGGAGGAACTGGAAAAAGCCCTGATAGAAAACAGGCTGAAAGCGCTCGTCGCAACCACTGCCCTCGGCATGGGATTCGATAAACCGGATATCGGATTTGTCATTCACTACCAGACGCCCGGGTCGGTAATTGCTTACTACCAGCAGGTCGGCCGGGCCGGGCGGGCCATCGATGCCGCGTATGGTATCCTCTTGATCGGGCAGGAAGAAGATGAGATTAATGACTTTTTCATTGAAAGCGCCTTTCCCACCCGGCAGGAGGTCGGGATGGTACTCAGAGCTTTGGAGGAGGAACCGGACGGCCTCTCCATTCATCATCTGTTGCGAAAGCTCAATATCAGCCAGGGCAGGCTGGATAAAACCCTCGAACTGCTCTCGCTGGAATCGCCTTCGCCTGTCGTGAAACAGGATTCGAAGTGGCAGCTCACCGTATCGCCTCTCGGTGAAGATTTCTGGAACAGGATAGAACGGTTGACGGAACTGCGCCGGTCTGAAAAACAGCAGATGAAGGAATACAGCAAACTCGAAAAAGGTCATATGGAATACCTGATAAAAGCCCTGGACGGCGAAACCGGGCCGATTCGAACGCCTGATGTTCCTCCGATGCCGGTTACCCCTGACCCGTCTCTGGTTCTCGAAGCGGCAGCCTTTCTGAAACGGACCAGCCTCCCCTTCGAACCGCGCATCAATTGGCCGGCGTACGGTCTGCCGGTTTTAAACGTCAAAGGAAAAATCCCGACCGGGTATCAGGCACGGGAAGGAAAGATATTGTGTACCTGGGGAGATTCAGGCTGGGGAACGATGGTCCGGCAGGGAAAATACACTGACGGGCGTTACGGCGACGGACTCGTGGAGGGGTGCGTTTCGTTGATGAAAGAATGGAATCCCCAACCGAAACCGGCCTGGGTTACCTGCATTCCTTCCTTGCGCCATCCTGAACTCGTCCCGGATTTCGCCCGGCGACTGGCGAAAGCCCTGGGTTTACCATTCCGGCAAGCTCTCGAAAAGATAAGCGACCGTCCCGGACAGAAAACTATGGCGAACAGCCAGCAGCAGGCACGCAATGTCGACGGGGTATTTCGCATTGAACCGGAATCGATTCTCAGCGAACCGGTGTTACTCGTCGATGACATGGTCGATTCCCGCTGGACTATGACTGTTGCAGCATATTTGCTAAGATTAAGTGGCGCCGGAGACGTGTTCCCGCTGGCGCTGGCTTATACAGGAAACAAGTAATGAGTAACACGGTATCTTCGAATACTCAGGCAACGCTTCTTTTAACGGCGCCCCTGATAACGGGCAGTCGCACCCCCGCGTCCGATACGCTGCCTCTTTCCGAATATAACCGGCTTATAACGCTTCTGGCCGAACAGGGCAGGGAGCCGGCCGATTTACTGGGTAATGAATCGGGGGAAATCCTCCGGCAGTTCGACAAAGCTTTCGATATTACCCGGATAAAAAGCCTCCTCGAACGCGGTTTTCTCCTGACTCAGGCGGTCGATGCCTGGCAGGCAAGGTCGATATGGGTGATAAGCCGCAGCGACCCGGAATATCCGGAACGATTAAAAGTACGGTTGAACAATGCTGCTCCGCCGTTGTTGTACGGATGCGGCGATTCTTCCTTCATCGAATCGGGCGGACTGGCTGTTGTCGGTTCGAGAAATGTCGATGAACGACTGGTTGAATACACGAGAAATGTCGCCGGCCTGGCGGCTGAGGCCGGGTATACGGTGGTATCCGGCGGCGCCCGGGGAATCGACCAGGCAGCAATGGCCGGAGCCTTGCAGCGGGGGGGAAAAGTCATTGGTATCATTGCCGACAGCCTCAACCGGGCCGTCGTCTCCCGCGACCTGCGGGAATACCTGATGAACAATCAGCTCCTCCTGATTTCACCTTACGACCCCTCGGCCGGCTTCAATGTCGGCAACGCCATGCAGAGAAACAAATACATATACGCTCTCTCGGAAGCAGCCCTCGTCGTCAGTTCCGATTATCAGAAAGGCGGTACCTGGGCCGGGGCCGTCGAACAGCTTGAGAAATACCGTTTTGTCCCGGTCTTTGTCAGGCCTCATGATGATAGTGACAAAGGGTTGAAAGGCCTGCTGAGCAAAGGCGCCCTCGTCTGGCCTGAACCGGCTGATTGCGAAGAATTTTCAGCAGTATTGACCGGTAGTCCCAAAACCATCCCGTCTTCTGTACGGCAGGGGAAACTGGACTTGTAATTACAATCACAACGGTAGTATCCAATGCTGCGTTACCGCCATTGTATCGCAGTGGAAAACATTTACAAAATTCAGAAAAAAACCGCTCTATTCATGAAATCATTGCGTAACTGTGGTACAATACGTTGGCGTTTCAAAACCGGGCACCGGCATGTGACTGGTACCGTATGTTCAAAAATCCGGAATTATTGAAAAAGAGCAGGACATAATCGCCGAATAGTAGTATAATCTTTGTGGCTGCCGAATCCCGGCAGGGTAATAAGAACTGAAAACCAAAAATACGGAAACACATCATATGTGCGATACGAAAAGGGAGGACTAACCATTGGGTAAAATTAATGTAGCGATTATCGGAGTCGGAAACTGCGCCTCATCTCTCGTTCAGGGTGTTCACTACTATAAAGATAAAAAAGATGATGAATCAGTACCCGGACTTATGCACGTCAATCTTGGCGGCTACCACATTCGGGATATCAATTTCGTGGCTGCCTTCGATATCGATAAAAATAAAGTCGGCAAAGACCTTGCCGAAGCTATCTATACCGCCCCGAACAATACCTACGAATTCTGTAAAGTCCCGACAACCGGCGTTAAAGTCGAACGGGGTATGCTCCATGACGGACTCGGGAAATACCTTTCGAAGATAATTCAGAAAGCCCCCGGCGCCACCGCCGATATCGTCGGTATCTTAAAGGAAAGAAAAGTCGATGTCGTTATCAACTACCTCCCGGTCGGCAGCGAAGAAGCTACCAGGTGGTACATGGAGCAGGTTCTTCAGGCCGGTTGCGGGGTCGTTAACTGTATCCCGGTCTTTATTGCCTGCGAAAAAGACAAATACTGGGTGAAACGCTTCGAAGACAGAGGCCTGCCTATTATCGGCGATGACATCAAGTCACAGGTCGGTGCTACCATTACCCACCGCATGCTTGCCCGCCTTTTCATGGACCGCGGCGTCAAGCTCGAACATACCTACCAGCTCAATTTCGGCGGCAATACCGATTTCTACAACATGCTGGAGCGCGAACGGCTCGAATCAAAGAAAATCTCCAAGACGAATTCCGTCACCTCCCAGCTCGATTATGAAATGAACCCGGATGATATCCACGTCGGTCCCAGCGATTACGTCCCCTGGCTGAAAGACCGGAAATACTGCCACATCAAGATGGAAGGCAGAACCTTCGGCGATGTCCCCCTGATTCTCGATATGAAACTCGAGGTCTGGGACAGCCCGAACTCGGCCGGCGTCGTTATCGATGCCCTGCGTTGTTGTAAACTGGCGCTCGACCGGGGACTCAAGGGAGCGCTCATCGGGCCGTCGTCCTATTTCATGAAATCACCGCCGGTTCAGTATACGGACCCGGAAGCTCACCAGCTTGTCGAAAAGTTTATCGCTGAAAACCGGGCGGACAGCAAACCCGCCGCTCCGGAAAAAACCGATAAAGTGAAGTCATAACAGGCTCGATGGTTTAAGCGGTCATGAAGATAGCGTTAGTTTCTCCGTATGACTTTGCGTTCCCTGGTGGAGTCACCAGTCACATTTCGTCACTGGAGATATACCTTACCCGGATGGGGCATGAGGTAAAAGTGATTGCCCCTGCGTCGAGAGAAATCAAGCTCTTCGGCGACCGGTTTATCCCTATCGGTAAACCCCGGGCGATTCCCAGCAGCGGTTCGGTTATACGGATTAGTACCTCGTTTCACCTCGCCCCAACCATCAAGGAAGTGCTGGAGCGGGAAAAATTCGATATCGTCCATCTTCACGAGCCGTTCATGCCGATGCTCTGCAGCGCCGTCCTGCGTTTTTCGAATTCGGTAAATATCGGCACCTTCCATGCCTGGGACGGCAGACCCGGCTATGACTGGGGAAAACCCATCAGCACCTGGATGATAAAGCGGCGGCGGCGTAAACTCCACGGCCACATCGCTGTCTCCAACATGGCCATGCGGTACGCCCGGAAATACGTTCCCGGCGAGTACACGGTCATACCCAACGGCATCGATATCGAGAAGTACTCCGATGACGTCAAGCCGCTTGAACGGTTCTCCGACGGGAAGAAGAACATCCTGTTCTTCGGCCGGCTGGAACGCCGCAAAGGCGGCATTTACCTGATGCGGGCCTTCGAAGCCGTTCATAAGGCAATACCGGATACCCGGTTGATTATGGCCGGCCCGGGAACCGCCCTGCGCCGGATATACGAACAATGGGTCAGCGACCGCCGGTTCACTGAAGACGAGATTGTCTTTACCGGCTACGTCGCCGAAGAAGATAAAGCCCGCTATTTCCGGACGGCTGATATTTACTGTTCCCCCGCTACCTCGAGGGAAAGCTTCGGTATCGTCCTCCTCGAAGGCATGGCTGCCGGTAAACCGGTTGTCGCCAGCAATATCGATGGCTACAACAGCGTGGTTACCCACGGCAAAGACGGCCTGCTCTTCCCTCCGAAAGACTCGAACTATCTCGCGGATGCCCTCCTGCAACTGCTGCGCGATGAAAACCTGAGAAACACCCTTGCGGCCAATGCCCGGGTAACCGCCGAAACCTATAGTTGGGAAAAAATCGCCCGGAGAGTTTCGGACTACTACGAAAAAATCTTCATGGAATACCGGAAAACTCTCTAGCCCCTCATACAAAAGGGTGTATGCCTCTCCGAATAAGAATGAACAGGATAAAAGTGCGTGGGTAATCAGACAAAAACCAGCCGGAAAGAAACAGGCGGATTGAACGGATTTCGCCGGAACCTGGGTTCTTACTTTATTCCACTCCTGATTAAGCCTCTCGCGAAAACTTCCGTTACCCCTAATATGGTAACTATTGCCGGCTTCCTCGTCACCCTGGTAGCCGCCGCATTGATTGTGACAGGGCACCTCTTCGCCGCCGGATTTGTGGTGCTGGCAGCCGGGTTCGCCGATTTGCTGGACGGCTCTCTGGCAAGATTGACCAACCGGGTGACGAAATTCGGTGGGATTCTCGATTCAACCCTTGACCGCCTTTCAGAAGCGTCGATTCTGCTGGCTCTGCTGGTAATGTACGCAACGAACGGACCCATCCTGGGAACGTGGATTACCGGCATCACCCTGGTAAGCTCGATGATGGTCAGCTATATTCGCTCGAGGGCCGAAACGGCCGGAATCGATTGCGAAGTCGGTATCTTTACCCGGCCTGAAAGAGTCGTTGCTTTTGCCATCGGACTGCTTTTCAGTTCGTTTGGAAATACACTATTGATAGTTCTCGGCATCGTCGCCGCTCTGAGCGTTTTCACGGTCATACAGCGGCTCTGGCATGCCTGGAAACAAGCTGGTAAATAAGCTCTCGGAGGTGAAAAATGCCGGTTACCGTGGTTATTGGCGCACAATGGGGAGATGAAGGTAAAGGAAAAATCGTTGATATGCTGGCGGAGAAAGCCGACCTTGTCGTTCGCTTCTCCGGAGGCGATAACGCCGGGCATACCATAATTAACAATGTGGGGAAATTTGCCCTGCGACTCGTTCCCTCAGGTATTTTCAATCCGGCGACAACCTGTGTCATCGGGAACGGCACGGTTATCAACCCGGCCGTGCTCCTCGAAGAAATGGCTTCGCTCAACCAGAGGGGAGTAGCGACCGATAACCTGCTCATCAGCGACCGGGCGAATCTTATCATGCCCTGGCATCTCGTCATCGAAGGCTACGAAGAAGAAGCCAGGGGTAAGAGCGCTATCGGCACCACCCGGAAAGGAATCGGCCCGGCCTTCTCCGATAAGATTGCCCGCCTCGGCATACGCATGGGCGACCTGCTCGATAAAGATGCCTTCGCTGAACGGCTGAAGGATATCCTCGAATACAAGAATTCCATACTCACCGGCGTGTATCATGCCGAACCCCTTTCCTTCGACGAAATTTTTAACCGGTACTGCGAATACGGCAAGGTGCTGGGTAAGTATATTTGCGAGACAACCGAAATACTGGATACCGCCCTTCGCCAGGGGAAACGGGTACTCCTCGAAGGCGCCCAGGGAACGTTACTCGACCCGGATTTCGGCACCTACCCCTTCGCAACTTCGTCTTCGCCTTCCGCCGGGGGTGCCTGTATCGGTGCCGGAATCGGACCGTCGAAACTTGACACCGTACTCGGCGTTTATAAAGCCTATATCACCCGCGTCGGGGCCGGCCCAATGCCGACCCGGCTCGATGATGAAGTCGGAGAACTGATGCGCGAACGCGGCCACGAATATGGTACCGTCAGCGGCCGGGCACGCGATTGCGGCTGGTTTGATGCCGTCGCCGCCCGCATGACGAACCGTATCAACGGCTTTACCGGACTGGTCATAACCAAGCTCGATAATCTCGACGTCTTCCCGACGATAAAGATTTGTACCGCCTATGAACTTGACGGCCAGACAATCGATAATTTCCCGGCGAGCGTCTCGACGCTTGCCAGGGTGAAACCGGTCTACGAGGAAATGCCCGGCTGGAATACCGATACTACCTCGGTTCGGAAATTCGAAGACCTG
>CAYXEG010000086.1:0-12819 GCA_964463875.1 uncultured Dehalococcoidales bacterium
CCCGAGGCGTGAAACACGGGCCGCTGACCTGGAAAAAATACTCCCGTCCGCACCTGGAACTAACCATCATGATTGGCGCCGGTTCGCTGGCTGAGGCCGACCCCGGCGGACATGAAGGGTTGAAATCATCAGGAAAGGAGCAGTAACGATGGCTCAATGGGATGCAAAATATTTCGTCACGGAACTGGTACAGACCAACATGGTCAATGCTCCCTGGAATCCCTATTTCACCGAAAAAGAGGGAACCCGCCTGATTGCCCTGGATGATACCATTCGTAAAGGGGCTTTCTACATGGAAACAGCCTGGTTCTGGCCCGGCGAATGGCCGGCCAGTAAGGGCGAAGAAGGTACTATTAAACCCCACCGCCATGCTTTCGATGAAACGGTTGCCTTTGTCGGTTCTGACCCGGCTGACCCCTGGGAGCTTGGCGGAGAAATCGAGTTCTGGGTCGACGGCAAAAAGAACGTGTTGAACAGGAGCTTTGTCGCCTTTATTCCCGCCGAGGTGGAGCATGGGCCTATCCGCTGGCTGAAGCTCGATAAACCGGTCTTTCATTTCACGTCCGGACTCGGCAAGGAGTATCTGCCCGGAAAATAACCGGCGATTTCTATGGAAAAGTCAGAAGGAAGGACTGCGCTTTCTTTAGTAAACCAGGCTCAACATGAGCTTGTGTTCGAGTTGTGAGTCGGTTACGAATTTCTCTTTCGGTGGGAAGGTTGCTTCATACTTTAGGAATGCATCCTGGTCGATGGTATACACTTCGCTTTCTATCACCCGACCGGATATGCCGTTCAAGGCTCCGGGAACAAGCTCCGCTCCCATCAGTCCGACCGAGAATTTTCCTTCTGCCGTGGTAATATCCCACTTCTCGGCGCAGCGGAATCCGAAGCGATGGTAGTATCGCGGGTCACCATATATCATCACTGCCCTGAAACCCATCGACCTGGCTTTTTCGAACGAGTGCCGGATGAGAGCGCTGCCGATACCCTGTTTCTGGTACTCCGGCAGGACGCTGATGGGTCCGAACATGATGACGTTATTCGATTTTCCGGCAGCATCGATAATCCTGCAACGAGCATAAGCGATGTTACCAACCGGAAGTCCGTCGACATCTGCTACGAAGTCGAGTTCCGGAATGAAATCAGGATGATTACGCATGGTATGCAACAGGAAGTGCTCGTCACATCCCGGTACATAGAGGTTCCAGAACGCCTCGCGGGTCAGCTCTTCGACTTGCCTGTGTTCTTCGGGTCGTTCGTTTCGGATTGTTACGTCCAAAATTCTTCGTTCCATGATTGATTGAGTAATTATAACAGATTAGGCTGAAAGATTTTCTCTGGTAACTCATGTAAATATCCGAAGATTACATCGTTATCACAGATGATGCCGTGCTTTGCACATTCTTCGTAAAATATCTTCATTAACCGGTCGTTGTTATCGCTTGTCACCTCATACCGGTCACCGTATTTCCTGATATAGCATTCTTTCAATCCGGGGAAGTGCCTGTCGAGGGCACAATAAAAGTATTCCCTGTCGCTTTCCCGAAGGGTTAAACCGATTCCCCAGTTAAGAATACCCCGGACACCGGCCTCGATGCAGTATCCGAGAATACCTCTCAGGTTCTCCTCGGTGTCATTGATGAACGGCAACAGGGGACAGAACCAGACCACCGTCGGGATAC
The DNA here is from genome assembly GCA_964463875.1 of uncultured Dehalococcoidales bacterium. GTDB lineage: Bacteria > Chloroflexota > Dehalococcoidia > Dehalococcoidales > UBA2162 > MGML01. Next base: position 1,683 of record CAYXEG010000086.1, read on the forward strand.
CGTTTTCCCGTAAAGTTTTCAGTGCTTCGAAACGTTTTTTCGTGGTGCAGACATGCGGTTCAATGATTTTACATAACTCTTCATCGAAAGTCGTCAGGGTTATCTGGACGACGCACTTTGCTTTTCGGTTGATGCTCGTCAGCAGGTCAAGGTCGCGGAGAATCATGTCCGATTTTGTCTGGATTGCCAGTCCGAAGCCGTGTTTTTCGATAACCTCCAGGCATTGCCGCGTGTAACGAAATTCTTTTTCGAGCGGCATGTAGGAATCGGTCATTGCCCCGGTCGAAATCATGCTCTTTTTCCGCTTTTTCCGGAGTTCCCGCTCCAGTATCTCCGAGGCGTTTGTCTTGATTTCGATGTCCTCGAAATCATGCTCCATCTGGTAGCATTTACTCCGGCTGTCGCAGTAAATGCAGCCGTGCGTGCAGCCACGGTAGATATTCATGCCGTTTTTCGGCGAAAGGATGGTTTTGTACTCCCTGTAATGCATTAACAGCTTTCCGGGTTCTCAAACCAGGCTTTCAGGTTGCGCGGCAAGCTTAGATAATACCCCTTCATATCGCAAAGTTCGAGCTTCTCCGCCAACTCAGCAGGCAATGCTTCATATTTTATACCAGATAGAATCAGTTCAGTTTCCTTTTCGGAAAAATCGATAGTCCTTTTTCCGTTTTGAAACAATCCCGCATTCTGAGGGCAGATATCCTGGCAACGGGAGCAATTGAACGTCCGGTGATGGGCTGTCTTCGGGATGAAATCGGGAAAAGGGTCGGAGCCCCATTCATTAAAAGCGGAAAGACACCTGGTATTATCCAGGAGAAACCGGTTTGGTAAAATTGCCCCGGTCGGGCAGTTACTCTGGCAAAGGCCGCAATCGCTGCATTCGGGCATCATGGTAACTTCCCGCCAGGTATAATGCTCCGGTGCCGGCATGTCCGAAATGAAAGTAAACAGGGTCATCAGGCTGCCGTACCCTTTCACGAAACAGATATTGTTTCTCCCGTAGTCTGCCAGGCCATTCCGCACGGCAATTCGTTTCTGGGGCAGTAAGTAATCGTAGAAAAAATGATAAGTGGTGCTCTCAGACAGGAACTCCAGAACCGATTCGACAGTTGTGACCTTATCGATAATGCTGACGTAACGGGTACCTCTCCAGGTAAAAACGGCATTCCAGATATCGAACGGAACCGCCGTGGAGACGACTGACTTTGGTTCGAAATCGAGTTTTGGCTGAAGGACATACCATTTGTCCATAATCAGTTTCTGATATTCGTTTAAATCATCACGTTGTAAAAACCGCGCAATGTCCTGCCTGATATCTTCAAAACAGGAATAGGGAACGACGGCTGTCTTTATATTCATTCATATACCTCAAAAACGTTTGTTCTATATTATATACCGGAACCCGGAAAAATGAAATAACAAATAAATGAAAATTTTATTCTGTAAATGCCTTTTTTATGATTTTGATACAACTGATAACATACCATGGTATCAGAAGAGAAGAGGGTTTATATCGCAATGCTGAGAAAAATTACTGTCCTGTTATTTGGTATTCTTCTGGCGTTAAGTACCATCGCAGGGTGATTGCGTAATGCTGTCACTGAATGAGACAGGTTATCAGATGAAAATAGAAATATTGACATAACGGTGAAGACCGGGAACCTACTAATAGAAATCGCAGAAGAGATAACGACCTTTCCTGTAACATAAGGGCTTATTGAATAATCGGCGCCGGTTCTTCTTGTACCGGTAACGACTGCTTGACCTTTTCGAGCGTTTCGGAATCGAGGCTCTCGGATGCCTGCAGCGTCCCTTCGATTATCTTCGCGACGGCTGATTCTTCGCTTATGTTGGTCTGTTTCGATATCCGTGCTGCTGATTCGACCACTTTACGGGCAGCGCTCTCAACGTTGGAATGGGTCTCGGAGGCGCCTTCGATAATTCCCTGGCTGACGCCGAGAACGGCATCTTCGGGGTCAACACCGACCCCGGTAACCGCTTTGATGACACTCGATACGATTTCGCTCTCCACCTGCTCAATATCGACCGACTGGTCTTCGATAACGTGCATTGCCCCGCGGGCTGCCTGCCGGGATATCTCCACGCCATGTTTTTTCATGTCTTCCTTCGAGTCGGTCAGCCCGGCGATGTCTTTCATCAGGGAATTGCCCAATCGTCGGGTTAACCTCCTGCCGCGCAGGGCAGCGACCGCTGCTAGTCTCGATATCTCGGCTATCTGATAGACGGTCACTCCGAGGGCGACGTCCAGGCCGGGTATCCTGATTCGCTTCAGGTAACTGAACGGAAAATCACTGAAAAAACTCATTTCCGGTACCGAACTCATCGATTGCGCTATCTCATGCGATGGATTGATGAGGGCACTGAGAACAATATCGCTGTTCACCTCGCCTTCTTCACGGAATGTTGTCAGCAAGCCGAGCGTAGCCAGGCCGAGGACAAACGCGATGACGTAGAGGAAATCGATTCCGTTCAGTACCAGCACTGGAAATCCGGTCGAGCCGGTCGCATCAATCCAGGTAAAGTTGATATAGATTGACCGCGTATCGAAGAATGCCGCTACCAGTCCTCCCAGAAGGGGACCTATTCCCGTACCGATATTTGTTGCCATCGAAGCGCTGGCCAGATAAGAAACCGATTCTCCGGACGGCGCCAGTTTCATACCGATTGTACCGACTGACAAATTGACCCCCGCCATGGCAATCCCGGCGAAAATGTGCAGGAGTATCAGCAGCGGAATTGTCAGGACATAACGGTCCGGCATACCGGTAAACAGCCAGCCGAAGATGACCAGCAGGTAGAGCGAGGCGCACATCGAAAGCACGACCTTGTTGCCGAAACGGTCGGTTACCTTTCCCCATACCCGGAGAAACGCGATGTTGAACACCTGGCTGATAATACTCAACCCGATTGTCCATGAGAGGGGCAATCCCAGCCGGGTCAACATGTAGACCGTGAAAAAGGGAGTTGCCAGGTTCAGGGCAAAACACCATAACAGCAGGAATACAACCAGTTTTTTGAAGTTTTTGTCCCGCAACGGCAGCATCAGCCGCTCCTTGAGCGATACACTATCTTTTTCCGGCGGCTGCATCATCGGCTCCGGCATCAGCGACATGAATATCGGGCTTAACAATCCCAGGAACAAAATACCGAAGAGGAGGACGACCGTGTACGGCAGAATTGTGTTATCCGCGCCGGCTACGCCCGGCCAGTAATCGACAAAAAAAGCGGCTCCAAGGCTGAACACCGCCCCGACCATCGCTGCCAGGGCCATCCTTCGTGAAAAGAACCGCCCCAGCATTTTCTGCGGTACCAGGTCGCGAATCCAGCTATTCCATGACGATGTCGTCACCGACCTGAAAAGGCCGTTAGCTATCAATAACCCGAGCAGCAGCACAACCGCGCTTTTACCGGGGGTGTCTGTCATCAGTGGGATGAGGGCTACCGGTATCCAGACAAGCTGGGCAGCCGTAAAGGAAATGACCGCTATCACCTTCCGTTTTCGGATTTTCTCGACAAGTAATATGGTTAGAGCCTGAAAGGTCTGCATGAGAAAAGGGATAGCCGCCATGATACCTATTTGTGATACGTCAGCTCCTAAAGCCAGAGCGTATGCAGCGAGGATGCCGCTGGTTGTGATGCTGTTGAACCCCTGGGATACCATACCGTCAAGGGTTAACCAGCGTAACCCTGCAGCGATGTCTTTCTCTGATATGGTAGGTTTTGGTCTCAGGAATTTGAACAAGTATCGTTACTCCACACTCTATTATACCCGTAACGAAACAGACAAAAAATAAGAGGGTTTACGATACCCTCTTATTTTTTGTCTGTTTCGTTTGCCATATTGTCAACGGTGACTCCTTACCGTAAAAGAGGTTTTCCACCAGACCGGAGACCTGACTTCTCTTCTAAAAACTCCGTCATCCGGAAAAATACTTTGCCGTACTCTGTAATGATGGCGAACAGAACAATCACGGCAATTACCGTCTATGCAGCCTTCCAACTGCTTATTTATCTTTTGTTTGTACGGACACCGCTTCTCACTCTTTATCTCCATGCAAACCACCTTCTTCGCCGTTATGTATGTCCTAATCCTGTGCTCACTATGAATATCCCCGTTCTCGTGCCTGGATTGTCCAGCCATTTACGGAGTAAAAAGGGACGCCTTTCTCACCTTCACCGAACGACCAGGCACACCAGAACCGATTACAGATTTCAGGTTTTGTTTCCTGAATTTTGCAGAACTTGCCTTCGTCATGTATTTCAAGAAACGGGCAATGGGGGAGAAATTCATCAGTCTCCGGGTTTTTCCAGATAATCGCATAGTGTAAACCATTGACTGATGGTTCGACATAACTGAGGATATCATCCCGTTCTTCTTCTATCCATTTTTCGTATCGTTCGGGGGTAACTATGACGCCCCACTGCTGCTCTCCGCTGCAGCATGCGCCGCAGGAGGAGCATGAAGGTTGGTTTTCGCTTATCATGACATCGTTAAATGGGCTGCCCGTGCTTTTATTGGGGTAGCTCCGGTGTGTTCCCCTTTCTATGTGGTATCGTCTTAGTTTTTTCGGGCTGACGAGGTTTGTTTCTTTCCAGACGGACGGGACGCCGCTCTCCGTCGGAGTCCGACAGATTCAGTCTCTTTCATCAGTTTCTTGAAGTTTCTTTCTCTCCGGCAAAGCTTGCAGATTCCAACCTCGTTCCCATTGATTATCCAGTGATGTGGACATTCATCTATCCGGATAACCGTCAGGTGACCTGCTCGCTCTTCAAATTCGAAATCTCCAATATTACCAAGGCACTCAGAAAGTACCCGAGCTGGCCCTGTTCGGTCAGAATTTCCGATGACTACTCTCGCGTTTTTCGAAAGATGCCGTTCCCAGTCCCTGAATAATGGTTTGATATCTGGATATTCGGTCGGTAAGTGCATCACCAGCAGACCGGTGGATTTCCTCCATTTCTTCCGGGTATCGACCGAATCGATACAGGAAATGTCTACCAGGTTCCGTACTCCGGCTTCTTCGAGCCTGCTGATAAACCGCGTGTCGGTGTCTTCAATATCTGCTGCCTTGTCGTCAGTCATCAGTAAACGCGGTTTTATGTTATATATCTGGTTCCCGTTTCCAGCAGCGGCGCCTTCAGCTAGTAGTATGGTGATATCTCCTTCGCGTTTACTGAATACGATGATTGCTTCTTCTTCGGGAACTTTCGACGCCACTTTGAACAAGAGTTGTTTCTCTTCGTTCGAGATAACTTCTCCGGGTTCTTGTCCTCCGTTCCCTTCCCGTCTTGTGTCCATGCTCATATCACCCTACTCTCTACTCCGTTATCTCATACACCCTCTGTTCGCTATCTGAAATGGTCGGTTATTATCGTTATTTTTTCGGGCCTTTTTTCAGGTAAGCCGCCGTTTTCTTCGAATTCTTCTTCTCAGCTTCTTTCTTTTTCCCTTCTTTACCCATTGCTAAATCTCCTTTATCCTGTTATTCTCCCCGGAAGCGGTTGTTTATCTGGTTATTCCTGTAAAACCTCGGACGTTCCTGTTACCGGCAGCCGCTTTGCACTTGACGCACAGTGTGGCGTACGGCAATGCTTCAAGCCGCCCCTGTTCAATCGGTTCGCCGCAGTTGTCGCAAACACCGTACGAGCCGTTTTCAAGCTTATAGAGGCTGCGTTCGATTTCGGCCAGGTGACTCATTTTCTGCTTCTGCAGAGCCACCTGCCTTTCGAAATCGACTGTCGCTACAGCAGTATCTTCGGGGCTGTTGTTGACCGCTTCCCGGCTTTGACCTGACGCGTCTACGCCGATTGCAACCAGGCCAAGCTCCTGCTCCAGTTGCTGATACATCTGCTCCAATTGTTTCCGAATTGTTGTCAGCTTCATTGTTGTTCTTTCCTGTCTGTCTTTATTTGCTTTGCGAGGTAGCATCATATGATTATTGATACGTGTCCGGATGACGGCGAACCAGAACTCTATACCGATGCTTCTGCGGGTGTAATGTGAGGTTGTTGAATTATCATGTATGAAATAATATATGAATAAATCAAGCTGCTGTCCGGAAAGAGACAGGTAGAAAGCAGAAGCAAATCGCTATGGTGTCTTCAGGGCTGCACTCGATAACGGCGTATCTTACCGAAAAAATCCGGTCCGCTGTTACCAGGCGCAGCCAAGAGAAAGCTTCGCCGCGCCTTTGGCAATGGTTTTCAGTATACGCATATGCATACCTCCACGATATCGTCAAAGACACGAAAAATAGAAGAAAACGAGAGATTGAAATATAATGAATGAATATAAAAGCGTAGAATCGCTCTCATTACCATTGTAGTATATAGAATGACGCTGAGCAAATCAGAGCACGGCTGTTTCGGCATATATGGCAGGGTTTGCGGCTGATTACCGCGACTTTCCTCGATTTGTCTCAGTTTCCCTCATGGGAACTCCGTTTATCTCAGGAAACGGACTGTTATTACCTTTAAGCTTTAAGTAAAAGTGGAGAGTCAAACGGGGTTATGGTTGAGAAGAAAAGGGAGTAAAACACTATGTTTCAGGATAGGCCGCTTTCAATACCCGTAAAGCCCTCAGGGTGACCCACTTGCTCGGTTGCCCTTTCTTTTCCTGAATACCCAGGTAAGTGTGATCGAGCAACCAGCGTCCTTGGCGGTTTTGCTTATTGATGACCAGGTTGAGGGCGTTGGTTAACCGGAGATTTCGGGCTTGTCCCAGCGCTCCCAGTACCTCCAGGTTCTGAAGGATGTCGGCGCTCGTGCCGAGGGGATAGAAGAAGGTGAACCACCTCGGGCTTGGCTTATTTCCACTCCCGAAAGGATAATCGGCGGTTGCCGGGTCATGGCTCAGGAGAAAGATTATACCCAGCTCGATAGCCTTTCGCATGGTACCGGTTCGCTGTGCCGGCGGTACTTTACTCAGAGCAATCATCGCCTTGATGGCTCCCCAGGCGCATGGTAGATTACCGTTTCTCAAACAGGCGAATGGAGACGATGAGTTCACGGATTCATCCTGACCTCTTGTCACGCTGGCACTTGATATTTCTCCGGTAATCGTCTGAGCCATCCATTCCAATGCTCTTTTCAGGCGCAGGTCATCCAGCCATCCGAAGTCAATGAGAGTCGTTCCCAGAATACCTGCCGTGCAGTGGTAATAGTGTGAAAGTTTACCGGTAAAGGACAGCCCTCCGTTGCTGTCGGTGTACCGGGAGAGCAGAGTCTCGCAGCCGGAGCGGATACGCGGGTCGGCTCCATCCGCGCCAAGCTGCGCCAGGTTGATGAGAGTATATTCCGTCCTGCGGTATTTGGGTTTGAAGCTGAATCCCGGCCTGTCCCAATCACCATCCAGGATGACCGGTACCGGACCGCTTACCATGATGGCTGCTCTCGCGTCTTTGACTTCGGTATCGTTCTCATCCCTGCCGAGGATATCCCGCAAGGTGTAATACCGGATAGCCGGCTGACGGCTGTCTTTCTCCAGCAGCCATGGAACCGGGTCTCCGTTCAGCTTATCTCTCCAGTCGGCCATGGCCGATTATTGCATGCACCTCGGATATAGTCAATCAAAAAAAGGTATGGTCTATTTTGCTTACCAGTCTCTCCACGCCTGCTTGGATTCTACCTTTACGATTCCTTGTACCCCTTCTTTCTCCAGTAAGGATTGTCGCTCCGAACTTGCTCAAGAAGATACTCCGGATGCATCCTCCGGTCCTTTATTTTCTTCTTCCAGTATTCAAAGGCTTCAGTATCTTTTTCCCGTAATTCCCATTCCGGAGAGAGTAGTCTGACGTTACTCTTGATGCAATACTCGAATTCCATCCCTGAGACAAACACCGGGATATCGTAGAAAATCTTCGGTATGTCTGAAAGCCATGCGCTTGGAAAATACACTGTTCCTTCGTTCCCGATATGCCTCCACATTGCGGTTATGTTCTCGACTTCCAACCGGTTAAATGCTGCGGAGATTCCATTTCTTTCAAACCTGAGCATATCGAAATCGTGAAAATACGATGTTGTATATCCTCTCTCCTGGAACAGCCTTTCCATATTGTTTTTAACTCCCAGCAGGTTCAGGGTGAATCCGTCGATATCATGATGCTCGCGTAAAAACCGGCCCTCGATAATATCCGTCACCAACCCGCCCCAGATATATGTTTTCGTGGAACACAGTTCGGATATTTCCGAGATATCCTTGAGAGAACGTAGTTGGATTTCCTGGCTTTCTGAAAGCATAAGGGAAGTATACCATACCGGGTTTGCAGGAAAAAAAACCTGGAAAAGCACACAGGTAAGACACTCTGTTTCCCGGATATGGTTTTTCTGTATAATGACAGGCATGATAGAAATCGTTAAGGTTATCCGGGGTGAACTGGACTCGGTGATGGCTTTAGTCAGCGAAGCAATTCGGAATATGGAAGAAAACGGAATTCACCAGTGGGATGAGGTGTATCCGGACAGAACCGTATTCGAAATGGATATTGAATCTGAAGAGTTATACTGCTTGAAACTCGATGGCGTAATCATCGGGATTATGACGCTGAATGATGAGCAGTCGATTGAGTACAACAGTGTTCAATGGAGTGATAACGGGAACCCCTTTGTTATTCATCGACTTTGTATCATACCGGGATTTCAGGGGAAAGGGCTGGCAAAGACACTGGTTCGTTTTGCTGAAAAGTTCGCCAGGGAAAACCATTATTCTTCGATAAGGTTAGATGCATTCACCGGTAATCCAATAGCTCTCAGGTTGTACAACTCATTACAGTATCAGCAAAAGGGGATTGTCAAATTCAGAAAAGGCGAATTTTTTTTGTTACGAGAAGGTTATTTTTAGTACGTAAGGTAGAATACATTATGTGGTGGGACCTGGTTGACATTTCCTGAACGATTTTTGGAGAAGCAGGCTTTGATTCCAGGACTTCAACGGTTTCTCGTTGATTGCCATTAAAAACCAGACAATAGTCAGGACAAGTATTCATGACGGCTGGCGTCGATAAAGAACCGTTTGTTCTTGGTACATCTTTGCGTATCAACCTTTCCTTTTCAACAACAGGTAATCAGTTCCATTCTATTTTTTTCATATCGTTCCATAAACTCTCCGCTACTTGAATTATGGATTGTTTATCTTTCGGCGTAATATTTTCAAATAACGTAATTACCAACTTCGTTTTGTCCTTTTTCCATTTGCCAACAACTTTCCCTTTTAAGAGAATTGAAGGCATAACAATTCCTGCGAGGTTGAAAATACCGCGAAGATGCTCGTGTGGAAGATAGTTACTTTCTAATTTCTGATAACCGAGCATAAGCTGGTCAAATCCAGCCAGAAAAATACAATGAGGAATGTCAGGGTAATCGCCACGTAATGCACCGAGATAATAGTAATCCTTGCCGTTTATCTGCGTAGTGGAAAGAGGCAGTTTCTTCATAATCTCTTTAGCGAATGTTTGCGTCCATCCGAAATAATACGAAACGTCTTTTACGGTAGCTGGAGCAAAATGGGTAAAGTATCGTCTGGCTTGTTCAATCAGCGCTTCGTCTTGCTCCACAGGCGTATACGGAGGGCAAATTATAAACTCTTTCTTTTCTTGAACTTTGTAGCAAAGGAATCCTCTCTCGCACAAAGGGCGCAGAAGTCCGCCCCACTGATTAAAGATTGACCCGACTTCAGTCTCTGTCATTCCTGCCGAGTAACATTCCTGCTTCAGTTCCTCTCTTGTGGTTATGCCATTCGATACTTTATCGACAATTAATCTTGCAATATGTTCAAGTTTGTCGGAACTCATCCCGCATTCATTCCGTATCCAATCGATAAAGAAGTTTTTCAAATCCCAGTTATGGCTCAGGTAGGGACTGCCTTCGTCCTGATATTTAAATATTGGTAAATCTTCCTGGTTAAACACATGAACCGTGTTACGAATTGTCCAGTTTTTAACAAGGCCGTTTCCAAAACTGTCCTTTTCTATTCTTTCGTTACAACGGATTTTAAGGGCATGTTCAACATTTACCGTAAACTGAGCTTGAATACCGTTTAAGTCATGGCAGACGGTATGCTTATCCGCCTTGTCGGTTAAATGCTGTCGATATAAATGAATCTGTTTTAGTTCATCGATAGCGTACACTTTTATTATCTTTTTGCTACGTTTTATGATGCCTGCCAATCATCGCAGCTAACGATTCTACCAGATCGTTAGGCTGTTCCTTTTTTGGTATCTGCAATATCGAGGAAGTATTAGACTGCAAATAACATTGTGCTTATTTGCGCCTTGTCATCTATGAGTTTGCTTTTAGTGATAGCAAGTATTCCATAGCCGTTTTATGATGGTCGAGATTGTCTATCCATTCTTTATATCGTTCGCAGGGAAAGACACTGCAATCTCCGCAATGATCAATTTCTTTTTCTTCGCGGCAAGCGCGAATATGGCAGTTATCGCAAAAGTATGGTTTTTCACTTTTCTCCCAACAGCCTGTGCAATACGGTGGATTTTTTTGCACTTCTTCAGCACCTTCATTTTTACCAATCCAACCTTGTTCCCTGTACCACTTAACCAAAAGCTCCGCTGCTTTTATATCGTGCTCTTTGTTATAAGTGCCACATGTGTTACAATCAACTCCGCAAGCTGCTAATCTAAGCTTATTCATCTATAAGATTCCTGTACCTGTTTGTCCTATATTGCCAGAACACGAAATTGTTCCTTATAGTACCATTAATGTATGTCAAATTGCGAAATAAGTAAAACGACCATTGTGGACTTGAAGCTATTCAGGCTCAAATTGAAGATGATTTTTAGTATAGAGGCAATAACTCACCAAATTTAAAGCTATTTAGGTATAGTGTGATGAATGGTGGGCGGTATAGGATTTGAACCTATGACCCCATGCGTGTAAAGCATGTGCTCTAACCAGCTGAGCTAACCGCCCATGCGGTATTACAGTGGCGCGCTTGGCGGGATTTGAACCCACGACCTCATCCTCCGCAGGGATGCGCTCTATCCAGCTGAGCTACAAGCGCTGATTTGTCGGAATTGTGGTGCCGAAGGAGAGATTTGAACTCTCACATCCTTTCGGACACTACGCCCTGAACGTAGCGCGTCTGCCATTCCGCCACTTCGGC
>CAYXEG010000087.1:0-12772 GCA_964463875.1 uncultured Dehalococcoidales bacterium
CGGCTATAACTGGATACGAAACATGAAATACGTGCTCTCCGAGCCGGCAGGCCTGGCACAGGAAAATGGTCTGTCGGCCGATGTTCCGGAACTACAGGAACAGAGGGTACCGCGGAAAACGGCCGGTGACACCTCCCCTGGACAAAGGCTGTTACGTCATGCCGACGGTCTTCAAGGACGTCACTCAGAATATGACAATAGCCCGTCAGGAGATATTCGGCCCGGTCGCCTGCATCATGAAGTTCTCAACTGAAGATGAAGTGATTGCCAAAGCCAACGATAACACGTTCGGCCTCTGCGCTTCCGTCTGGACGAAAAATGTCGCCCGCGGAATAAAAATAGCCAATCGAATTCAAGCTGGCACCGTCTGGGTTAACGACCACGGCGCGCTTGCCACGGAAATGCCCTGGGGCGGCTTCAAGGAAAGCGGCTTCGGTAAAGAAAGCTCCGTTATCGGTCTTGACAGTTATACTCAGATAAAAGCTGTCTCGATAGACCTTGATGATATGAAAAGATTCCCTCCCGGCGGCCCGGGCGGACGTAACCCCGGATCAGCCGGACCTCCTCTGGGAAAACCTCCTGTTACATAGCGGGTCTCAACGGTAGCGGAGGTAAGTAAGAAGATGAGTGAGACGGTGTGTTTCGCAGCACCATCGTCTCACTCATCGCTCCTTTATTTCATCTGTAGTATAATAAGTCTCTGTCTTCAGTGAATGTCTTCGAGGCATGGTATGACCATTACGTATCACTATGAAAAAGAGCTGAAATCAGATAGTATCCGGGAGCTTTTTCTTTCCGTAAACTGGCCGGTGGGAAACGAACCTGATAAACTGCTGCGGGCTTTCAAGGAATCGGACAAGGTTATCACCGCCCGGGACAATAACAAGCTCGTCGGCCTGATAAATACAATTTCGGATGGGGCACTAACGGTCTACATCCCTTATCTGCTGGTCGCTCCGGAATATCAGAAACAGGGGATAGGGCGAAAACTTCTCGGGATGATTGTCTCTGAGTACGAGAGGTGTGAACGTATCGTCCTGTTGACTGAACAGGATACGGTCGATTTCTACAGAAAATGCGGTTTCCTTGATGCTGAAAATATCCACGCCATGATGCTTACTCACCAGTAAACAGGTATCGGGATATCGTTGCAGGTAAATAAACCTGCTTTCACCTGTTGACCGGAATCAATATTGCTTATGGTGAGTTTGCCGAACCGTTCGGTACAACCGGTACCTGCCACGAACTGTCAGGTTTCCAGTTTGCCCATTCATTGAAAGGGGATTTTCCCGACTGGAGCCATTCTATAGCTTTCCTGCCTTCGCTATACAGGGCGGCGGCTTTTTCCGTAGACACCTGGCGCAGGTTTACCGCATCCGAGAGTTCATCTTCATCATCCCAGCGCCAGGTACTCAGGTCCGGTGACGCGAGAATATCGAGCAGCAGGTCGGTATAATCGAACCCGTACCCGGTTCTGCACAACGGTTCCTCCAGGTTAATGTACCAGCCGAGTGGAGAACCGTCAGCGTTCCGGATAAATAAAATGGAATAACCTGTTTGAGGAATTGCCAGCCTCAAAACGCTTAACATAAATACAGAGTCTTTCAACGTCCATTTTGAGCGCAAGCGGTCCTTTTCTGTTGATTCCTTCCAGACAGTGTAAAGCGGCATGTAAAATACCATCAACTCGGGACTGTCCTGAACGACGATATACGGCCTGATTGACCGGACCCGTTGTCCCCAGAACTCTCTGAGAAGTATGGTTTGTCCTTGCTGAAACGGCTGATTGAACATATACCACCTTACCTGGACTTTGTACCTGGATGATAATACATATGGTAATGAGTAATCAAATCCCTGAGGAGAAGCAACAAATTGAGACGCACTCTTCTGATTGAGATTGTTTAACTATATTGGGGTATAGTATGGAAAATCTGGAGTGGTAAACGGGGCTCGAACCCACGACCCTCTGCTTCACTCGTATCAATTTCGTATCGACTGTCACAAGACCGTCTGAAGCGAAGGCTTATTTTGTAAACCAGGGAATCGGAGTGCCTTGTTCCACTATTCCGGGTCCGAAAGGCGTTGTTTCTCCTGTTTCCGGATTGGTAGGCTGGTCAATTTGAAACAAATAACCGAGCTTTCCGTATCTGCCGAGTTTACTCTGGTCGTAGCGTTCGCTATCCATGCATATGTTGACGGCTTTCAGCGCGACCGCTACTTCCTGGCTTCCTTCGAAAAGCTCATGTTCCCATAAAAACTCACATTCGATATTCAAAAAGCATTCTTTGATTCGCGGCGCATCAACCTTCAAGGCTTTTTCCGCCGTTAAACCGGAGGCAGTGATTTCATCCGCTTCAAACTGATTATTACCAATCGTTTTTATACAGCGGTCATAGATATCGTTTGAAGGGAAATTTAACACGCAAACCCTCGTTTCTTTCAGCGATTGATACATGTGCCCGCCTTTGCTGACTTTTCCCATGATACAGATAAAGTTTTCAGCTCCGCTTCCCGCAAAGGTAGACCAGGATTGCAGACAGGCATTTTCCTTCCCGTTCGATTTCCAGCCGGTGACGAGGAATACCAGCGACGGCATGGCTGTCACGAAATCATACCATGACATATTGCCGCAGGCTGCCAGGTACTGCTCGGTAAATTGCTCTGTCCTTTCAGAAATGGATATTTCCTTTTTCATATAGTATTTCCCCCTTTGTTCGAATCATGATAAACATGACAACAGTGCTTCATGTTTGATACTGGCATCCTTAAGGACTACATATATCCATATGTGATGATGCATGATATCTTAGCCCGCCGGGAAATGGAAGTCAATTGCAGTGGCAAGAGCTGGATAAGACGGTCATTCAACCCCCTTGGCCGGGAGTCTTTTGATCTTTTTTTCCTCTCCCTTGACGGGAGAGGTTAGAGCCTGCCCCGTACTCGATACGGGGTGAGGGTGAATTATTCAGATTATCGCTTAGCTCCCCTCCCCGTGACCCTCTACAAAAGTAGGGAAAAGGACTTTTTGGAGGTTCCTTTTCGTGTCCAAAGAAGCGGGTCCAGGTCATTTATCATTACAATGGTATGCCATTTTTACCGAATTCTGTAACTCATGCATGGATTAAGTTAACAAGGAAATGCGGTTTACCTGGCATAAGGTTACACGATGCAAGACATACCCACGCCTCATTACTTTTAAAACAAGGAGTACACCCGAAAATCGTTCAAGAAAGGTTAGGTCACAGTTCGATAACGTTAACTCTTGATACATATTCACATATAGTGCCAGGTATGCAACAAGCGGCAGCGATTAATTTCGATACTTTATTATTAAAAGAAACAGAATTATGATAAAAGTATACTTATCAATGTTTTTTGCGTTAGAATCAGTTTATTAGCATAATTAAGGAATCTATATGCATAAACGACCTCAAGTGAAATATACTCAAGAACGTAAAGAAAAAATTATAAAACTTGTTACAGAAGATCATCTTAGCATTAAAGAAGCTGCGAGAGTATCAAGTATATCATCGTCTACTTTATACAAATGGTTAAAACAACAAAAACAAGGTCAATCGGCACAAATTGAATACGAAAAACAAAGGAGATCTATATTAGATTGGGCTGCAATTGGTATTTCTGCTCTTGCAGTAATAGCAAGCTCTTTTTCAGCTCATTATACGTATGAAGCTAATAAATTAGAGCTTCAAAAAGACACTCCATTATTATATATACAAAATACTACTCCAAAAGAATTAAGAAGTGATTTATATAATAGCTTGGAGATATTCCAGATCATTAACCAAGGTAGTCCTGTCGAAATTATCAATTATGAATTTTATTCGTATTCATATTTGTTATACGAAGGTATTCCGTATTATTTTGATATACCCGATTATTTTCACAGTTTTGAAAATTCTGGATCTTATATAAATATAATTGGTACATTTTATGGTCAACGCGGTTTGTATTTAAGAAACATAGATATTATGATGAACGAATTGTGTGAAATTTCTGGGATGCAGTTTATCAATACAACTGGCGATGACACAATTAATCCTCCGACATGCTATCTATATCTAAAATACCAAGATATACATGAGAATGTGTATGAGAAAGTCTACTTGTTTAAAAATGAAGGTTCATATGGGTTTGTAACATCGCCAGGACTTGAGTGTAGTAGAGGAATTAATACTGAAAACATACCAAGTATAAAATCATCAATAACTTCAGAAAAGAACTATATAGGTTCTTATGATATCAATATGTTCACTTCTATTTATGATATTATCTATAGATATTTAGAAAAAACAAGTATTAAATAATCCGTATAACAATGCTACGCGATAATATTGGTTTAGTGCCAAATTAGTGCCATTCAAGAAAAAACCCCGGTACGTTAATTCGTATCGGGGTTTTTTCTTGAAATCTGGAGCGGCAAACGGGGCTCGAACCCATACCCCTCTGTTTTGGCAGCAACTGCCAAAACAAAGCAGCCTGATGAAAACTGTCTTTCACTCATTCTGAATATATGCTGCCGTTTCTTCCGGTGTCATATTTGTGTTATCTACAACAACGAATCTGCCGTCGAAATTCAGCGTCTCATAGAAGTACTTTATCCAATATTCCGGCGTTACGTTCGCATGGCACGTTCTTGTCCGGCAGCGTTCCACCGCTGTCTGATAATCCGGTTTCAGAAGGATTAGCCGGTAGTTCAGGTTACGCGATTGGAATATCCCCAGATACGTATCCAGGTCTTCCGGCATTATCACGGTGGATATGACAAAATTATTGCCGAACATGGAAAGGATGTCTATTTCGATACCGATTTCATCGGCCAGTTCATCGAAATTCCACTCCGGCGTTTCCTTTTTGTGTTTTACCACCTGGATGACACAGTCGCCGTCGATTACCAGAAATCCTTTCTTGAGGAGTATCTCGGCAACGGTGGATTTGCCGCTTCCGCACGTCCCGTTCAACACGATGATGTTCCCGCCGGTACATCTGTGCGTAATCTTTACTTCTTCACCGCACCGGCGGCATGTCGGCAGGACAGGCAGCATGCTGAAGTCCTGTTTGCGCAGGCGCTCGCTGTAAACGGTGATATCGCTTATTCCAAGCTCTCCGCAATTCGGGCAAGTAATCATACTGACTTCTACCGCTCTGATTCTCTTCAGCAAAAAAACAGAATGGTGAGCGAATACTAGAGTATATGTTCATTGGTGTCAAGTATCCCCGTGGAATTTGCGGCCTTCCCCCCGAAAACAGGTACACCATGACGTAAAGTCTTTCGGTGGTTTTGCTTGGTTAAGCGTTCTTCGAACGTTACTCAATACGCCGGGGCTAAGTCGGCCTTAATCTTTTTAGCCTCCGGCCAGGTACTGGATTCATGATTGGTTTTTGATTCTTTGATTACTACGGTTTATCTTCCCGTTTTTTCTGCAGCAGTTCTTCTGCAAACTTTAATGCCTCATCGGCAGATATATCAAAAGGTTCATATGGCATTTCCTGGTAATTTCTCTCCAATTCTTCGAGGTATGTGTTGAACTGGGGATTATTCTTCCTGACCGAATCAAAATTCTCATTGATAACATCGATATCGTTATCCAGTTTGTCGAAATCTAACGTGATGCCGATTTGGTGGAAAAGCCTCACGAACACGGCTTTGATTGATTTCGGACTGTATTCGATTGTGATATTGAATTCCGGGTATATCGGTGCCCGTACCGTCAGATTTACCCCGTCCAGGCCTTTCTTCTGGCAGGCGTGCAGGAGCATAAGATTGATGCTCGCCGGGCCTTCGCGATTGGACATGATGACGTTATATTTTTCCATCTCTTCTCTGACTTTATCACTGGTGCAGGTACAGTTAATATTCGGTTCACGGGAATAGGGTAAACGCTCCAAAAGACCGCCGATTGTGTACAGACATTTTGCACCGAATTCTTTCGCCACTGAAACCACTAAATCAGCGTATTCTTCCCAGTACAGGTTTGGCTCGGTCCCGGAGAACAAGATTAAGTCATTATCAGATGAAGCGGTTGTTGCGAAGTAAAACACATTTTCAGGGAATGCCGTCTCTCTGATGACACCGTCCTTCATCTTGAACATGGGGCGGGTGCTGTAGGAACCTGGAAACTGATATACCTGGTAACGGGGAGTATTCAGCTCAGCGAACTTAATCGCCTTGAATTGCTCGACAAGATAACGTATGCCACCTGAGGCTACGTTACCTCCATTGAGCCATCCATCGATGCCACAGATGACGAAAGGAGCACGGAGTTTTGGTTTTGTGTAAATTTTTAGATTTTCATGGCTTTCCATCGTATTACCTCCACGGGTATAGTTGTTCTATAACAATTCCTTGCCGAATCAGACAGGCTTTGACCGATAATAAGCGTAAACGGCCTTTCTTACTTCCTGCCGGGAGCGGGGACCTTTCAGTTGAAGTTCGCGTAAATACTTTGCTCGATGTTCTATTTCTGACGAAATATCATCATACCTGATGGCGAGCTTTTCGGACAGCCTCTCATGGAGCAACT
This sequence comes from uncultured Dehalococcoidales bacterium, assembly GCA_964463875.1. GTDB lineage: Bacteria > Chloroflexota > Dehalococcoidia > Dehalococcoidales > UBA2162 > MGML01. Next base: position 6,546 of record CAYXEG010000087.1, read on the forward strand.
GCTCCGCGACATAAACAATATCACCGTCCGGTGATTGCCGGTAAGCCAGGATTTGTGCCACCAGGCCGTCTTCGTTTTGACTGAGAATACTCACAGTATCGACGTACCGTATCAGGTCATCGTAAGAGCGTCCCCTCGCGGCAACCTGCAGAGTCACGATTAACCCGAGGCTGGCAATAAGCGGAACAGATACCCCGAGGGCGTTGAGGATATAGACAACTTCCTTGATGTTCCGGGCATGCATCGTTCCCCCCAGTGCGTATCCGCTGGATATCAGTTCGAACGCTTTGGGTACCTGATAGCCCCAGAGGTATTCCCACTGGTGGTTGCTGATTTCTTCCGTTATCAGGTAGGTTTTTTCCGGTTTACTGGTGCCCAGCCACGAGAAATCTTCATCGTAACCCCGGAGCGTGACGTGTTCTATTTCAGGCCTGAGAAAGTCGAGCATGGTGTGAAATAAAGTCGTCTTTCCCGCCCAGCTCGGTCCGGCTGCGACGATTACCGAAGCCCGGTGCTCCATGACAAGCCATAACAGACCGGCGAGCTTGTAATCGATGGTTCCTGACTTGATGATATCGAGTACCGATAAATGCTCGCTATTCTTGAAAAAAGGCCAATCCGCCCACAAGGAAGACCTGACCACTATTTCTTCTCCTGATACCGGGTATCCGTTTACCGGCTGCTGATTAACCGGTAATCTTTCCGGGATGCCCTAAATCTTTGTCCTTTTATTGTTGATATAGTCGACGATTATGTACTTGCCCAGGTCGCCGGGTTCGGTGAAGAATACCCGACCGCGATTGAGCCTTGCCATCCTGTCGACGAACATATTGAATATATCACGGCTGGGCAGCATAAATGTATTGATGACGATACCTGCGCGGGTGCAGTTATTCACCTCCCGCAGCGTGACATCGATACAGCGACGGGTTGTCGGCAAGTTAAACACTATATTACCACTTTCAATATGAGCCGTCGGCTGGCCGTCTGATATCATGATTATCTGCTTATTTGCCGCCCGTTCTTTTGAAAGCATTTTTCTCGCCATCATGAAACCGAACTGCATATTGGTATACGGGGTAAAATCGTCCCAGCTTATGTACGTCAGTTCCTCCACCGTCAATCGCCGGGCAATCGACGAAAAACCGAGGATATGCAGGCTGTCTTTCGGAAACTTACTGGAAATCAGGGAATTCAACGCCAGCGATACTATCTTGGCGGCTTCAAAATTCCCGCCCATGCGCATTGACAGGCTCATATCGAGCATGATGACCGTAGCCGAACGGGTTGTCTGTTCCTGCCGGAATACTTCGAAGTCCTCGACCTTCATCCGTATCGGAACCTCAGGCCGGCGGAGAATGGCATTGGTCAGTGTCTTCTGGAGATGCAGGTCGAGGTCGTCCCCGAACTCGTACTTCTTTGTCTCGTCGAGTCTCTCGCCTCCGGTTCCCCGCTCGCGGGTGGTGTGGGCACCGCTTCGGTCTTTCTTCAAGGTCGAAAAAACGGCTTTCAGGGCTTTTTCACCGATTTTCTTGATGCCTCGGGGCGTCAGTTCATACTGCCCGCGATTCTTTCGGATGTAGCCCGCCTCTTCGAGTATTTTGGTAATTTCCCGTATTCTCTTCAGTTCTTCCGCCGTATTATCACCGAGCAGTTCCCTGACCAGGTTTTCGTCTATCTCGTCAAGGGAATCGTTATACCGGGAATCGAAGAACTGCTCATCCAGCCTGTCCATCTTCTGAAGCTGCTCCATCAGTTTCATGGCTTCAGAATAGGAAATCGATTCATCACCGCTGAAATCATAGCCCTGGTTGTCGAGGAACCCGGGAAACAGTGATTCCATGTTGGCCATCATTTTTGCCATCTCGTACTTCGTGGATTGGTCGAGCAGGGAGTCCATCAGTTCCTGGAGTTCCTGCCGGTCTTCCGGCGAAAGGCTATCCATGAGCGCCTGCCCCTGGGCCATCTGCTGCTGCAACCGTTCAAGCAGTTCATCGAGGTTCTTCGGCGGGTTATCTCCGAAGAAGCTGCCGAATTCCTTGAGAAACTTATCGAAATCCGGTTCCTCGCCGCGTTTCCGCGCTTCGAGCATCTGGTTGACAGCTTCGATAAAGTGCCGCATCGCTGCCAGCGAATCGGCATCCATGTTCTTGAGCCGTTGCGCCATATCCTTGGTAAAGGAAGACATGGCATTTCTTTTCAGAGACTCCATGAGTTCCTGGAATTTTTGCCTGGCCTCCCCGTCCATGAAATCGTACTGGCTCAGCTCTTTTATCCTGCCTCCGGTATCCTGGGGAAGGGCATCGAGCTTCTTCAGGTTGTTTGAAACCCGTTCTTCCAGATTCTTCAGCAGCTTTTCCTGCATGCCCGGCTGCAAGGTTGTGCTGTCGTCACCCGCTTTTTCCCGGGCTTGCTCCACCCGGCGGTGCATGCTCTGCTTTTCCGTATCGATGATGTCATCGAGTTTCTTGCGTATATCCTCCATCATCGAACCGAGATTGTATTTCTCGAGTTGCTCCTTGCGCCGTTGCTTCAAGCGTTCCATGAGTTCGCGGATGCTGGGCAGACGCCGACCCATCCGGTCCGTCATACCGCCGTGCTGCATCATGCGCAGAGCCTGGGAAAGGTCTCCGTCGTACATCAGGTTCTTTTGCAATTCCTGTATCAGAGCGTCGGCATCCGGCTCGAAGATATTCTGTGAACCGTCCCATTCTGAATATCGGTTGATTCCCATATTAGTGCCTGTAGATGGATTTACCTTCGACCTTTGTTTTGTTGAGCCGTTTATTGAGGTGGGCGCCTTCGAGGATGAACTCTATTGCTGAGGCAGCCGCTTCCGATGATTCTCCATTAGTCAGCTTTTTCACGGTTTTTTCCATATCCGGTACTTCTTTCAGGTAACGCAGGTACGATGCCGCTGTCAGACTTTCCGAGGTTTCGATGTTGAAACCGCCGCTGAATTGACTGACGATTGAATCAAGGTCTTCGAACTTGAAAAAACGATTGAATACGATGAGCACTGCTCGCTTGATGAGGTCGTCGATTATTTTCTGCTCGTTCTTATCATCGAAGCCCTCCATTTCCACTTTACCGGTGGTCGAGGTAACGATGTAGGGAAGGTCGCTGATGCGCGGTACCGCCAGTTTTTCATTCAGTTTCGTAGCCCGCCGGATGGCATTGGCGGCGATTGTTTCCATATTGGCAATCGAGACCCGCACACTGACACCGGAGCGCTGGCTGATATCCGCACTCTTCCGTGCCAGGTGAGTGATTTCGGCAATGACTTCTTTCATATAAGAGGGGACACTGATAGTAACATCGCTGTTGGGGAACTGCTGCCATTCCTGTTCCATGATGGCTATTTCGTCTTTTATCGATATCGGGTAATGGGTGCGAATCTGTGCCCCGAAGCGGTCTTTCAACGGGGTGATGATTCTGCCGCGACTGGTGTAATCTTCGGGGTTGGCGCTGGCAACCAGGACAATATCGAGCGGCAGCCGGACACGGTAACCTTTTATCTGGATATCGGCTTCTTCGAGAAGGTTGAACAGGCCTACCTGTATCCTTTCTCCTAAATCGGGGAGTTCGTTGATACAGAAGATACCCCGGTTCGTTCTCGGGATGATACCGTAATGCATCGTCAGTTCGTCGGAAAGGTACCGGCCTTCCGCCACCTTCACCGGGTCAACGTCGCCGATAAGGTCGGCAATCGTCGTATCCGGCGTGGCGAGTTTCTCACCGTACCTGTCCTGGCGGGACAGCCAGACGATTTCCGTATCGTCCCCTTCTCCGGCAACTTTTTCCTTGCAGTACTTGCATACCGGCGAGAAGGGATTATCGTTGATTTCGCAGCCCCGGATGACAGGGATTAATTCATCCAGCAGGCCGGTAAGCAGGCGCATGATGCGGGACTTTGCCTGACCCCTTTCGCCCAGGAAGATGATATTCTGTCCGGAAAGGACGGCGTTTTCCACCCGCGGTATAACGGTATCATCGTAGCCGATGATGCCGGTGAAAACCGGTTTTTTCTCTTTGATACGGCTAATGAGGTTTCGCCTCATCTCTTCTTTGATTGACACGGGCTGATACCCGGAAGCTTTCAGCTCGCCTAATGTTGCCGGTTTTCGTTCTCGTGTGGTGTTGATTGCGTTTGATGTATTCATTGTTCCTGCCTTCTTGTCGGAAAAGGTATTTTTTATGGGGTAACAATAATTCGATTTGGTTGACGGACCGGAGAACCATCAGTCAGTAACGTCCTGATGTGAGGTGACAGGTAACGGTAGATACCGTCTAACTCAAGTATAGATAGGTCAGCCGAGACCTGTCAATGAAAGATGCACTTTACAATAACTATTCAAGTGTCTGCCCTGCTTCAGCTGCGAAACGTTAATAATTCGTAAAATATATCCGGTTTTCGAACAAATTTCCCGCGACATTACGGTCGGGGTATTTTCTTACTACAGACTTCGCCTGCCCTGCACTTTTAAATTGATTACCGGCGAAAGTTTCTTAATCCCGCATGTCAATCGGGACCGGTATCCAGAATACTCTGAAATGTTTCACTTTCGAAAAGTACGGGGTTAACTTCACCACTCGCCCTTACGGGCAGAGTTTTGCGTAGGTATAAAAAAAAATCAAACTGTTACGCTCAACCCGGGGTTATTCTGCCATAACCCCGGAATATCGACTGGCTTCCATTCAGGGGTGCGAAAGAGTCTCTTGAAATGTTACTTTTTCAGCATCCCTGTAACCCGTATCCTTGAATTATTTGAAGAGAAAAATGTTCTGTTATAGAATACATGTATGACCGGTTATGGCAGATATGGCTGTGCCTGCCGGTAATAAAGAAGGAGGGTGATATACCGTGGTAAATGCATTTGAGACATTTCCGCACCTGCTGTCCCCACTGAAAATTGGGAATGTGTTATTCCGTAACAGGATGTTCGCATCACCGGTTAACTCGGCTGAGGTTGTATATGACGGCCAGCCTTCACTTGAAGCGGTCGCCTATTTTGAACGGAAGGCGATGGGCGGCGCGGCGGCAATCACCTACGGAGAAGTCGATGTCGACCCTGAAGATTACCGGGACGGGAGATACCCACGGGAAGTCACCCGCATGAGTAATTACAACTACCCGCGCCTGGCAAGCGCTATCCGGCGCCAGGGCGCCGCCTCTGTCCTGGAGTTATGCTTTTCCGGTATCCATGCCCGCATGTACACAGGAGGGGGAAAACCCGCCTGGGGACCGGTCGATATGACGTCGCTGTTCGGTGGAAAAGTCGCTGCTATGCCTGAAGAGAAGATTCTGCAAATTATCGACGAGTTCGGCAAGGCGGCACTGGCGGCGAAAAATGCTGATTTCGATATGATATGCCTGCATGGCGCTCACGGCTTCGGCCTGCAGCAGTTCATGTCGCCGACCATAAACACCCGAACCGACCGATGGGGAGGCACCCCGGAAAATCGCTGCCGTTTCGCCGTCATGGCAATCGACAGGATTAAGCAACGCTGCGGTCAGGATTTCCCTGTCGAAATTCGCATCAGCGGCAGTGAAATCGTCAAAGACGGATACGGTATCGACGAAGGCTGCCGGATTGCCGAGCAGCTTGACGGTCATGCGGATATCATCCATGTCTCTGTCGGCGCCATCAACAGGTTCGGAGCCGAAACCTTCTCCCGCACCCATGTCAGCATGTTTTATCCCTCCGGGGTTAACGTTGAATACGCCGCAGAAGTAAAAAAACATGTCAAAAAATCGCTCGTCGGTACTGTCGGCGGCCTGAGCGACCCTTATCAGATGGAGCAGATTCTCGCTTCGGAGAAAGCAGACATTATATATATGGGGCGTGAGCTTGTCTGCGACCCCGAGTTCCCGAATAAGGTACGGCGCGGCCGTGTCGATGAGATACGTAAGTGTATGCGTTGCCTTACCTGCTTTTCGGAAGGGGTGAGGCACGGCGACCTCGTCTGTGCCATCAATCCCGAGATAGGCCGTGAACGCGAGGTATACCGGTCTCTCCCCAAACCTGAAAAACAGCGGGTACTCGTTATTGGCGGCGGTATCGCCGGGATGCAGGCTGCTCTTACCGCGAGTAAAAACGGCCATGACGTCGTTTTATGTGAAAAGAGCGGCGAACTCGGTGGGAAAATCCTGTGCGAAGCCGAGGTGCCGTTTAAGCAGCGTTTGCATGATTACATACTACTACAGCGGGCGCTGATAGCGAAAT
>CAYXEG010000088.1:0-12765 GCA_964463875.1 uncultured Dehalococcoidales bacterium
ATGTTAGCCGTCGTCGTGGCGGTTGTGTTCGGGGTATAGTTCCCGGCATCAGTACCGCTTATCGAGATACCGGTGACGCTGACAGCCTTATTTGTGCCGACGTTTTTATCGGTGAAGTTGGCGGTGGTGTAATCGGGAGTTACATTATCTCCGGCAATCCGGTCGTCACTGAGATTGACCGTAGCTGCGGTCGTCCCGTCATACACCTTGTTTACTCCGGTAGCTGAGACCGTCAGGGGTTTGGCGGTGATGTTGGCAGTGGTTGTATTGGCGTTATAGTTTCCGGCATCGGTACCGCTGATGGAGATACCGATAACGTTGACCGATTTCCCGTTTCCGACGTTCTTATCGGTAAAATTGGCGGAGGTATAGGCGGGTGTCAGGCTATCCCCGGCAAGGCGGTCGTCATCGAGATTAACCGTAGCAGAAGTGTTACCGTCGTAGACCTTATCGATACCGTTCGCCGTAACCGCCAGGGTTTTAGCAGTGATGTTGGCAGTCGTCGCAGTGGTGGCATTCGGGGTATAGTTGCCGGCATCGGTACCGCTCAGCGAGATACCGGCGACATTAACGGTTTTATTTGTTCCGACGTTTTTATCGGTGAAGTTAGCGGAGGTATAGGCGGGTGTCAGGGTATCCCCGGCAACCCGGTCATCATTGAGATTAACCGTGGCAGAAGTGTTACCGTCGTAGACCTTATCGATACCGTTCGCCGTAACCGCCAGGGCTTTGGCAGTGATTTCACCGGTCGTGACCGGGGTATACGTAACAGCGTAGTTATTGCCGGAGTTGCCGTCACTAACCGTTCCGGTAGAAGTAATCGTCTTGTTCGTGCCGGTGTTCTTCGTATCGAAGCTCTGCGTCCAGGTGACGGAATCACCGGGGGCGAGCGAGCCTGCGGTCAATGCCGGTGTCTTCGATGACGAGTTATTGCCGTCATAGACCTTCGAATCGGTGACGGCGGTCACAGTGACAGGCCGTTTCGTTATTTCACCGGTCGTGACCGGGGTGTACGTAACGTCGTAGTTATTGCCATTATTACCGTCGGTTATCGTACCGGCCGGGTTGATTGTCTTGCCGGTACCTGCATGTTTCGTATCGAAGGACTGGCTCCAATCGGCGGTATCGCCGCCGACAAGCGCATCGGGTGCCATTCCCCTGGATGAATCGTACGACACGGTGGGAGTAGCGGAGGATGAATTATCACCGTTGTAGACCTTCGTATCAGTGACAGCCGTCACAATGAGAGGGCGTTTGTTAATGATACCGGTCGTGACTGTTTCAATGGTAACCTGGTAGTTATTGCCGGCGTTGCCATCGGTAATCGTCCCTGTTGGAGTGAGTGTCTTACCGGTTCCGGCATGTTTCGTATCGAAGGATTGCGTCCATACGGAGGTATCGCCGGGAGCGAGTGCGTCATAGAGCGGCCGGCGAGATTTATTCAAGCCGGAGGTAAGGGTCGGGTCGCCGGTCGAGTTAACGGTGCCGTCGTAAATCTTTTCATCCGTGACAGCGGTAACCGTGACAGGCCGTTTCGTAATATCGGCCTTCGTTGTCGGCTGGGAAAGGGTGTAGTTCGCCTTGTCGGCGCCGTCGATAGCCAGGCCGCCGATGGTGACCGTTTTGTTATCACCGACATGCTTATCGGTAAAATTGCCGGTTGCCAGGTTCGAATTCAATGTTACCGTATCACCCGCAACGACCCCGGCCAGGGAAGCATTATCAGTGATAAGGGAGGCAGAGGTTATACCGTCATAGACCCGGTTTTCGGCGGTAACGCCGCTGACAGTCAGGCCTTTAGCGGTAATCTCACCGGTCGTGACCGGGGTACACGTCACGTGGTAGTTGTTGCCCGAGTTCCCGTCATTAACCGTTCCCGCCGGCGTAATCGTCTTATTCGTGCCGACGTTCTTCATATCGAAACTCTGGGTCCAGGTAACGTTGTCGCCGGTAGCTAGTGAGCCGGAGGTTAATGTCGGGGTTCTGGAAGACGAGTTATCGCCGTCATAGACCTTTGAATCGGTGACTGCCGTCACGGTAATCGGGCGGGCGGTGATGTTGGCGGTCGTCGAGGTGGTCGTATTCGGGGTATAGTTCTCTGCGTCGGTACCGCTTATCGAGATACCGGTGACATTGACCGTTTTATTGGTGCCGACGTTTTTATCGGTGAAGTTGGCAGCGGTATAGTCAGTTGTCAGGGCATCCCCGGCAACCCGGTTGTCATCGAGGGTGACCGCAGCACCGGTCGAGCCGTTATACACTTTATCGATACCGGTGGCGGTAACCGTCAATCCTTTGGCAGTGATGTTAGCCGTCGTTGCGGTGTTCGTGTTCGGGGTGTAGTTCCCGGCATCGGTGCCGCTTATTGAGATACCAGTGACATTGACCGTCTTGCCATTACCGACGTTTTTATCGGTGAAGTTGGCGGAGGTGTAGTCAGGCGTCAGGACATCCCCGGCGACCCGGTCGTCATCGAGGGTGACCGTGGCTGCATTAGTACCATCGTAGACCTTATCGATACCGGCAGCCGTAACCGCCAGGCCTTTGGCAGTAATGTTAGCGATGGTCGTCGGCTGGGTGAGGGTATAGTTATCTATACCGTCGCCATCGAGGGTCAGGCCGGCAACATTGACCGTTTTGTTATTACCGACCGTCTTGCCGGTGAAATTGCCGGTGGCGGCAGACTTATCGAGGGTTATGTTATCGCTACCGACCACGCCGGACAGCGAGGCGCTGCCGGTGTCAATCGTTGCTCCGGTATTCCCGTCATAGACTTTATTTGAAGCGGTGATGCCGGTAACGGTGAGTTCTTTCGGGGTGATATCGGCAGTGGGACTGGTAACATCGATATCATAGTTTCCCGCATCGGCTCCTTTCAGCACCAGGCCTGCTACGCTGACGGTTTTATCGGTCCCGACGTTGACGGAGCTGGTTTTCCCGGAAAAATGGCCTGTTGCGGCACTGGTATCGAGGATCACGTTGTCGCTCCCGACAACGCCTGTCATATTGACGCCGGAGACATCGATAGTCGCATCATTTGTCCCGTCATAGACTTTATCCGAGGCGGTGATGCCGGTGACGGGCAGGATTTTCACCGTCACTTCACCGGTCGTGACCGGGGTACAGGTTACGTTGTAGTTATTGCCGGAGTTGCCGTCGGTGACAGTACCCACCGGATTAATCGTCTTACCGGTACCGACGTTCTTGTTATCGAAACTCTGGGTCCAGGTAACGTTGTCACCGACGGCCAGTGAGCCGGAGGTTAATGTCGGGGTTCCGGACGACGAGTTATCGCCGTCATAGACCTTCGAATCGGTGACTGCCGTCACCCTTATCGGGCGGGCGGTGATATTTGCGGTCGTCGCGGCGGTTGTGTTCGGAGTATAGTTTCCGGCATCAGTCCCGCTTATCGCGATACCGGTAACGCTAACGACCTTGTTCGTCCCGACGTGTTTGTCAGCGAAGTTGGCGGATGTATATTCCGGTGTCAGATTATCTCCGGCAACCCGGTTGTCATCGAGATTAACGGTGGCGCCGGTGGTGCCGTCGTAGACCTTATCGACACCGGTCGCATTGACCGACAGGGGCTTCGCCGTGATATTAGCGGTCGTTGTCGGCTGGGTAAGGGTATAGTAACCTTTATCAGTTCCGCTGAGCGCCAGGCTGGTTATCGTGACCGTTTTATCGGTACCGGCATTTTTGTCGGAGAACGTCCCGTTTTTCGCCGTCGTGTCCAGGGTAACCGTGTGTCCGGTTTTAACTCCGACCAGTTGGGCACTATCGGTGTTGATTGTCGCCGTTGCAGTCCCGTCATATACCTTATTCGAAGCGGTAACGCCGCTGACGGTCAATATTGCCGAACCCGTTCCCTGTACGGCAAAGGTGTACGGATTTTCATCGGCGTCATTGCTGGCAATCGAAACCGTGGCGTTACGGATACCGGCCGCGGACGGGCTGAAACGGATATCGAAGGTTGTATTACCCGAAGCAGCCACTGGAGAAGATGGCTGGACGGTAACGGTGAAATCATCTTCATCAGCACCACTAACGACTACTTTCGGGTCTCCGCTCAGGGTCAGGTCAGCCATGCCGGTGTTTTTAATGGTGAAAGTGCGGGTCACCGAACCGGTGGTAACGTTCGCAGTACCGAAATCGGTATGGTCGGCTGCCGAGGGAATAGTATCGCCGGAAGTTATCTCAACAGAGTTCCCATCGACTTTTATCTCGGGAGGGTAATAGCGGGTAATCTTTAACGTTCCGTTGGTTATTTTAGAGGAATCGTTATGATACGCTTCAATTTTAAATCCAAAGACCTTGCCGGCTGATACCTGCACATTTTCATATCCACTTACGGTAGTGGTGCCATAACCGTTGTAGAGGGTTTCCATCGCGCCGCCCGGACCATCGGTAAACATATACAGGCGCGCCAGAGGACTAGCCCACGAATGAAACGGTGAATACTCCCAGGCAATATCAAGCGTCTCCGTTGTTGAAGCGTTGGCCGAAAAATACCAGGTATGCGTCTGTTGATAGGTTCCTCCATACGTATATGAAAGAGTTAAATTATCAGTTGGACTGGTAGTTGGCGTAATCTGCAGCGTACCCGGCCCTGTCAGCGTCCAGTTCTGAGGTTCAAGACCATCATGGAACAACTTGTCCGAGGTACCGGTGCCTTGTATGGCGAACGTATACGGATTCTCATTGCTGTCATTATTGACGATTGAGATACCTGCGGCACGGGTTCCGGTACCTGAGGGATTAAAGGTGACCTTGAAGGTGGTACTGCCCGAAGCGGCGACCGGAGACAAAGGCCAAGCGGTAACGGTGAAATCACTCGCATGGGTGCCGGTAACAGCTACTTTCGTGTCTCCGGAAAGCAGCAAGTCGGCAGTGCCGGTATTTTTAATGGTGAAAGTTCTCTCGACCGTGCCCGAATCCATATCGGCGCTGCCGAAATCGGTATGGTCATTCAGCGATGGTGAATCATCGTCGTCGGCGATTTCCACCGAGTCGCCTTCTACTTTTATTTCGGGGCCGGCAAGGGTGACGGCTATTTCTCCAAAGGCACCTCCCTGAGCTGTTCCACGCACCGTAGCTATGCCCGCACCGGCGCCTTTTATATACGTCGTGGCAACCCCGCTGCCGTCTGTTACCGCAGAGGCGGGATCAATTGTCCCCGTGTTCGTGATGAACTGTATAGTGCGCCCTGAAAGGGTGGCGCCGCTTACATCCTTTACCGTTGCCCGGATTGTGCTGGTGGTTGTCCCGTCTGCCGGGACCGAATCCGGTGTTGCGGTGAGGGTGACGCTGGCCGGAGCCGGGACATAAACTTTGGTATCGGGTGTTATGCTGCTCGCAATATAGTCATTATTGAAATAGAATGATTGAATCTCGTGCCGGGACCAGGCATTGCCGGTTGCCGCAGTAAAACCTGCGTAGACATCGGCACCCAGGATTGATTCGAGGTTAATGTTATGTCTCAACACAGCATCATTCGGGCGGGTATCGCTGGTAGCCAGACGTACCTCCAACCAGTCCGTTGTCCCGTCGTAATCAATCCAGGCATGATAGGTAGTGCCGTCATCCAGAGCATAATATGATGGGTATAAGTCAGACAGATTAACTACTGCGGCTGATACGACGCTTCCATTGGTATCTACTCCTATATGGCTGTCGCTTGGCTCCGGTAAATCCATTGGCGGCAAATAGGGGTCAGGAAAAGGGTTTAGTTCTTCGTTTTGATACGAGTCGAACTCGATGCCAAGGCTGGGACTTATCCCTGCATAACCCAGTCCGCCTCCTGCAGCTCCGGCATTATTGGCCAGAGTTTGTATGGCAAAAACAATTCCGTCAGCTCCGTACAGCCCGTGATTACCTCCCGAATCGAACATGCAGAAGGTAAAATAGGCGCTGAAAGAACGGCCATTTTCCAGCGACACCCGGTTCTTCCACCAGGCGGTGCCAAAACGATTTGCGGTGGGAGGTGTGAGTTGCAGCAGGTTTCCGCTCAGGGCGGCATCACCGTTCAATTGGAAAGCGGCGATGTTGGTACTATCAAAATCGGGATATACCGCAGAGATGACGGTGGTGATTATCCCCGTTCCCTGTATAGCGAAGGTGTAAGGATTTTCATCGGCGTCGTTACTGGCAATCAAGACTGTTGCCGTCCGTAAAAATTGTTCCGACGGGGTGAAGCGGATTTCGAAGGTGGTGCTGCCCGAAGCGGCGACCGGAGACGAGGGCTGGGCTGTGACGGTGAAATCAGCCGCGTTTGTCCCGGTAATTGAAACTTCCGGGTCACTCAGGGTCAGGTCAGCCGTGCCGGTGTTTTTAATAGTGAAGGTGCGGGTTACCGAACCGGTCGTGATGTTGGCATTACCGAAATCGGTATGGTCGGTAAGCGAGGGTGTGGTATCGCCACTGACAATCTCGACCGAGTTGCCTTCGACTTTTATCTCGGGTGCCAGGGTAGTGAACGTTACTTCATCTCCATAAGCAGTTCCGGCGGTATTCTTAGCGTAAGCCCGCACGTAATACTTCGTCCCTGCTGAAAGCCCGGTAATGGAGGCGGTAAAAGCGCCGGTAGAGGAAGCTGCGCCTTTATCGACCTTGCTGTCATCGGTAGTGGGAGTACCGGCGGTATTCCAGCAGACGCCGTGAGCCGTCGGGTTTGGCGAGCCGAGAGACGTGATGTTGCCGTTGCCGGTTGCGGTAGTCGAGGCGATATCGGTCACTGCCTGAGTTGTGACTACCAGCGGAGCAGGAACCGACCACCTCAAATAGGGATAACCGTTATTGACCGAGGCATCGATTCCCCAAATATTCGTGAAGTCCCAGCCGCTGTAGGTAGCCTGGTTTTTCATTTCCGCGGTGGTCTTGCCGGTCCCCCCTGCGCTGGCGGATACGCCGGAAGTCTGGGTATCCCAGTAGCTGCCAGTGCAGGTACCCTCATTAAAGCCAATCAGGCCGCGGGGAGTGTCCCCGGTAGTGCTGCTGACGGCACCGGTCGAATAACAATTTGTAACACTGGCGCCGGATGCGATGTAATCGGTGAATCCGCCGGACAAGTCGGGGATAGTACCTTTTACATTATTGACAACCGCCCCGGTGGCGCAGGAATTACTGATTGTCCCAATGTTTTCACCTGCAAGTCCTCCGACAATGTAACCGTTCACCGAACAGGTGGAATAACTTTGGGTTATCGTACTGGCACCGGTGTTTATTCCTGCCAGCCCGCCGGCACGGGAGTTGGTTCCGGTGGCGGTAACGGAGCCGGTGGCGGAACAATTCTGGATTGTGCCCCAGTTTCCACCCGCCAACCCGCCGGAATAGCCGTCTGTAGAAGCATTGCTGATGGTGACGTTTTCAAGTATCACGTTTTTCACGACAGCACCGGTACCGATATACTCAAACAGTCCGGCTTGCTTTACCCCGGTACCGGCAATATTCACCGTCAGGTTGGAAATCTTGCGATAATCACCATCATAGGTACCGGTATACGGAGTCGTACCGTCTCCGGGAGTATACACCCCGATGCCATCCCAGTTCGGATAGCCGCTGAGGTCAATATCCGCTGTCTGTTTGAAGCTGGATGACAGGTAGTTCTCAATCTCTGCCAGTTGGTCAGCGGTTGAAATCAGATACGGATCTCCCGGGGTACCGGTTCCTCCATCAAAAGAAATGCCGGCTTTTGCCGGCGAACTGGGAATTACTAAGTTTACGGTGAAAACAGCGAACAGTGAGAAAAGAACAAGAACATGCCAGGCAAGATGGCGAAAAGTGGTGCAGCTTATCAATGGAACCTCCTCATTTTCTACATGGAAAAACAGCCAACATATTTTTAGTTTGGGATTTACATTCGTATTATACTTACTTGCGACGATTGATTTCCAGTTGTTGTAAAAGGTACTGAACGTCAGGGTATTTCGTTTTCAAGCTCAGGTTAGTTAACTACCCGGAGATAATTCATGCAGCATAGTGGCTGTCATTTCACTGTAAAACGTCAAAAATATTTTCAGTAAGATAAGCGTATCGTGAAAAAATCATTCGTCGATACATTCAGAGAAAACGGAGATTCCTCATGAAATTAGGTGGCAGTCGAATTGTCACAACCGGTTGGTTCCCTGGGCGATTTCCTTCTATCGTAAGCGGGAGGTACGCCTGCTGCGGCACTAATTCGGATAGCGATAGTATCATACCGGGCTTGCATCCTCATGGACGCAGGCCTGGTTCATTTTAAAATGTCTATCTTATGTCTCAGAATTACCATACCTCACTGAGGTTGCGGATATTTCCAGGCGTTAATCACCTCGATGACTTTTTCTATTTCCAGACCGGTTCCGTCCGCGGGCGGGTACTTCCATTTGTTGATACAGGCAAGGACAAACGAAAAATTCGGCGCATCCGGCACCAGGCCGTCGATACCCTTGAAGTTAACGACGCATGATTGGGCTGTATCAGGAATATCCAGTTCTTTTGTTTTCTCCCGGTAACCGTCCTTGCTGGCAACGATGGTATGGAGGCCGGTTGTTGAGATAGCTATTTCGTAGCCTCCCTGCTCATCGCTCACAACAGCAAACTCACCGTTGACCGTCAGGGTGACACCGGGCAGAAGATTGCCTCTCGCATCACGAGTTTCACCGGTCAATGAAGCTGCAGGCCTGTTATCGTAGATTGTCAACGTCGTCAGGTCTGTATCCGACCGGCCGGTGGAATCCGTCACTCTCAGCTTTATCTGCGCTTTCGGTAATCCGGTCGCCGGGTCGGCTGGGTAATCCGCCGGACTTGTCAGGGATGAAGATAGCTGTTCCCAGGTTAAAACGAGATACGGGCTATTGCCGTTTGTATCGAAAGCTCCGTCTCCGTCAATGTCCCATTCATAGCTGACGAGAGTATCTCCGTACTGGATATCGGGATCGGTCGAGCCGCTGCCGTCGAGGGACAGGGTGCCCCCGACATTGATGACATACGGTCCGCCCGCGTTCGCTGCCGGAGAACTACGGGCGGCGCTGATAATAGTGGCAGTCGCCTCATCGGTTTTAGGAGGAGCATTATCATCCGTTACGGTCAGGGTAATGGTATATTGTCCCACCTGCGAATAGGTATGTGATACAGTGCTGCCGATACCGGTCGTTCCATCTCCGAAATCCCAGTCGTACCCGACGATATTTCTGTCCGGCCGGGTCTGGTATGAGCCGGTTGCCTCCAGGCTGACCGGCTGTCCGGCTGAGACTTCACCCTGGGGGTTCATGGTGAAGGAGGCTACCGGTTCATTGACATAGATTCCCAGGGTGGTTTCCGCCGTGCCGGTGGCTCCGGATGTATCGGTTACCCTGAGACTGATTGAATGTACCCCCAAACCTAATGTGGTAACGGTATCTTCCGAAATAACCGGCTTATCACCGGCGGCATCATCGAAAACTCCATCATCATCGATATCCCACTCATAACTTACAACAGCATCTCCGTTGGCGGCGTTCGGGTCAAAAGAGGCGCTGCCATCAAGCGTCACAGCTTCACCTGTCCCGGTGATATAGGGGCCTCCCGCATCAGCCACCGGGGGCAGGTTTTCGAATATCGTCAGAGTAGTCTCAGCAGCTCCGCTTACTCCCAGAGCATCGGTTACTTCGAGAATGATAGAATGGATTCCTACTCCCAAACCCAGGGCTGCGAAATGCGCCGGAGTAAGTATGGCGGTCGGTTCGGTAGAATCAACAAATACCCCGTCAGCATTGAGATACCAGCGGTAACCGGTAATATATATTCCAGCCGCATCGTCAGGGTCATAGGAACCGCTGCCATCCAGTACAACCTGAGATCCCTCGTCAACAGTGTAAGGCCCTCCGGTATCGGCAACCGGTCCTGATCCATAATAAACCCGGATATCGTATAAGTTCGTGGAATATACATCGCTTGATTCACTGCTGGTAGCGATTAATTTGGCCCGGTAAAAGCCCACGGAATCAAAAGTATGATTAATTATGCTTCCCTGACCGGCTAAAACATCTGGGTTATCACTGAAGTACCAGGAATAATCAGATACGGATACTTCATTTAAAAGGGTAGCCGTAAACTGGACAGGCTGGCCGGGAGCAGCCGGGTCAGGATTGGCGGATATACTTACTATCGGAGGTACCGTTTCCATAACCGTAAGTGTAGTTTCCGCTGGATCGCTGATTATGCCCAGTGTATCGGTAACCTGAAGTCCTATTACGTAACTTTGACCGACCCGGGGATTCCATTGTGCGGCAACCTCCACTGCAGAAAGCGTAACCTGTTTGCCGCTAGCATCATCGAAAATACCGTCATCATCCAGGTCCCAGGAGTAGCTAACAATATGGTCGCCCTGGGATTCGTTGGCATCATATGAATAGCTGCCATCCAGTGTAAAGCCCATACCGGTAGTAATGAAATAAGGCCCTCCGGGATTGGCTACCGGCCGGTAATTAAGGTTAGCTGAATATACCGGTACGGAACGGGAAACGGTAAAAATAACCGGAGGGGTACTTTCAATAGTCACGGTCAGTACTACGGGGTAATTCCCAGCCGTTGCATAGGCATGATATGCCCGTTCTCCCGTGCCGGTACCTCCGTCGCCGAAATTCCATTGATAAGTGACGTCGGCTTCACCCGACAAACTTTCCGAAATGGGTTGGGCATCGAAAGTAATGAGTTGTTGAGCTAGAGAATAATCCGGGCTGAACGAGAATCGGGCTTCAATGCTGAGGCTGGTAATGGATATACCAACCGCGCCGAAGGTATCGGTAACCTTCAACATAACCGGATACTCGCCCGGCCCCAGGGCGGCAAGCTGTCCAGCGGTTATGACGGGAGCAGTTCCGGTGGCATCATCGAATTGTCCGTCCGAATCGATATCCCACTCGTAGCTTACAATGCTATCGCCGCGGTCTTCATCCGGTTCGAACGAAGCGCTGCCGTCCAGGGTGATGTCCGAATCCGGGTACGTTTCATATGGGCCTCCGGCATCCGCTGCAGGAAGGTGATTGACACTGCCGGCCAGTATTGCCAGGGCATTAATACCGTTAAGGCCTGCATAGCTGCTTGCCAGAGACACCGCCGGCTCCCGGTAAAATCCCTGCTCATTTTGCTCTTCCATGAGGCTGACACTGAAATCATGAAGCCAGTTATTTGAAGCGAAATCGGTAATAACCGGTAATTGTTCAGAAGCACCGGCAGCGACAGAGAAAAGCGAATACGGCCAAAGGTTATAGTCAACCGTTCCGGTCATATTCCAGATTGACTGGTAATCCACCGAGTTATAATCGCCGCTTTCCCAGAGACCCCCGGGCGAATAAACGTAGGTGCTTGTCCCGCCGGAAGCGTGCCAGTTATCAGCGATGAAGTTGAAATAGTTGTCGAAGACCTGGCGAGCTTCGCCTTTCGTAATTGACAGGTACGGGTAACCGGCATCGGTACTATCATCGGCAGCCCACTGGTCCCAGCCGAGCCAGCGGCAGGCCAGGAGGGCGAAACCGACCGGTTCGAAGTAAGAATTGCCGCCGGCATTATTGTAGTAACATCCGCCGTCGATTGGTGACTGATTATAGTGAAGCATATTGGCTAAGCGGCTTTTCAGGCGGTCATTGACATACACACCACTGTCTGTCATTGCCGATTCCGCCGCCGGCAGGGCATAATACCAGGCAGCAGATATATACGAATTGGCGTACTGAGGCCCCCAAACAGCTTCATTGCAGTACATGTTAGACCACCCGCCGATTGCCTCAGACGAGCTGTTTTCATCTATCTGGGCGAAAACAGCATAGTCGACCATCTGCTGGACAACGAATTCAAGCGGGTTCCCGGCTCCGGAACCCACCTGCGTCATGGTTCCGGCCAGGCCGCTCTTTGCCAGCGCCGCGAGCATCCAGCCATTCACATTCAGGTCGGAAGTCCCCGGGAAAAAATAACCTTTAGCATCATTGGTGCCGAAAATCGGGACAGCCGCGTCATCTCCTTCATCGAGCGCGTTTGGAATGGTTTGCTGTTGTAAAAAAGTGAGAAGATAATTCAGCGCCCGGGTGATATCTTCTGAATAGGGGTCACTACTGTAGCGGTCGTCATTACCTTGAAGAAAATCGGCCGGGGCAAGCTGGCCGTAATCATTGTACGTTCCCGGAGGGTACGCCGGGTAATGCTGGTTTTTCAGCAAAGCCAGAGCGAACATGGCGGTCGTCAGGAGGTTATTTTCCAGAGAGTTACCATAACCGGGTATGAATCCTGTGATACCGGAAGTACCGGTACCGTTTCGTTGCATCTTCTTGTGCAGCGCCCATAATGCGTCATCCATCGCCACCGCATTCATAATGCTGAGTTGTTCAGGGGTTGCGTTGTCGATGACCGAGCCGTCCGTGGACGTTCCGGCGTATTCAATTGCCGGAACCCCGGCATAGACCATCACCGGGTATGTCCCGAATCTGTAATTTGTGGAGCTAATCGATTCGCGGACTTCGATAGTCGCCTGAAACAGCTTTGCCGGCTGGCTGTTCGGGTCAACATAAGGAAGAAGTCCCTGGAACTCCAGATTATACGGATAATCGGCGTACCATTTCCCGTCAGGGTTTGCAAGAGTCCGATTCATGGCGGTATCCCATTCGCCGTCGCCGTCGATATCCCAGCGGAAATAGACCTGGGCTGCTGAGTTCCCCCGGCAGATGGCCTTGAAGGTCGTGGGGTGCCCGTTATAGGCGGGATGGGGTACCGAGGGATTATCGGCCGCATAAGGGACGGTAATTACCTCCAGCG
>CAYXEG010000089.1:0-12708 GCA_964463875.1 uncultured Dehalococcoidales bacterium
TTTCCATCTCGGCGCCAAGGGCCGGCCAGTTCCTGTAGTCGGCCGGGATGAGGAAGAGTATTTCGTCGATTTTATGGTCGTGCGGCGGGTCGGTCAGCATCTGGGGGCCGGTAATGCCCATGCAGTTGCTGTTGCAGCCCATTTTCTCGATGCCCGCCATTATCGTGCTGTTGATACTCACGCCCCAGACTTGCGTCGGCGTGTTGAACGGGTCTTTTCCCCTCGGTTCCCGAATGACGTACTTGCCGTATTTCGTGGTACCGGTGGGCGTGGCGCTGCCGGTAATTTTCGCCGGTTTCGCTACGTATTCGGGTGCCATGGTGTAGACCACGAAGACAATCGGCTTCCCCACCCGGGTGAATTTCAGCGGCCCGTGCACCAGCCCTTTCGGCAGGCACAGCAGGGTCGTGCCGGTGATGATGTGTTTTTCACCCTCTTCGCCAAGGGTAAGCTCGATTTCGGCATCGAAATCCCTCGGGTCGGCCGGATTGTTCCCCTGGATGATGATGAGTTCCTCGTAATCGTGGTAGTGAGGTGCATCGAGCATCACATTCGGGCCGGTGACATATTCCCAGCTTACCCGGTGGCCGATGCCCGACCATCCCTGCGGGCTTTCGAGGTTTGTCCGGATAACCGGGCCTTTCCCTTCGGAGATGGCTGTATCGACGACGCCTCTTCTGATATTGTCCGTATACTTTTTTTCAGTCATATCATTCCTTTACCCCGAAATTTTTCGTTACCCAATTATAGACAAACGAGCCGGCTTTGTTAAGTCGGCCGGGTACCGTTTTATTGATGTCGGCCGGAGGGTGAATGTATAATTACCCTGTTTACTGCGTTTTTGGGTTGAATCATTCTTCGGATTAGAAAGGGCTTCTCTGATGGTTTTTTCACAGCGGATTTTTTGCGGGCAATTGACGGCGGACGATATCGGTCGCGAGGTACACCTCGCCGGCTGGGTCGATACCTACCGCGACCACGGCGGCCTGCTTTTTATTCACCTCCGTGACCGCAGCGGCATTATCCAGGTTGTCTTCAATCCGGAATTTACCCCCGGGACTGTCTGCCGGAAAGCCGATTCTCTTCGCGCCGAATACTGCGTTTCGGTCAGGGGTAAGGTCGTTAGGCGTCTGGCGGGCACGGAAAACCCGCATATCCAAACCGGCGATATCGAAGTCATGGCCGGTGAACTGGCCGTCCTCTCCGAATCGGATTCGCTCCCCTTTGCTGTTTCGGAAAAGGAAACCGCCGGTGTCTCAACCGAGGGTGATGCTGTCGCCGAGGATATCCGCCTCCAGTACCGCTACCTCGATATCCGCCGCGCCTCGATGCGGGATAACCTCATTGCCCGCCATCGTGTCTATAAGTGTATCCGTGAATTTCTCGATTCGCGGGGCTTCCTTGAGATTGAAACCCCGGTTTTAACCGCCAGCACTCCGGAAGGCGCCCGTGATTACCTCGTTCCCAGCCGGCTCCATCCGCAGACCTTCTACGCTCTGCCCCAGTCGCCCCAGTTATTCAAGCAGTTGCTCATGATTGGCGGTATGGAGCGGTACTACCAGCTTGCCCGCTGTTTCCGCGATGAGGACCTGCGCCCCAACCGGCAGCCGGAATTTACCCAGCTCGATATCGAAGCCTCGTTTATCGATGAGGAATTTCTCTACG
This sequence comes from uncultured Dehalococcoidales bacterium, assembly GCA_964463875.1. Taxonomy (GTDB): domain Bacteria; phylum Chloroflexota; class Dehalococcoidia; order Dehalococcoidales; family UBA2162; genus MGML01. The sequence continues at coordinate 1,666 of CAYXEG010000089.1, forward strand.
AGATGGTCGAAGAACTCGCCGTGAAAATGTTCGCCGTAGGCGGTATCACTCTACCCCGCCCCTTCCCCCGCATGACCTGGCAGGAAGCGATGGATACGACCGGTTCGGACCGTCCCGACCTGCGCTTCGGCCTTCGCTTCGTCGATGTCACGGACGTCTTTTCCGCGACCAGATACGCCATCTTCCGCCAGATTCTCGAGCGCGGCGGCTATATAAAAGGTATCAACCTTAAAGGCCAGTCCGGAAACCTCAGCAAGAACGTTCTCCAGAATGAGTACGCCAAGGAAATCGCCCCCTCCTTCGGCGCCAAGGGCATGACCTGGATGCGCGCCGAAAACGGGAAACTCGAATCGAACATCGTCCAGTTTTTCTCCGAAAAGGAACTGGAGGAATTACGGAAACGGTTCGAGGTTGCTGACGGCGACGTTCTGATAATGATAGCCGACCCCTCCTATGCGGTCGTCGCTTCGGCGCTCGGCCAGTTGCGCCTTCACCTGGCGAACCGGCTCGGCCTTATTCCCGCCGATACCTTCTGCCCGACCTGGGTGACGGAATTTCCCCTCTTCGAGGCTACCGAGGACGGCGGCGTCACCTCCAGCCACCACCCTTTCACCGCCCCGGAGAGGACCGATTTCGACCCCTCGAATATCGAAGAACTGCTCGCCCTCAAGTCGCGGGCCTATGACCTGGTGATGAACGGCGAAGAACTCGGCGGCGGCAGTATCCGTATTAACGAGCGCGAGGTGCAGCGTAAGATTTTCCAGGCTCTCGGCTTGTCCGAAGAAGAAACGAAAGAACGATTCGGCTTTTTCCTGCGGGCGTTCGATTTCGGAGCGCCGCCCCACGGCGGGCTTGCCCTCGGCATGGATCGCACCGTTTCGATGATTCTCCGCACCCCCTCGATACGGGAAGTTATCGCCTTCCCCAAGAACCGCAGCGCTTCCTGCCCCCTGACCGGGGCGCCGACACCGGTTAAGCGTGAACAACTTAACGAACTGGGGCTGCTTAACCTCGGCGGGCGTGACATCCTGCCCGGAGCCGGAGAACAGGAAAACATGGTTGACCATATATCCTGGGTGTCCCGCATCGGCATCGCCCCTGAGGAACGCCCGGTCATGGAAAAAACCCTCGCGGAAGCGCAGGAAATGGCCTCGCTGGCCGCCGAAAAAGCCGGGAACGAAGAACCCTCTTTTTCTGTGTCGCCGGTGGCAAACCGCACTCGTCCGGGAACCGAAGCGGAAAACTCGGAACTGGCGAAATCGGGGAAACTGTTGAAAAGCGCCCCTTCGGTAAAAGGCGGCTATTTCAAGGTTTCCAATATTCTGGAATAAAGGGAGAAAAAAACCGATGGATTCACTCTACGCGTACCGAGCTCCTGAACCGCCCGCCCCGAGGGGCAGCGGCTTGCAGGGTTTAAAAATAGCCGTTCAACCGAATATCCAGGTGGCAGGCTGGCCGTCGGAAGCCGGCTCGAAAGCCCTTGCCGGGTATACCGCCCTCGAAGATGCGACCGTCATTGAGCGCCTTAAAAAGGCAGGCGCTTACCTGACCGGCTCGACCCTGATGAGCGAGTTCGGGTTCGGTTTGTGGAATAGTAAAGCCTGCTCCGCTTTGAAGGAAAAGGAGGCCGATGCCGAACTGGTGCTCGACCTGATGGGCGAAAGCCGCCTGGCAGCTTCCCGGGCGAATGTCTCCGGATTCAAACCGAGTTACGGTTTGATATCCCGGTACGGCATCATCGGTCTGATTCCCTCTATGGAGAGTTGTGGTATTCTTTCGGAAAGCATCGGGACGATTCGCGCCATTCTCGAAATGGTTGCCGGGCAGGACGAAAAAGATTTTTCTCTGCCGGACGAAAAACTTCCTGATTTTTCGAAGCAGGATATCGAGCCTCGGAAGATAACCCTCGGTTACGTTAAAGAGATTCTGGATACCCTGACTCCCGAAAAGAAACAGTCGTTCGATTCGGCGATAGAAAAACTGAAATCGGCCGGTTTCCCGGTAAAGGAAGTATCTCTGCCGGATTTCCCGCTCTTCTCCCTTGTCCACAAAATTGTCGGCTCGGTCGAAGCCTCATCCGCCGCCGGGCGGTATGATTCGGTCCGCTACGGTCAACGGGTACCCGGTACGAAAAACTGGAACGATATGTATCTGAAATCACGTGAGGCCGCCTTCGGAACGCTCCTGAAAAGCTACCTTTTCCAGGGGGCGTACTTCCAGTTTGAGCGGTATAAGGACTTCGAGTACGCCTGCCGCATCCGCACCCGCCTGCTCGATGAAATGGAGAGAATCAGGAAGGAAACCGATTTCCTGGTGTTCCCGATTTTCGGAGAATCATCGAACGAAGAACCGGTACTACCGGACGATATCTACGCTCAGTTTGCCGGCACGCTGTTTGCCAACGTCTCCGGCTGGCCGGCGCTGGTTATCCCGTCCGGCTCCGGCAACGGCATGCAACTGGCGGGACCGAGGCTGAGCGACGGGAAACTGCTGTCACTCGGTGAATACCTTCTAACGACCGGACGGGGAGGGAAGTAAAGATGGAATATGAAGCTGTAATCGGACTTGAAATACATGTCGAAATGAATTGCGCCACCAAGCTGTTTTGCGATTGCCCGAACCGCCCCGGTGACGAACCGAACACCAATACCTGCCCGACCTGCCTCTGGTTTCCTGGCGCTATGCCCCGGTTAAGCCGGGAAGCCCTCGAAAAAGCCTCGCTGCTCTGCCTCGGGCTGGGCGCCGAGCTTCAGCCGAAGAGCGCCTTCGACCAGAAGGTCTACTACTACCCCGACCTGCCGAAGGGCTACCAGCTTTCGCAGGCGCACCTGCCGCTCTCGCGCGGCGGGGGTATCGAAATAATCGGTGAAGACGGCAAACCGAAGTATCTGCGGCTGCACCACATTCACATGGAGGAAGACGTCGCCAAGCTGGTGCACGAGATGGAAGGCCGGGTGCCGGTCAGCCTGGTCGATTTCAACCGGGCGGGCGCGCCCCTCGTGGAAATCGTTACTCAGCCTGATTTTCGTTCGCCTCATGACGCCATGGAATTCCTGAAAGCCCTCCGTACCCAGGTGCGCTCGGTCGGCTCCTCCGAGTGCAGCATGGAGAACGGCACCATGCGCGTCGATGCCAATATCTCCATTCGCCCGAAGGGTACCGACCAGATGAATACCAAAGTCGAAGTGAAAAACATGAACTCGGTGCGCCACGTCGGGGATGCCATTGCCTATGAAATCACCCGCCAGACCGCCGCCGTACAGTCGGGGGAAGAAGTTATCCTTCATACCCGCCTCTGGGACCCGGACAAAAAAGCCACCCTGCCGATGCGCGCCAAGTTCGAAGGCCCGACGGTGCCCGACCCCTCGGTGCCGGTTATCGAACTCACCCCCGAGTGGATAGAAGAACTGCGTGCCCGGCTTCCCGAAATGCCGGCCGTCAAAGCCGAACGGTTTGTCCGGCAGTACGGGCTGACGGTTGAAGAAGCGAAAGGATTGAGCGCTGACGGCGAAGTCGCCGATTACTTTGACGCTCTTGCCGGAAAGGGAATCGCCCCGCGGGTCGCCCTCCACTGGGTAACGACCCAGCTTGTTCCCGCCGCCCGGGAGAGAAAACAGGAAATCAGTGAAACGAAGGTGACACCCGACCGGCTGGCCGGACTGCTTCAACTCCTCTCGAAAGACGAAATTAACGCCAACGCTGCCCGCGAAGTCCTCGCGCTCATGTTCGACAGCGACGATTCGGCGGAGCAAATCATCGAAAAACGCGGCTTCCGGCAAGTCTCCGATACCGGCGCCCTCGACGAACTCATAGAAAAAGTCCTCTCGGAAAACCAGGCGGCGGTTAACGACGTCAAAAGCGGCCAGGAAAAAGCCATGGGCTTCCTCGTCGGCCAGGTCATGCGCGCCTCCGGCGGCAAAGCCAACGCCAAAGTCATACGGGAACTGCTGGGCAAGAGGTTGGGGTGACGGTTATCAGGACAAAGGGGAGGTGATTGAAAAATGGCAAAGGAAACGAAGAGAGCGGAATTGGCCGAAAATGCTTTATCGATGGAATATCAGCCTGAAGTAGATGTTCTTACTATTTATCTACAGGACACTGAGACTCGCTTGAGCTACAGCAGTGAGGCTGGCTCCGGGGTAATACTGAACTACGCAGAAGATGGCAGTTTATCTTCTGTAGAAGTTCTGGACACTGCCCGGCGCTACCCGGCCGGTCAGCTTGCTGCTTGCAGTGTTGATGAGTTTATCGACCTCAAGACAGCTTCCCTGATAGCCGGGATTGCACCGGTCACCCTTCGTACGCAGGTGGAGAAGGGAAGACTGTGGGCTATTCGGCTGGCCGGTCAGTGGGTAACCACTCGTGAACGACTCCAGCAGTATATCGGCAGTCGTTCGAGAAATGCCAGGGCGGCTGCCTGAACAGGTGTTTTTTCACTTTCCGAATCAGCTTGTCCCCCTCCCCTCCACCCCCAATTTATCGAACCTCTGTAATAGCTCCCGCCTTCTCTCGTAAAACCATCCCTCCGTCAGGCAGGTTCCCAGGCCGTGTTTTTTAAAAACGTGGTCGGCGTGGTGGTAGTTGAGCCTGTCTATCAGGACGTAATCGACCTTCCCGGCGAGCCGTTCCGGCAGGTCGTCGGCTCCCGGCAGCAGCGGGGCAATCATGGCGAACGTCTTAATCCCTGTCTTGTGCAGTGTCTCAAGGGCGTCGATTCGCTCCTGAATCTGCGAAGCCCCTGGCTCGAATAGCTTCCGTATTGCCTCGTCTCCGGTGGTGATGGAAAACCCGACCTCGATGCCTTTTCCCTCTTTAAGCAGCCCGATATCCCTCAGCACCAGGCTCGATTTCGTCAGGATGTTTACCGGCCAGCCATGCTGTACCAGAATTTCCAGGCACCGCTTCGTCAATTCGTATTTCCTCTCTACCGGTTGATAGCAGTCGCAGACACTGCTTACCCAGACCTTACCCGGCGGCGTTTTCGAAACGGCTTTCAGCAGCAGTTCCGGAGCGTTGATTTTCACATCGACGAACTCGCCCCACGGTTCCGGGTGGGGGTGGTATTTCTGCATAAAGCGGGCGTAACAGTAGGCACAGGCGTGCGCACACCCCGTATACGGATTAACGGTAAACTCGAAAATCTTTGATTTCGAGAGGATGCTCTTTGCCTTGACTTCCCTGACAATCATCGGTTTTCCGGGGCTACCGCCCTGCCCTTACCACTGGTAAACGACTTCTCCCAGGCCGAGCCCGCCGAGCATCTGGCCTTTCGTGATGTTCATCCTCGCCCCGAGTACCTTCACCGGGCCGAAGAAGGTCAGCGGGTCGTGCGGGCCGTCGAAGAATTGCACCGTTGCCGTGCCTTTTGTTTCCGTTCTAACGGTGTCAGGAGCCAGCGGCGGAGGCGTGCCGGGGGTAAACGCGCCGCCTATGCGCACAAGCTGGCTTATCGGCGGGACGGAGAGCGAGGCGTTGGGAACCCGTTTCACCAGGTACACCGGGAACATGAACGGCCACTCGATAGCCGGAGCGGTCTCGGAAAAGTGGTAATTCACCTTCATCAGGGGAATGCCGTCCTGGTCTTTCTGCTTGTTGCAGGTCATCGTCCAGCCGGTGGCGGTCTGCGTCCATTCGATATCCGCCATCTTCTTCGGCCAGCCCCAGATTTCCCGCCCGGCAATCAGCCCCATGTCGCTGTCAATGTACTCGATGAGGGTCGTCGACCCCGTCATATCCTGGAACTTTATCGGAACGTTAATCTGAATCTCGTGTACCCGGTAGCCGCCGCAGTCCGGCGTGTAGCCCATCTGGAGGACAAATAAATCCTTATCGCCGTTCTGCTCCAGCGGGCGGGCGATTGCCCGTTCGATTGCCCCTTTCGGCGCCTGGCAGAGAATCTGCAGTTCATGGTTATCCTTGAACCGGTGGGGCAAGGGGAAGTAGGGCGGCGAAAACTCGGGAGAAGGAACGAAATTATCCCGTGCCGGGGGAACGAACGGATTTTTTTCGGTCATCGGTAGACTCCTTTAATTTACATAATTATAGACACAGAAAGCTTCTCCGGTTATGCTGTCGGCACGAAGTAACTCATCATGCAGACCGGCGAAACGACGTTGCGGAAAACAATTGATTTTACCGGCATTTTCGCCGGGACATGGACGACGGTCGTCGATTTCACCACCTGTTTTTCCTCTTCGTTTCCCAGGGTAATTTCGGCCTCGGCGGTAAAACCGGGGATGTTCTTCGGGTCGCCGCCCATCAAAATACTGAACTGGTTATAACCCCTTGTTTCGGCAGGCCGCCCGATGGCCGCCGGATGCTTGATGTAGGCGAGGTGAATCATGGTATCGACCACTCCCTGCGCCTTGCCGTTGAACAGCAGCTCGGCTCCGTAGCCGGTCTTTTTGAACTCGGGAATCTTGACGATATCCGAATACTGAACATCCTTGGCTTTAACTTTTTCCGGGGCGGCATCGTCCACCTTGGCATAACTGGATGACTGCATGATGTGCCCGAAGAAAAACGGCCTCTCGACCTTTCTCACGTACACCGGGGCGTGGCGAAGCCCGGCCGGGAACCGCAGCACGGCGGTTTTATCGAAAGTTAGTTTCTGCCATTCTTCGCCGATGCCGAATTCGACCGTAGCATTCAGCTTTTCCGGATTATCCGGGTCGCTGCCGAAGAAGTAGAGCAACTCATCATAGGGGTGGGCGTGAGGCAGGTCCGGCATGACGAACGGTTCCTGGACGCAGGAACAGGCGAAGTTGGCGGTAACTTTCAGGTCTTCCCACATGTCCTGCTCCATGTGGACGAACGGGTAGTGAATTCTCTCCGGTATATTCAGGGAGGTACGGGTGGCGTTCTGGCGAACGTATTGAGCGTATTTCGGTTCCGGCATGGCAATACTCCTTCCTGTTTAGCTGGTATATGAATAAACGATGGAAGGATTGTAGCACCGGGAGGAGGAGGTTGCAAGAAACAGCGGGTGTAAGGTTTCAACGCGCACGAAATAACTAAATTTCAGACAATCTTATGAGCTTTAATGCTATAATATCGTTAATCTTAATACTGGAAATAGAAAAAGCGCCTTGAATAGGCGCTTTTCGTAATCGGAATGTTAGTTTGGCGCCCCCAAGCGAATTCGAATCGCTGTCTACACCTTGAAAGGGTGTCGTCCTGGTCCCCTAGACGATGGGGGCACACTTCAAAATTATATCAGAGAAACGGACTGACAGGCAATGGCTGAAACTGAAAGTCTTGCGAAACCTGCCCCGGAACAGAAAAAGAAACCCGCTTGGAAACAACGGCTTGTTTCCGCTCTGGCGATTCTCCTGGTCGTTGCCATTACCGTTTCATTATTCATTTTCCGCGAAAGGATTGCCGACCTCGAAGAATACGGCTACCTCGGGGCGTTCCTCATCAGCCTTATCGCTAACGCCACCATCGTCCTGCCCATGCCCGGCCTGCTGATTCTCATCGGTCTCGGGGCAACCTTCAACCCGGTGCTCATAGCCCTGTGCGGCGCCTTCGGTGGGGCAATCGGCGAAATGAGCGGCTATGTCGTCGGCCGCAGCGGCCGGGGTATCACCTCCGAGAATAAGTGGTACAGGAAAACGGAACACTGGATGCACACGAAAAAGGGCTTTTTGACTATCTTCCTTTTTGCCCTGATACCCTTCCTCCCCCTCGACATAGCCGGGCTTATCGCCGGAGTCGCCCGTTACCCGATATGGCGGTTCATCCTCGCCTGCATGCTCGGGAAATTCATCCTCTATATCATCATGATATCCGCCGGCGCCTGGGGATGGGAGAAAATCATCGATTATTTTACATAAAAATATGTCCGGTCTGCCTGCGGTTGGTATTTACGTCTTTGTGAGGGTCACGGTTCGTCCTGAGCCTGTCGAAGGATGAGCGGGGAAAATCCGGGAAAATCACGTACTTCAGTATTTTTTCATTACTCACTACTCACACTGACACGAACACTCCATTACCTCTCAGTAGCCGCTTCCCCCTTGCTCCATTTGCATAAATCACCTTTTCCCTATACAATTAAGATAAGAGTCTATTCAGCAAAGAACTGTTATGTTGAAACTATTCAGAATATTCTTATTTTTATCGATGCTCCTTATCGGTTTCGCCGGCAGCGTTGCCCAGGCGGCAACGCCCTCCGTTCATGTCCTGAAGGTTGACGGCACCATCGTGCCGGTAGTGGCCGATTACCTTGACCGGGGCATAAGCGAGGCCGAAAAAGCGAACGCTACCGTATGTATCATCGAACTGAACACCCCCGGCGGGCTGCTCGATACCACCGAGATAATCGTCCAGCGCATCATGAACGCCCACATCCCTGTCGCCGTCTACGTCTCCCCGAAGGGAGCCTGGGCAGCCTCGGCCGGAACCTTCATCACCCTCGCCGGGCACATCGCCGCCATGACTCCGGGCACAACTATCGGAGCGGCTCACCCGGTGGCGACCGGCGGCGAGGAAATACCGGAAGACCAGATGAAGAAAATCGTCGAATTTTCCTCGAAATGGATACGGACTATCGCCGAAGAACGTCAGCGGAACATGGAAGAAGCCGAACTGGCGGTGACGGAAAGCAAGTCGTTCTCGGATACCGATGCCCTGGCAGCCAACCTTATCGACCTCCGGGCGGAAAACCTTGACGACCTTATCGCTCAGATAAACGGCCTCAAGGTCACCCTCGCCAGCGGCGCTGAAGTGACCATCGATACCGCCGGTCATTCTGTCACCCGCAACGAAATGAGCTTCATCGAACGGTTCCTCCTCAGCATCAGCGACCCGAATATCGCCTACATACTCATGAGCGTCGGCTCAATCGGCATCATGGCGGAACTCTATAATCCGGGGGCAATTTTCCCGGGCGTAATCGGGGCAATCTGCCTGCTCATGGCTTTCTATTCCCTCGGCGTTCTCGATGCCAATATCGGCGGCATCCTGCTTATCGTCCTTGCCGTCGGGCTTTTCATCGCCGAGTTCTTTACCCCCACCTTCGGCATCCTCACCGCCGGCGGGATAACCGCCCTCGTCCTCGGTTCACTGCTGCTCTTTCCCCATTCCGACCCTCTTTTCCGGGTAAACCCCTGGCTTATCGGAGGGGTGACCGTTCTGTTCGTCGGGTTTATTTTCTTTATCCTGTATAAAGTCGTCAGAACACGGAAGCGACAGGTTACTACCGGCTGGGAAGAGCTGATTGGAAAGCCGGCCAGAGTGCTGGTGCCGCTCTCGCCCGAAGGGATGGTACTGTTCCGCGGTGAACGCTGGAAAGCCGTTTCGAAAGAAGGTACCTTCGAGGCCGGTGAACAGGTTATAATAGACAGGGTCGAAAACCTTACCCTGTACGTATCGAGACAGAAAGAAGAACAGGAAAAATCATGAACCTGAACAGTGAAATAGTTGTCAGTCCCTGGGTGGTCGTCCTCATTGCCATCGCCGTGGTGGCTTTTCTCGTCGTCACCATCATCTGGGGAATCAAAGCCCATCGCCTGAAAATATCAGCCGGCAGGGAAGATATGATAGGCAAATCCGCCCGCGTGGTAACGGAACTCAACCCGAAAGGGCTGGTCTTCCTCGAAGGCGAGCAGTGGAGCGCCATCTCCGAATCAGGTAAAATAAAACCCGGAGATGAAGTGGTCGTTACCCGCATTGACGGATTGAAAGTATACGTAAAAAAGAATAATTAAGGAGGAAATTCGATGGATATTGTTGTTATTGTCATAATTGCATTGTTCGTACTCTTAATCCTTTCGATGGCGATTAAGATTGTCCCGGAGTACGAACGCGGCGTCCTGTTCCGCCTCGGCCGCCTGGTCGGACAGAGAGGCCCCGGCCTGTTTTTCATCATTCCCTTTGTCGACAGGATGGTCAAGGCCGACCTTCGTGTCATCACCATGGATGTCCCTTCCCAGGAAGTTATCACTAAAGATAACGTCACCGTCCGCGTCAATGCGGTGGTATTTTTCAGGGTGGTCAATCCTGAAGACTCCGTCGTCAAGGTACTGGACCATGTCAGGGCAACCTCCCAGATATCCCAGACCACCTTACGAAACGTCCTCGGTCAGTCCGAGCTTGATGAACTGTTATCCCAGCGGGAAATCCTGAACCAGAAACTGACCCAGATAATCGACGAACACACCGACCCGTGGGGCGTCAAGGTCAGCACCGTCGAGATTAAAGAAGTTGAACTCCCCGACCAGATGAAGCGGATGATGTCAGCCCAGGCGGAAGCCGAACGGGAAAAGAGAGCCAAGATTATCCATGCCGACGGCGAATTCCAGGCATCGGAAACGCTGGCAAAGGCGGGCGCCGTCATCGCCAGGGAACCAACCACGCTGCAACTGCGCTATCTCCAGACGTTAACCGAGGTAGCCGCTGAGAAAAACAGCACCCTCATCTTCCCTATTCCCATCGACCTCATCAGCGCCTTCATGAAACACGCCAATCCGGATGAAGGCAAGAAGAAATAACCCGTAACACAGAAACCTTGAAAAGGCTGAAGGATTATCCTTCAGCCTTTTTTGGTACTGTTTGCATTTGGTTGCTAATGCTGTTTTTGTTGAAAACCCCGAATGTCGCAGATTCCGATATTCTTTGATGTCATTACGAGGAGCGAAGCGACGTGGTAATCCCGACAAATCATTCATCGGATTTTTCTTCAAATTCCCATTTTCGGACAACCTCATGTAACCTGTCTTCCCGGATTATTATAACAATGATTTCGTCAAATGAGGCTAGAAAGGGTGTAAACCCAGTGATCATCAACTTTGGAAATAGGTATAATTATATCCATGTTGCTAACTAATTACCGCTCTTCTCAGTCTCAAATATTGTCAATTTCCTCTACATAGGTATAAATAACCGGGAATCCAGGATGTAAGTGATTATCCACCGGCTTTCTCTCTACCCTTGCAGGGAAGAATATTGATTACGCGTTGTCTTTCTCTCTCCCCTTGCGGGAGAGATGTAAGTGAGGGGTATATAAAAATTGACAAATAAAGACCTCACGAACATGGCAAAATC
>CAYXEG010000090.1:0-12580 GCA_964463875.1 uncultured Dehalococcoidales bacterium
TCCGGAAAAAAGAAGAATTCTCTGGAAAGGATGTCTGAAAATCCTTCTTCGATAATGTTGAGTGAGGTAGAAGGTTCAGTCTCTCCCTTTTGTAAAGGGAGATTAAGAGGGATTTAGGAATATTTACGAATAAATATAGCCATCTCTATTAAAAAAACACTTGAATCTTGCTTGTTCAAATTCCTGTTTTCGAATTGCCTTTGGTAATGAGGTGAGATTTGCCTGAAATACGAAACGCCCTGAAAACCGATATTCCCCGGATTATGGAACTCTACGACCAGCTTTCGCTGGGCGGTTCCGATGCGGAAAAGCAGACAGCATCTCCGATTGATTCGCTGGAGAAGGCATTCGATGCTATCGCAGCCATGCCCGGCTGCGAACTCATCGTTGCTGAAGAAGGGGGTAAGGTAATCGGTTCCCTCATGCTGACGATTGTCCCCAGCCTGGGACACGGCGCTCATCCCTGGACAATCGTGGAAAATGTCATCGTCGAATCCGGCTTGCGCGGTACCGGTATCGGCAAACTCCTCATGGAATACGTCAAAGAAAAGTCGGCTGAAGCGGGAGCCTATAAAATTCAATTGATGAGTGACAAACGCCGCTCCGAAGCCCATAAGTTCTACCATGCCATTGGCTACAACGCCGTCGCTGAAGGGTTCAGGTTATACCTGTAGGGAATCTCAATAAAGACCATAAGTATTTCGAGGGTGTCCTAAAAGTCCCTCATCGGTAGTGTGAAGAGAGGCAGACGATGCAGCTTCTCCCTTTTGTAAAGGGAGATTGAGAGGGATTTAGAAACATCTACGAATAAATATAACCATTTCTATCGAAGAATAATTTTTCTTTTTCTGTTCAAATTCCCGTTTTCGGACAGCTTCGTCAGGTGAGGGTATAAATGTATTTTTTACGTAACCCCCTCAACCTTTCCTGCTGTGGGAGAGAGCGAACTTATTCAGAGGTTAATCCATTATTCTTTATTTCAATCGGGGCTGTTTCCCAAAATCGACTCAATAAATGTCTATTACCCCTTTTTTACCATTGAAAGCGTCTTTTTGTAACTGATATACCATGATAAAATCGACATTCTTTTCCAGGAATTTTACATGGTAGATATTATGTTTATACGACGGTTCGAAACCAGACTTTGAGTAATAATCCGGTCTCCCCCAAAGGAAAACTGCCTTGTATCCCACTTCCCGTGCGATTTTCAATTCTTCACGAAGTAGAGCACGGCCAATGCCTCTTCGAAAATACTTCGGTAAAACTGATAACGGGGAGATAGTGATTTGAGTGTCCACGGAGTCCGGATATTGAATAATAACTCTGGATGCGGCTATCTGTCCGACTATTGTACCATCTTCTATTGAAGCAACTAACGATAATTCAGGAATAAACTCCGGTTTCTTTCTCAGTGCATTAAGATAATCCGGTTCTTCCGTATGATTTTCAGTTAAGAATGATTCTTTCACCAGTTGATATACTGCATCATAATCCGCTGGACGTTCCTGCCTGATATTGATTTTTAAAATATCCAATAAGTAAACTCCTTTTCAGTTTGATGGAATATCTTTAGTGAATACCACTCTGTTCATTCCCGGACCTGCATAGTCATGGACCACCGGAACTCCTTCTTCATTCGGTTCGCCGAGTAACCGCATGCCGAGGCTCCGATGGAATGCGATGGATGCGGCATTCCCCTGTCCTGTAATTGCCTTTAGTCGAACGCAGCCGTGCTTTTTCGCCAGTTCGATGAAAGGACTCGTAAAGAGCTCGTCCCACCCCTATTTTTCGATATGAGGCCCTTACACCGATAAACTTGACGTACGCAACCGGTTCGGTCTGAGAAAAAAGGCCGAAAAGGTAACCGATAACCTGTTTTCCATTTCTCACAACCAGCGCAGTATTGCCGAATTCATAAAAGAAAACCGGATTGTGTTCTCTCCTCAGTCCGTCGATATGGTCGCTATTCCAGAAATCGCCTATGTCCGTAATTATCCGGTCGTAATCTTCTTTTGTGCAGACATCGGTATGCCAATCGATATTCATGTTTATTTCTTCTTCCTGAATTTGAACAAGACAGCTTTGTTCGTTATCCTGAGTTTTCCGGCCTTGCGTATGACCGATTCAACATGGTTGTGGAATTCATCGCACCGTTGTATTAAATGAGATAATTGTCTTTTCTCAAAACACGATGCCAGGTACAGCAGCAGCGCGTCGGTGTCCGATGTTACGACGTCATTGTTGAAATCGTATCGGCCGACGACATCGAACGTGGTTGATAGTATTCTTTCTCCGTTTTCCATACTGAAACCCTCGACGATACCATCGTTATTAAAAATCAGACGATTGTCGAAGCCTTCGGCAATGGAAAAGAGTTCCTTGAAATTTGTGTCGTCAATGTGGATGCGTAGCCGTACCCGTCATCGGTCATCAGTCGGTTTATCTCGGTAAATATTCGTTTTTTATAATCGATGTGATACAGCATATGGTTGACAATAACCATTTGATACCTGTTACCGGGGAAGGGTGTCTCGCAGGCATCCGTGACACAAAACTGAAATCTGGCATCATTGCCAAGCGATTTGCGGGCAGCATCCACCATCCCTGGTGAGACATCGGACAGCATGAGATGAATATCTTCAGGAATATTGTCAATATTTCGGCTCCATAGTAACCTGTTCCCGCATCCAAGGTCGACGACCTTTTCGACACCGGTGAAGTCCATATGCCTGAACATGAATACCTGCAGGAGTTCTTTGTTCTCGGTATACCGGTATACCTGAATCCGGGCATTCAGCCGGTTTTCGTTGGAGTACTGGTCGTCGGAAAAACGTTTTATCCGGTCAAGGACTGTGTCCGTCATCTTTTACTCCCGGAAAAAATTCACCCTTCCTGTTTGAGGAAGGGTGATAATCGAATCTTATTCTATACCGGTACGTATTATATCGGCAAGTCTATCGTGTACTTTTTCAGGGTTTCCCGGATGAGCGCCTGGGTTTTTTCGGTCGGTTCGACGAGCGGCAGCCGGGGTTTACCGACGTTGAAACCGAGGTAGTTCAGGGCGTACTTAATCGGCGCCGGATTCGGCTCGACAAAGAGAGCATTGACCAGGGGAACGAGGTGCCGGTGAATCACGTTAGCCTCATTCAGCTTATCATTAACCAGGCAGTCAACCATCTTCTTGACCTGCTTACCGACCAGGTGAGTCACGACCCCGATAGTACCGTATCCGCCGAGTGCGATAATCGGGAAAGCATCGTTATCGTTGCCGCTCCAGATATAGAATTCCTTATCGACATTGTCGAGCGTCAGCGAGACATGTCCCATGTCGCCGTTGGCTTCCTTGACACCGATGATGTTCTTTATCCGGCTGAGGCGGGCAATGGTTTCTACGGTCATGTTCACCACCACCCTGCCAGGGATGTTGTACATGATAATCGGCAGGCTGGTATTTTCGGCGATTGTCTTGAAGTGCTGGTAGATGCCTTCCTGAGACGGTTTGTTGTAGTACGGCACCACGGACAGGCAGGCATCGACGCCGAGCTTTTCAGCTCCTTTCGTTGCTTCGACGGCTTCGGCGGTGCTGTTGCTGCCGGTATAAGCAACGAGCGAACGCTGGCCGATGACCGAACGTACTTCCTGGAATAACCGCAATTCTTCTTTCCAGGAAAGTGTCGGCGCTTCGCCGGTTGTTGCGGCTACCACCAGGCCGTCGCTTCCTGATTCAATGAGAGCTTTAGCGAGTTTCCTGGCCTGTTCGTAATCTACCTCCCCTTTTTCATCGAAGGGGGTCACCATGGCTGTTAAAATCCGTCCCGGTATGTTCACTTTATTTTCCTCCCGGAGTAAGCCAGTTTCGTTTAATCATTTCTTCGGCAATCTGAATGGTATTCAGTGCCGCGCCTTTGCGGAGATTATCGGAAACTATCCACATGGCAAGTCCGTTAGGATGCGAGTTATCTTTGCGGATACGGCCGACGAATGAAGGGTCGGTCCCCGCGCATGGCCAGGCCTGCGGATAAACATGGTTTTTCGGGTCATCCTGAACAACCACTCCCGGAGCTTTCGAAAGGATTTCCCTTGCCTCCTCGGGACTCATCGGCCGGGTCAGTTCGATGTGAACGGCTTCACTGTGGCCGATAAGGACCGGGATGCGGACACAGGTGGCTGAAATAGCGATGTCGGGAGCGTGCATGATTTTCCTGGTTTCTTCAACCATCTTCCACTCTTCTTTGGTATAGCCGTTTTCCATGAAAACGTCTATCTCAGGAAGGGCATTGAAGGCAATCTGGTGCGGGTAAACTTTCGGTGTCGTCGGTTTTCCGTCCAGTACTTCCTTCACCTGGACTTTCAGTTCTTCTATCGCGGGAGTACCGGTACCGGCAACTGCCTGGTAGGTATCGACGACAATCCTTTTAATGGGATTAACTTTATGAATCGGATTCAGCACTACAATCATCTGAATCGTCGAGCAGTTCGGGTTGGCAATGATACCCTTATGCATTTTTATATCTTCCGGGTTAATTTCCGGTATGACGAGCGGGATACCCGGGTCCATTCTCCAGGCGGAGCTGTTATCGACGACCACCGCTCCGGCTTTAGCCGCTATCGGAGCGAACTTCTTGCTGATATCGGCTCCTGCCGAAAACAGGGCGATATCGACATCCTTAAACGATTCGGGAGATGTTTCCTGGACTTCGATTTCCTTTTTGTTGACAACCAGCTTTCTTCCCGATGACCTGTCCGAAGCCAGCAGCTTGATGGACGACATCGGAAAATGCCGCTGTTCCAGTATTTTGATAAATTCGCTTCCTACCAGCCCGGTGGCTCCAACAATGGCTACTCTGTACTCTTTCATCTGTCCTTCCTGTATTTATAAGTTAAGTAATTTGTCCAGACCGTATGTGTAACCTTTACGTTTAACGACTTCCTTGACCGCCAGCAGAACTCCGGGGGTGTAACATTCGCGGTTGATAGTATCGTGCCGGATGCTGAGTGTCTGCCCGGCCGCTCCGAAGAGGACTTCCTGATGCGCCATCATGCCCGGAAGCCGTACCGAATGAATTGGAATTCCTTCCACGACCTGTCCCCGGCTCTTGAAATTTTTATCGTTGTCATAGGGTTC
Organism: uncultured Dehalococcoidales bacterium; assembly: GCA_964463875.1. GTDB lineage: Bacteria > Chloroflexota > Dehalococcoidia > Dehalococcoidales > UBA2162 > MGML01. Next base: position 5,126 of record CAYXEG010000090.1, read on the forward strand.
CGGGAACGGCTTGCCCCGCGCTTCAGCCATAAGCTGGGCAGTCATCAGGGCTGTCCCTGACGGCGCGTCAGCTTTCTGGTTGTGATGAAGCTCGGTTATCTCGGCCAGTTCCATGTATTTCGCGGCTATACCGGCAAGATGCATCAACAATACGGCGCCGAGGGCGAAGTTCGGGGCGATGACGATACCGGTGCCGTATTCCACCGCCAGCGCACCCAGTTCGGCGAATTCATCGGCGGAAAGACCGGTGGTTCCGATAACAAGGTTGACGCCCTTTTTCGAGGCGGCACGCGCCGCCGGCATGGTTGCCTTCGCGACGGTGAAATCGACCATGACATCAGCCGGACACTTTTCGAGTATCTCGCTGACGTTCGATGAGAGAGGTACTTCCCCGGACTCGTCGGGCAGTAGCAATGCCGCCTTCGAGGCCATGGCATCGACCGCTCCGACCAGCCTGGTATCCGCATCGCGACAAACCGCGCTGACGATTTCCCGCCCGACCCGTCCAAGTGCTCCGTGCACAATGACCCGTACAGGTTCCATAGTTCCGCTCCTTTTAATTACCGACGCTTATTTCGGAAATTCTGGGAGCGCTGGCCGGAACGATTGTCTCTGCCGGATTTAAACGGATAATCTACCGAACCCGAGCTTTTTTCCCCGCTCCCTGATTCACCGGTAGAATTACTAAGCACAGCTTTCCTCGACAGGTTGACCCTGCCGAGATTGTCTATCTCTATTGCCTTGACCATTATCTCGTCGCCGACCTTGACGACATCTTCGACGCTGCCGACACGGTAATCGGCCAGTTCACTGATGTGGACAAGACCTTCTTTGCCGGGTAGTATCTCAACCATGGCGCCGAAGTTCAGGATTCTGGATACTTTCCCTGTGTAAATCTGTCCGACCTCGACTTCTTTGGTCATGCCTTCGATTATTTCGATTGCCCTTCGGGCGGAAGGCTCATCAGCCGAACCTATCAGGACGGTCCCGGTATCATCGATATCGATGGTCGTTCCGGTTTCTTCGATAATAGAGCGTATTGTCTTACCACCGGGGCCGATGACGGTACCGATTTTGTCAACCGGGATGGTCAGCTTATAGACTCTCGGAGCATACATGCTGAGCTCGGCGCGGGGTTGGCTGATGACAGCGTTCATGACATCGAGTATCTTCAGTCGGGCTTCTTTCGCCTGCTTGAATGTCTGGGCGATGATGTCACTGGAAAGCCCCTTTATCTTGGTGTCCATCTGCAGGCCGGTGATTCCCTGACTGGTGCCGGCAACTTTGAAATCCATATCGCCGTAATTATCCTCGGCGCCTTCGATATCGGTTAACACGACCCATTTGCCGTCATCGCCGGTAACAAGTCCCATGGCGATTCCCGCAACCGGCCTCTTGATGGGGATACCGGCATCCATCAGCGAAAGACTCGAAGCGCAGACACTGGCCATCGAGGTGCTTCCGTTCGAACTCATCACCTCGGAAACGAGGCGGATGGTGTAGGGAAAATCCTCGTCGGCCGGCAGAACTGCCAGGAGCGATTTTTCGGCAAGGGCGCCGTGGCCGATTTCCCGTCGGCTGGTACCGCCGATGCGCCGGACCTCTCCGGTCGAGAAGGGCGGGAAATTATAGTGATGCATGAAGCGTTTTGTATCTTCTATGCCGAGTCCGTCAATTCGCTGCTCGCTTCGGGTTGAACCGAGCGTCGTAATCGTCATCACCTGAGTCTGTCCCCGGTTAAAGAGACCGGAGCCATGCGTGCGGGGAAGGATACCGACTTCGGCACTGAGCGGCCGTATCTCGGTAATACCGCGCCCGCTGACACGGACACCTTTTTCAAGGATGTTTTTCCTTATTTCATTCCTTACGCTCTTATCGATAGCGCTGTAAATCTCACCGGATGCGATGTCTTCAAGACTCCCGGCGACGTCCCGGCTCAATGCTGAAACCGCTTCGTCACGTTCGCCTTTATCAGTGTTGCTGAGGGCTTCCATCAGCCGGTTGCCGATTTTCGCTGAAACTGCTTCGAAAACTTCAGGAGCGACATCACCGGATTCGATTTCCTCTTTCGGCTTGCCGAGCGCCTGCCTGATTTCTTCCTGGAGCCTGATGATAGCCTGATTTGCCTCGTGACCCATCTGGATGCCTTTGACCACGATAGCTTCATCGACTTCATTGCCGCCGGCTTCAATCATGACAACATTGTCACGGGTGCTGGCAACAACCAGGTCGAGGTCGCTCTCTTCGAGCTGGGCGAGCGTCGGGTTCAGTATCAGTTCGCCGTCGATGTACCCGATACAGACAGCCGCGACCGGCCCGGCGAACGGGACTCTCGACATGCCGAGAACGGTTGAGCAGCCGATAATAGATAAAATGTTGGCGTCGTTTTCAAGGTCGGCCGACATAACGGTAACGATAAGCTGAATTTCCTTGCGCCATGTTTTCGGTAACAGAGGCCGCAACGGCCGGTCGGTCATCCGGCAGGCAAGGGTTGCTTCCGTCGAGGGCCTTCCTTCACGACGTATGTAACCGCCGGGAATCTTACCCGCGGCGTAGAGCCGCTCTTCGTAATCGACGGTAAGAGGCAGGAAATCCACCCCTTCCCTCGCTTCATTGGCGACACACGCCGTTACCAGGACAACGGTGTCTCCATACCGGACCGTGACGGCTGCCTCAGCCTGCCCGGCCAGTTTTCCTGATTCTATAATAAGGCGCCTTCCGGCGACTTCACATTCAAAAGCCTGGGGTACTGCCAAATTTTTCTCCTACTGGATTAGATATATCCTGTTATTTTCTCAGCCCGAGTTGCTGAATAAGGTCACGGTATCTCTGAACATCTTCTTTCATGAGATAGGCGAGTAACCTTCTTCGCTGCCCGACAAGTTTTATCAGGCCGCGCTGGGTATGGAAATCATGCTTGTTCTGTACCATGTGGCCGGTAAGCTGCGTGATTCTCTCGGTAAGAATAGCCACCTGGACTTCGGTCGAACCGGTATCACCCTGATGGCGGGCGAATTTCTCAATCAGTGTCGTTTTGCTGGTTTTATCCAAATCTTAACTCCTGTGCAATAATGCAGTTTCTTTTATTTTTTATCCTGTTACCCGATTATTGAGTATAACATAAACATATAATTATAGCACGAAACACCGGGTGTGATTAATGTTTCGCTGATTTTTTCCATATACCGCTACCGGATAATACTTGACTCCGGAAGCCGCTCTTACTACAATATCAGTCAGGCCGGGATGGCGGAATAGGCAGACGCAGCGGACTTAAAATCCGCCGCCCTAAAAAGCGTGTGGGTTCGATCCCCTCTCCCGGCACCACTTGAAAATAACTCCTGCATCAGCGGGAGTTATTTTGTTTTACCCCCGCAATAACGTCCCGCTTTATTGACTGATCGACCCGGTGCTCGAATTGCGTATAAGTCCCTTCGTTCTTTACCGAAAGCCCGTGCGCTTCAAATAAACCGGTCATCGTTTCGCGGTTGAGGACATGGCTGTTCCAGGCCAGGACAAGGCACCCTCCGGGGCACAGTACCTCGACCCAGGCCGGTAAACAGGCCTTGAGAAGCTCCGCCGGATTCCGGGTGAGCGATGACCTCTTTTCGTTAGTGACGTTCCCGTGCTGAATTCCGTACGGTAAATCGCCGACAATCATGCTGAAAAAATCTTTCCGGTAGTACCTGGTTACGTACTGAGAGTTCCCCGCAATAAACTCCGCCGTTGTAACATTCCCCTCTTTTTGTTCCTCTTTTGTCCGGCCGATGGTGAAGGTATGCCGTACAGCCGAGAATGACTTGTTCGGCCCGGATATCTTCATTGATTTCATCTCGAACTTGTATCTTTTCGATTCCAGGTACTTTTGAAAAAAATGGTACGCCTCCGAAACGGGTTTTTCTCCGATTTCGACACCGTAGACGTTGAAACCCTTGATTAATCCTTCGAACAGCGTCGTTCCCTTTCCGGATACCGGGTCAAGCAGGTTCAGGTTCTCCGGGCATGATTGAGTGGCGAAGGCGATATTTATCAGCATCCGGGTAAACAGCTCGTTTGTTTTTCCCGTGTATTTCAGGATATCGCTGATACTGGTATCGATATAACTGACGTTCGTTTTCGCAATCGGTTTCAGATACCGGTCACTATTAACATGCTCAAGCAGGTAGAGCGCGTACGCGAAGGAGAGTTCAGATAACAGCGTGATATCCGAAGCGGTCAATTCACTCGGCGTCTCGAATGTCAGGTAGCTGATGCCGCTGATGAGCTGATTCTGAAGGTTGTGATAGCTGACGCTGAGTTTTCGCGCCACGATATCGAACTCCGAGAGCGCGAGTTTTTGCATCGCTTCATAAAAGACTCTGTTGTGTCCGGGGTGATACAGAATCGCGTACCGCATAATCGTCCGGTCTTTTCCTTGTGACAGTATTTGCTCATATCCTACACCCGAAACTCGCCGTGAGCAAGAAATGAAAACAGGCTGATTCCTGAAATACTGTGAAATTGAAAACTATGAGTCCCGTAGCCGGTTACCGCTCCTGAGTTTGAATATGCTGGTATAATAGTGAAAGCTTCATGAGCCGCCCGGATAAACCGGGTTGATGGAATTGAACCAGCAAGGATGGAATATGCCGGATTTTTTCTCTCTTGCCTGCGAGGAAGCCGAACAGGGAATATTGGCCGGAGACGGTGGTCCGTTCGGCGCTGTGGTGGTGAAAGACGGCCGGGTTATCGGTAAAGGCCACAACATGGTGCTGTCTTCTTTCGACTCCACCGCCCACGCCGAGATTATCGCTATTCGCCGGGCGGAACTGGCTGAGGGAACGCACGATTTATCCGGTTGCGAAATCTACACCACCTGCTACCCCTGCCCGATGTGCCTGGGAGCGATTCTCTGGGCAAGAATCTCGAAAGTCTGCTACGGCTCAACTACGGACGAAGCAGCTGAAACCGGTTTCGACGATAGAACGTTTTACGAGGCAATGCAAAACCGGGAATCAACGAGCCTCGTCTCCCTGGAACACCGCGAAAATCCCCGATGCCGGGACCTTTTCCGGCAATGGTCGGAAATGGCACACAAGAAGCTGTATTAAAGAGATAAAAACCTGCAGTTATACCAGTTTCTCAACGATGAAGCGCACGTAACCCGGGCAGCGGTCCCGGTTGTCCGGGTTCTCCATGAACTTTTCTACCAGTTCGGGTTTCGAGAAATCGACCCCGACCAGCTCCCGGCAAACGATGGAACCAAATTTCTCCTTGAATTCAGCGATGATTTCTTTAGCCTTTTTCTCGGCTTCCTCATGGGCATTCTTTGCCGCTTCCGGGTTCCCGGAAGAAGCGTAATACCGGAATCCAAGAGCGATACTCAACCCTGATATGGCGCCGCATGGTCCTTCCTGGTGTCCGGCAATGCCGCCGTAAAAGAGCATGCCTGCCTGGAGCATGGCGTCATCTTTCATTCCCCAGGCCTCGTGCAGTACCTGCACCGTCGTCGGCCCTCAGTGTCCGCCGTTACTCATAAGCTGGTTAACCCGCTCTTTTGCCTGCTGAACCGTCAATCTGCTTTGCATCATTCATTCTTTCCCGTTTCAAAAAGCTTTTCGATGATAAACCTCACATACCCGTGACACTTCGTGACATATCTTTTCTCGGCGAAAAACCTGGCTCGTTCTTCTTCGTTATAATCCGTTATCCCCAGCAGTTCCTGGCAGATAATCGAACCGAATTCATCCTTGAAGGCCTGGGCCAGTTCGAACGATTGCCGGTTTACCTTTTCGAATTTTTCTTTATCCGCCGGAGTACAACGGTGAAGGAGTCCGAGATAGACAGCCATCGCCGCCACCGTACCGCAGACGCCTTCCCGATGGCGGGTCATTCCGCCAAAGAAATTACTCCCTGCCCAGACCATCGAGTTATCTCCTGCCCCAAGAGCTTCCTGCATGACCTGCAGGATACTCGGGCCTCAGTGATACCCGGTGTCCATGTATTTTTCTGCCCGCTGTTGAGCTTCTTCGAGAGATACCTTCATTTTTTCATTTTCCTGATAGTTGTTGTTCGTATTATAGCGGTTTTTCCCCCGGAAACAAACAGTAAAATAAAAAGGGGCTGAATCTCTCAGCCCCTCGAAAGACAGATTAACTTTCCCTACTTTCTTTTCAGTACCTTCTTTACCGCTTTTTCGATATCCGGCGCGGTCAGGCCATATTTCTTCAGCAGTTCGGCGGGAGCGCCGGATTCGGCGTATTCCTGTACTGCCACGAACTCCATCGGAACGGGGTTGTATTTCGCGACAACCCGGGCAACGGCTGAACCAAGCCCGCCGTTCTCGATGTGTTCCTCGGCAGTGACGATAGCTCCGGTTTCAGCAGCCGCCTTTTTTATCATCTCCTCATCGATTGGTCTCAGGGTGGACATGTTGACGACTCGGGCATCGATGCCATCTTTCGCCAGGTTTTCGGCGGCTTTCATGGCTTCTCCGACCATGATGCCGATGGCCATGACAGTCACATCCTTTCCCGGCCGGAGCTGGCTCGCCTTGCCGATTTCGAACTTATAATCGTTTTCATAGAAAACCGGTGACTTGAGGCGGGTCAGCCGGAGGTAGACCGGGCCGTCCATTTTGGCGATGGCCCGTACCGCCTGGGCGGTTTCGATGCCGTCGGCCGGGACGATGACGGTGAAATTAAGCAGGGATGTGGTTAAGGCGATATCCTCGATTGCCTGGTGGGTTGCCCCGTCTTCGCCGACGCTGAGGCCGCTGTGCGTCGAAACGAGCTTGACATTGAGGGACGGCTGCGAAATCGACATTCGTACCTGGTCGAAACACCGCCCCGGTACGAACACGGCAAAGGTGCTGGCAAAAGGAATCTTGCCGGCGGAGGCCAGCCCGGCAGCGATTGTTACCATGTTCTGCTCGGCGATGCCGCAATCGAAGAACCTGTCCGGATACTTATCGGCGAAAAACTTCGTCTGCGTTGAGGCCGAAAGGTCGGCATCCAGAACGACAATGTCAGGATTCTCTCCTCCCAGCTCGGCTAAAACTTTCCCGTATTCTTCTCTCATTGCTAATTCAGCCATGTTATGCCAACTCCTTCAAAGCGGTCTCCACCTGTTCGGCGTTCGGGGCTTTCCCGTGGAAACCGGCCTGGTTTTCCATGAAACTGACCCCTTTGCCTTTAACCGTGTGGGCGATGATAACGGACGGTTTTCCCTTGACCGACCGGGCTTCTTCGAAAGCGGCAAGAATCTGCGGGATGCTGTGTCCGTCGATATCGATGACGTGCCAGCCGAAGGCAGCCCACTTATCGTTGAAGGGGGCAAGGTTCATGACATCCTTGTTCCACCCGTCTATCTGGAGGCCGTTATTATCGACAATGGCGGTGAGGTTATCGACCTTGAAATGAGCGGCTGCCATGGCGGCTTCCCAGACCTGGCCTTCGTCGCATTCGCCGTCACCGA
>CAYXEG010000091.1:0-7427 GCA_964463875.1 uncultured Dehalococcoidales bacterium
CTGAAAGGCGTAACCACCCTCATCGGCGTCACCCTGAGAGCGGCAATTACCATGCCGGCGCTGGAGGGTATCAATCTTTCCGAGGGAGCTTCGGCAATCGTGTATGGATTTTCATCGGACCGCGATTTCTCGGTGACACTCTCCGAGGGAAGCTCGCTGGAGGGAATGATTGAAACCGGCGATATAGGTTTCGGCCTTTCGGAGGGAAGCCAGGCCAGTCTGAAGGGGTCAGGAAAAAACCTGGTGGCAAGAAGTACCGGCGGTTCACGGTTGATACTGGACGATTTTCCGATACATGACGCTGATATCAACATCGACGGCGGAGGGAGGGCGATTCTGAATCTCAATGGCAGGCTCGATACCACCCTGACCGGCGGCTCCGAACTGGAATACACCGGCAACCCGGAAATGGGAGAGGTCAACATCTCCGGAGGTTCATCTCTTTCGAAGCGATAACAACAAGACGCTTGCGGGCAAAATGACAACCAGCTTTCGCAGCGGACAAAAAATGGTATAATAGATACAGATTAATTGAAAACCGTGCGTACCGACAGGGTACCGGTTTTTTTAAATAGATACAGGCCGTTATCGACAGGTTTATAAGTCGCCCCAGGTAAAATGAGCTGCCACTTCACTTTTACCGTGGTTCCTTGCCGAACCATGCCCGTTTTCCTCCAGGTAGTCACCGGGCGGACGAAACTTTTTCATGCGCCTGAACAGGAGGTGATGCCTTTCGACAAAACGTGTGTCTCGAGTTCAGCCTTTTTCCCTTATTTTTTTCACAATATTTGTTAGAGGAGGAAACAACTTAATGCCAAAGAAAATAGTTTGGCTGGTAATCAGCTGCTTAATGGCTGCATCGCTCGTTTTAGCTTCATGCAGCTCAAATGATACGACAACAGAAGAAACCGACAACGACAATGAACAGGTCAAAGTAACCGAGACCACCTCCGTAACGCCCGGTATCGGCGAGCAGGAGATACCGGTATCGACCGACACGCCGCAGTACGGCGGAACGCTTACTTCCATCTACGGACTGGACATCATGGGATTCGACGAGCTGACAACCCCCGATTACTGGGATGTCGCCGGCCACATCACTCATGATGAATTACTCGAAGGCGACTGGGCAAAAGGCCCGGCCGGAACCGGCGAATTCTCCTGGAAGACAAACGATGTCTACCGGTGGGACAGTAAATCCGGGGCTCTCGCGGAGAGCTTCGAAATAGTCGCTCCCGGCCACATGATTTTCAACATTCGCCAGGGTGTCTACTACGGACTTAATACCGACAGCGAAGCCAGCCGGCTGGTTAACGGGCGGGAAATGACCGGAGAAGACGTTTACTGGAACATCAACCGGTGGCTGACCGGCGAAGGCTCCCAGCTGGTCCGGTCCGCCAGGACGATGGCGGAGGCGATTGAAGTCAACCTGCTCGATAGATGGACCATCGAAATCAAAGTCCCCGTCGAGGAATCGATTTACCTGGCGGCTTATCTCGTCGACTGGTGTGCCATTTATCCGCCGGAAGTTATCGAGACCTACGGCAACATGAATGACTGGCAGAACAGCGTCGGCACCGGCCCCTATCTCATTACCGACTATGTTCGCAGTTCGGCAGTCACTTTCCAGCGAAACCCGAACTACTGGCAGCTTGACCCGGTAGGACCCGGCAAGGGCAACAGGCTTCCCTACATCGAAACCGTAAAATACCTCATCATCGCCGACACCTCGACCCAGGAAGCGGCCGTCAGGACCGGCCAGGTAGACGCTCATTTCGGCCTGACGCTTGACACCATTCAGAATGTCACCAAGACCGCTAAAGACATCATCGTCGCCAAACAAATACCGGCGGCCGCCTACTCGATAGCCATGCGCACGGATGACCCGAATTCACCCTTCAGCAAGAAGGAAGTCCGCCAGGCCCTCCAGATGGCAATCGACTACAATGAAATCATCGACGGCTTCTATCAGGGCGAAGCAGTGATTCCGTCTTACCCGATAACTCCCGAACCTGAACTCGCCAATGCCTTCCTCAACCTCGATGAGGCACCCGAATCGGTTAAAGAGCTTTATACCTACAATCCCGTCAAAGCCAAAGAAATGCTGACGGCAGCCGGTTACCCCAACGGCTTCAAGGCAGATATCACCTGCGTCAATCCGAACGTCGATTATCTCTCGATAGTCGCGGCCATGTGGGACCAGGTCGGCGTAACCCTGAACATCAACCCGCTCGAGACCGGCGCGTACAACAGCATGTGGGCATCGCGAAACTACGAAGGCCTTTTCTACACGCTTCAGCCCAGTTCCGGCACCTACGTCCGGATGCTGGCCTTAACCGGCTCCTCTGTCGGCGGCAATCTGAGTTACGTCAATGACGCAAGAATCAATCAGGCAAAAACCGACATGCTGGCAGCGTTTGCCGCCGGCAACCAGGCAGAAGTCGACCGTATACACAAAGACCTGATGCCGTACGTCATGGAGCAGGCGTTCGCCATTCCCAGCCCGGCAGCCTACACCTTCACCGTCTGGTGGCCGTGGCTCAAGGGATTCCAGGGTGAATACAGCCCCGGTATCTGTAACGAATACCGCTGGGCTAAATACGCCTGGATAGACCAGTCCCTCAAGAAATCGATGGGTTACTAGCCCTGAGGGTTCCCTGAAACGACTCAATACCCGGGAGGCGGAGCAATTATGCTCCGCCTCCCGTTTTCCCATCGGTTGTTTAGTTTATAATGAGGGAAATACTTTATGGAGCGAGATATGCGAATTCCCAGCCTGAGTCGCGTACGTTCCGGGCGGACAATCGGTCCTGACGAAGGGGTCGAGGATGAAGCGACCATCGAGTCCTACGATACCGTCAACCGCCAGTTACCCTCGCGGGCACTGAGGCTGGTTTGCCTGCGGAGACTGAAGAAAATGAAACCGCGGGGAGTGATGGCGGACCTCGGCTGCGGGCCGGGCTTTTTCACCAGCGAAGCTGCCGGAGCCTTGCCGGGAGTACGAATCGCAGCGCTCGATATTTCCTCCGGGATGCTGAACCGGGCGACCGCTTACCTGAACTCGAAAAAAGCCACCGGGAGAATCGAACTGATACTCGGGAACCTGCAGCAGCTGCCTTTCGCCGACGAATCGCTCGATATGGTCGTCAGCACCCTGTCGCTCCACCACTGGATTGACCCGGACGAAGCCTTCAGGGAGATATACCGGGTGTTGAAACCACGGGGACAGTTCCTCATTTTCGATACCCGGCGGGACGCACCGGGTATCTTCTATACGGCTCTGAAGTGCCTCCAGAAATATTTTTATCCATCCCAGTTGAAAGAGAAAAACGAACCGCTCAGTTCGATGATGGCGAGCTATACACCGGAAGAAGCGAGGCGGCTGACGGACGGCCTGCAGTTTACCGGGATTACCGCCAGTGGCGGATTTTTCTGGCTGTTCGTGACAGGGAGGAAATCCTAGTTCGGCTTCACCAGCGCCCGGTAATGAAGATAGGTTATCGGAATATGTCCGGTAGCCAAAACAAGGGCTGCGGAAAAAACCAGCCACGAGTTCAGAATTACTGAAGATAAGAGAAAATAGATAACGGGGCTTACCGCCATCGGAACGGGAATCGAGAGCAACGGCGAGAACAGGTGCAACCGCTTTCTGCTCCTGAAATAGCGAATCCAGCAAAAATAATAGGAACCGAGTATCAGGGACATTACCGAGACCGCCAGTATATCCAGAGGGACGGAGATATCCAAAGAAAAAAACAACGGACCGAGGAACGCCCCGATTTGACCGAGTTTTTCCGGAATAACGAAATACAGGGGTTCCTTTACGGAATCGGGCGCCGAATCCGTCGGTTGTTTCACAACGAAAAACATGTTCGGAAGAAGCATCAGAGCAGGGATTACCAGGGAGAGCGGATGGAACATTGGACTCCTCCATTACAGTATACAACAGGCAAGGTCAAGGGTAATGGTTCTGGCATTGTGAAATCGACTTCGTTTATACTACATCCATGAAAATGATAGACACCCACTGCCACCTCGATGAGATAGAGGATATCGATTCAGCAATCAGGGAGGCGAAAGAAGCCGGGGTTACCGGCATTATCGCCGTCGGGATTAATTACGAGACGAATCTGCGAGTGCTCGAACTTGCCGAACGGTTCAGGGGAATGGTTTTTCCCGCGCTCGGGCTGCATCCGCAGGAACTGCCGGAGGTAGACGACGAGGAAGTCACCCGGACATTGAATCAGATTGAGGAAAACATCGGGAAAGCTGTAGCTATCGGAGAGGTCGGACTGGATTACCACAAGCGAATCCGGGCGGAAGCGCCGAAGGAACGGCAACAGGCTGTCTTGCGGGATATCATGAAGCTGGCGGTGAAGTATGATAAACCGGTATCGATACACAGCCGGTACGCCTGGCAGGATGCGCTCGATATCGCTATCGAGACGGGGGTGAAACGGGCGGTGTTTCACTGGTACACCGGCCCGTCGAGCGTCCTGCGCGACCTGCTGGAACAGGGGTATTATGTTTCGGCGACTCCGGCGGTAGAATACCATTCCGAGCACCGGCGGACGGTACGTGAAGCCCCGGCCGACCGGCTTTTCCTCGAAACCGACGCCCCGGTTTCGTATGGCCGGGAAGAGCGCTACCAGGCAGCCCCGAAGGATGTACTGAGGTCATTACATGGCTCGGCGGAGGTACGGGGGGAAGAGTCTGCATTCCTGTCTAGGAAGACGACTGAAAATGCGGTCAGGTTTTTCGGGCTGGTAGAAGAAGATTGAACAATATCGGAACCGAGTAATTCGTATTTGTTATTTCCGGTACAGTACGATATAATGTTCTCAAATCTCAAAGGTATCGAACTTGAGTACATTTCCCTATTCGGTCAGGAAGCTTTCAAGAGAAACAGACACCAGTTCGTTTTGTTGCGGGATTGACGAATGGGATAAAGTCGTTGCTGATTTTCTCATTGACGATGCTCACTCACAACAATCAATGGGGTTAAACGTTACCTGGTTATTTTACAAAGATGATGATTTAATCGGGTACACGTCTCTTGTATCTTCGGATCTCAGACTGGAAAAAACATCGAACTGGAAGGCTCTTCTGGGATTAGGCGGAATCATCAGAGAGCATATACCATGTATTCTTATCGCACAGTTCGGTGTTTCAATGAACTATCAGCATCAAGGGATAGGGGCTGAAATGCTGTCATGGATACGTGGTGCAGCACTGACTTCAAGCTTCGGAGTGAAACTATTAACCCTTCATGTTGACAGGAGAAATCAGAATGGCAGAACCTTCTGGGACAAGCAGGGTTTCCTGAATTTTCCTCCCGGAGGTGGAAGCGGTCATTTGTTCATGGTATTTGACCTCTACGGGGCATAAAAAAGCGGCTGATGAAGCCGCTTTTTTTGAACGCACTTTTAACTATCTATCCTGAGTGGATAGAAATGCTTCGATGTCTTTCTTGTTTTGCTCAATCCTTTCCGGACTAGGGTTTGCTTTCTTAAGGAACAACTTTGTAAATTCCTTCGCGGCTTTCCCTTTGAGGACCGGATTATTTACTACCGGTTTTGCCATTTTTTTATACGCTTAAATTTTAAAGATTACTATTACTTCAGTTTCCTCATTGTATTCACGTGGCTAATTATTTGTCAAGCTGAAGCACCGGATTTATCATCATTTCCGAGCATCTCTCATCCCTTATTTCCTGATACTCGCTCCGTTCGTTTTAATAACTTCCTTATACCAGTAAGCAGAATCCTTGAGGGTGCGTTCGCCGGTGCCATAATCGACGTAGATAAGCCCGAAGCGCTGCTTGTAGCCTTCCGCCCACTCGAAGTTATCCATAATCGACCAGTACATGTAACCGGTGACCGGAATACCGTCAGTGCAGGCGTGTTCGATTTCCCCGAGGTAGCGTCTCAGGAAGTCGATTCTCTGCGGGTCATGCACCTTGCCGTCGAGGTGGAGCCAGTCCATGTTGGCCATGCCGTTTTCGGTGATGACGAGGGGCAGCTTGTAGCGCTCGTAGAGGAATTTCGGTCCCCAGTAGAGGGCTTCCGGCGTGAGGCGCCAGTTCATGGTGGTAAGAGCCTGGCCGTCCGTGCCGAGAACCGGGTCCGGGCTGTCAGCGCTGATAACATCGCCGCGGTAGATATTGACGCCGTAGAAATCGAGTGGCTGGCAGATAGTTTTCATATCGTCAGCTTTTATTTCCGGCATTTCGCGCTCGAAAAGCTTCAGGCCATCCTCCGGGTAGTGCCCGAGTACCATCGGGTCGGCAAACCAGGTGTTATTGTTACAGTCTTTCGAGACAACCGAGAACATGAGCTTGCGGGTAGCGTCGATATCTTTCTGCCGGGGAGAGGCGGGTATCTTCGTCACTCCGACGGGAGCGGCGCCAATCCGCGGCTTGGCTTTTGCCCCGGCGCGGATAACCTGAGCCGATTTCCCGTGTGCCAGGAGAGCGTTATGAGCAACCGTCAGGACTTCTTTGAATCCAAGCTGTATACCCGGGGCATGCCGGCCGACCCGGTGCCCGGCGTCGACGAACACCTGGGGTTCGTTGAGGGTCATCCAGTTCGTTACCCGGTCGGAGATTTTATTGACGATAACGTTCGCATACTCGGCAAACCAGTCCGAGCTGTCAGGGTTCATCCAGCCGCCGCGAAGGAAAAGACTGTAGGGGTAATCCCAGTGAAAGAGGGTTACCCAGGGCTGGACGCCGTTTTCGATCAGAGCATCGACGAGCCGGTCATAGAAATCAAGCCCTTTTTCATTGACCTTACCGGTTCCTTCCGGCATAACGCGAGGCCAGCTGATAGAGAGACGATAGGCTTTCAGGCCGAGTTCGCCCATCAGCCGGGCGTCTTCGCTGTAACGGTGGTAGTGGTCGCAGGATACGTTACCGGTATTACCTTCCCAGATTCTTCCCGGCTGGCTGCACATCATGTCCCAGACGGACAACCCTTTGCCGTCACTGAAAGCGCCGCCTTCAACCTGGTAACTTGCCGCCGCCGCCCCCCATATGAAATCTTTCGGAAAAGCCATGTTCGTCCTCCTGTATTTTTCATTACATTTATATTGCAGGTAAATTTTTCGTCATGGTGAAAAATGTGAGTTTATCTTCACCGAAGGGAATCGAATCGATACTCTCGACGGTGAAGCCGTGTTTCTCCCAGAAATCCCGGGCGACCAGGGAAGCGCTCAGGTCGAGCCGCTTTATTCCTGCCCGGAGGGCTTTCGATTCAAGCGCAGCGTAAATCCGGTTACCGATTCCCCGGTGCTGGCAATCGGGGTCGATATACACCCGGCGGATGTTCTCTTCCAGTAAAATCCCGGTACCGACGATGCCGTTGCCGTTTTCAGCAACGACGCAATAGCCGGCTTCGGTATCCTGCCGGATATTTTCGATGTTGTGA
>CAYXEG010000091.1:7437-12500 GCA_964463875.1 uncultured Dehalococcoidales bacterium
TTGTGATACTCCCGGTAAATTTTCAGGGCGCCTTCCGGGTAAACGATGCGGTAAGAAACATCGACGACATGGTGTATCAGCCGGTGAACCGCCTCCAAATCTTCTTTCCGGAATTCCCTGATTGCAATACCCTGTATCATTGACCTGTTTCCGATATCTCTAAATCCCCCTGTCTCCCCCTTTACAATAGGGGGAGACTAAGGATGACTTCATTTATAACCTTCTGATTTCCAATGTTGATTCTTTTCCTGAAAACGACGACTTTCGCTTATGTCGGTAAAATTCTGATTATCTATACGTATCGAAAAGGCTCCTGACCTTCAATTTTTTACGAATATCCTCAAGCGTTACCGGTTCATCTGTCGTTATCTCGACCTTCGCCGGGACACCTTTCCGGAGGTGGAAGAAATTATCTGAATACGAAACATCGATGCCCCCAACCTCGAGCCACGTCCAGAGAGCGGGGAACTGCGAACCGACGGTCACGGAGTATTTGCTGCCTTTTCCTTCGATGTCCCAGACGAGCGCCGGGTCCCGGAGTTCCAGGTGTTTCGGTCTGGCAAAGGAAACGAAGTTATCGGAGACCGTTTTACCATCGACCGACAGGCTCAGCCATACCATCAGGTTACGGATGCCGAAGCGTTTTATCTCATCGCGGCAATCAAGCACATGCACCCGGGTATTTCGGGAAGGAAGAATCTCAACCTTCTTCGAATCCTTAACCAGGGTGGTTCCGTCGACAGTGGTTATCTCCCAGGAGAGTTCTCCCGGACAGGCTTTCTGGAAGTCGCCGGTGACATGGATTTCCACAGCGCCTTTCTTCTCGTCCTCGACGCCGGAGACGAGCAGGGGAGCAAAGAAGCGTTTCGCCATGTAGTGGAGGGCTTTCCAGCGATGGTGGTAATCAATCGACGACCAGCTCGCTACCGGCCAGCAGTCGTTATGCTGCCAGTAGAGGGTGCCCATCGTCCGGGGCATGTTCCGGCGCCAGTGCTCGATGGCGTACTTCATAGCCAGCCCCTGGAGAATCTGGCTCAACCAGAGGGTCATATCGAAATCGGCCGGCAACCGGAACCAGTCAAGCATATAGGTCATGATGGTAGTGTTGCCGATACCGCTCCGCTGGTGGTGCTCCATGACGTAACTGGTGATATTTCGGTCGGACGGTCCGGTATACCCGTAGACTGTCCGGGGTTCCGGGAAAGACTGGAAACCAAACTCGCTGGCGAAGCGGTGCATGGCCGTGCGGTACCATTCGAAGGGCTGCTTGCCGTGCCAGACCTGCCAGAGGTGGGCATCGCCCCAGCGGGGCTCGTTGAAGTTCATCCGGTCGCCGCGAGGCGAATGGGGGCTGCACGGCCAGTAATTGCCGTCCGGGTCGATTCGCGCGACCGTTTCCGGAATCATCTCGTCGAAGAGCCGGGAATAGTCTTGCCAGGACATCTGATGGTCGTTCCAGTCATCGCCGACCCAGCCCTGCTCCATCTCGTTATTGCCGCACCAGAGAGCGATAGAGGGATGGTGCCGGAGGCGGCGGACATTGTCTTCGACCTCGGCTTTTACGTTATCGAGGAAAGCTTCATCGAAAGCCGGGTAGGTGGCGCAGGCAAACATGAAGTCCTGCCAGACGCAGATACCCAGTTCATCGCACAGGTCATAGAAAATATCCGGCTCATAGATGCCACCACCCCAGACGCGCAGCATGTTCATGTTCGCTTTGGCGGCATCCCGGATAAGGACGGCATAATCATTGTCGGTCAGCCTGGTGGCAAAGGTATCGGCCGGAATCCAGTCGGCTCCCTTGGCAAAGAAGGGAACGCCGTTCACGGTAAACCGGAAGCTTTCTCCCCAGCGGTCTTTCTTTCGCTGGAGTTTGAGAGTCCTCAGCCCGAGACGCTTCGTTACTGTATCGAGAATAGCTCCCCGGTTATCGAAAAGCTCTACTGTCAGACCGTAAAGCGCCTGGTCGCCCATACCGTTCGGCCACCAGAGTTCGGGATTATCTATCGTCAGCGTTGCATTCGCCCGGTTATTCCTGAATCCCGCGATTTCCGAAGCGAGCATTTTCCCGTCTTTCGTCAGGGTGACTTTTACTTTCAGTCCGGGGTTGTTTTTCACTTTTTCGATAACGGTGGTGACATCGAGTTTCACCTTCTCCCCGGTATGCCTCTGGCGAACGGCAACATCTGCGAACCGGGCGGTATCGAAAGCGAGAAGGTCAATATCTCTCCAGATACCGCAGGTGAGGAGACAGGGTCCCCAGTCCCAGCCGTAATTGCACTGTTCCTTGCGCAGCCAGTTGCCGCCGGGAATGGTGTGAGGGCCGTCGCGAAGGGGAATCGGGTGATGCTTCTGTTTCTCCCTGGCATACGGGAGGGTCGAGTTGAAGCGAATCTCAACCGAATTTTCTCCCTTTTTCAGGAGGCGGGAGACATCGAATTCATACGTCCTGAACATATTATCGGTGCAGGCGATTTCCCTCGAATTAACCTTGATAATCGCCTGCGTATCGAGGCCGCAGCACCGCAGCAGAATCTTGTCTGACCTGAGAAAATCTTCGGGGAGGGTGAGTTTCCGCGAATACACCCAGCCAACCTCTCCAATCCACTGAAGGGCTTCTTCGTTGTCACGGTAGTACGGGTCCGGAATCAGCCCGGCCGCCAGGAGGTCGGTATGGACATTCCCGGGAACCACCGCCTGAATCGCAGCTTCCTGACCAACCTGTTTCAGGCTCCATTTACCATTTAGACTTACCGTACGCATATTTCTCCTGATACATGAATCTATCATTTATTTAGGAGCGACGAACCGGTAGCCTCCGCCCCGGTCGTTCAGGATGATACTGGGAGGAGAATCGTTCAGCTTCGTTCTCAGCCGCCTGATATAGGTCCGGATGATTTCGGTATTCTCATCTTCGCGGCCGAGGATATCCGCCAGGAGGGTCTTGCTGCTGAGGGTCTGCCCTTCGCTTTTCATCAGAGCGTAGAGGACCTTGCATTCGGTGGGGGTCAGCTTCACCTTACCTTCACGGGTTTCCACCTCGTTCGAGTTCAGCATGAGCTTGAGTTTCCCCCTGATGAGCGAGTGATTCTCGATACCGATTGCCTGGGTATTGGCCCGCCGGAGGACCGAGTTAACACGGGAAACCAGTTCTCTCGGCCGGAAGGGTTTGACGATGTAGTCGTCAGCCCCGAGCTCGAGGCCTTCGACCTGGTCTTCTTCCCACCCCCTGACGGTCAGAATGATGACCGGCACTTTCGAGAAGGTGCGTATCCGCCGGAGGACTTCGAAGCCATCGATTCCGGGAAGGTTAATATCAAGAAGGACAATATCGAAGTCCTGGGCTTCGACCATCTGAACGCCGGTCAGGCCGCCGTAGGCGTAAGAGATATCGGCGTCCGGCCAGCGAATCTGCAGGCAGAGGGTGACGGCTTCGACGACTTCCTCGTTATCTTCAATTATCATTACTTTCATGCTCATCAACTCCTAACCAACAAAGTTTCTATTGTCTTCTGTTATTTTTCTTGAAAAACGGGAATGGTAAAGGAGAAAATATTCCCTTTATCAGGCAGGCTTTCCACCCAAATTTTCCCCTGGTGAAGCAGGATTATTCGTTTCGCAATAGCCAGACCGAGGCCGAGGCCGGGATTCCGGGTATCATCGCCGGCGGTCCTGCCCCGGTAATAGGCAACGAATATCTTTTCTTTTTCGTTCTCATCTATGACACGGGCGCAATCTTCCACCTCGACGATAACCTGGCCGTCAGACGCCTTTGTCCTCAGAATCAGCTCGCAAACAGACGGCGAAAACTTACTGGCATTCGAGAGCAGATTGATTACCACCTGTTCGAGTTTATCCGAATCCGCATATATCAAAGGAATATTTTCCTGAATTTCCAGTTTAAGAACCTGTTTCCTGGTCTCGATGACCGGCATCACCCTTTCCACGACCGCAGAAAGGAGCTCCGCCAGTTGCAGGGGAGAACGTTTCAACTCAAGGCTGCCGGTCTCAGACCGGGCAAAGTCGAGCAGTTCGTTGACTCGCCTGTCCATCGAACCGGCGCTCCGCCGGATATTGCTTATTATCCGCTGCCTCTGATCGGGGGTGATGGTATCGATATCTTCTTCAAGCAGCTCGGTGGAGGACAGCAGCGAGGTAATCGGTGTTTTCAATTCGTGGGCAATACTGTGGAGAAATTCGGTTTTCTGCTTATCCTGGTTCTGTAACTCACCGATAAGGAGAGACTCGGCATGGTGAATCCGGGCGTTTTCGACGCCGGTGGCGACACTTTCGGCAACATCGACCAGCAGGGCCATTTCGTCTTCGCTGTATATTTTTCGTGACTTTTTCCGCCCGACAAGGAGCAGGCCGACCATTTCAGCTACCGTTGGCCGAAGGGGAAGAATCAGTTCAATCTCACAGTCCCGGATGACCGCTTTTTCCTCACTGGAGAGTGCCTGAAGCCGGGGAACCGTTTCGATATCCCGGGTATTGAGAATCCTGTTGCCGGCATCGAACCACCGGAATAACTCGCCTGATACGTTAAAGCGAATTGATAACGGTTCATCTCCGGCGGATATAGCCGACTCGAACACCCTGGCATCATTCCGTATCAACAGGCAGACAGTCCGGGCCTGGAACGATTTGGCAATCAGGTCAACTAGCAGTTTTCCAAGTTGCATGTAGTCACGGATATCATAGGCATCGAGCATGAACTTCCGCAGGGCTTTTAAAAAGACGTACCGCTCCCGGAAGAAGAGGAGGTCGACGACCATCTGGACTCCGTCCCAGATTAACCGGACGATGACAACGAGCAGGACCAGCGGGATAACGTATACCCAGAGCGGAATCGTATCCTTGAACCAGAGAGAAACGAGGAGCATGGCGCCGGCGAAAACGAGACAGACTATCAACGACATGAGGAAATACATGAAACCGGTTCTCATCAGTCTCTGGATTTCCACAGGACGATAACTCAACAGCGCCGCCAGGATAATGACGAAGAAAAGAGCGGTACCGATAATCGTTCCCGGACATACGGGTAAATCCCGGAGGGGAAGGAA
>CAYXEG010000092.1:0-2735 GCA_964463875.1 uncultured Dehalococcoidales bacterium
ATCGCGGCGGGATGATGGGGACGGCCGGCCCGGACGGTAAACCTGTGTTAAAAGCTCCTTCGAGTATATCTTCGGCACAGTTTAATCTGCCCTACAATGTTTCGGTTGCCGCGCACGGTATACGGCCAGGTGTCGAATGGCTTGACCCGGACACGATGAACGCCCCGGATATCATAAATTTTATGAGCCGAATCAGCGTCGTGCCTCACCCGGACTACGATAAGGCTCTGGCCAGGGCAGATATCGTTGCTCGGGGGCAGACGTTCACCGTCGAACGGCAGCATCGAAAAGGAACAACCGGCACCGATGACCGGCCTTCCGACGAAGAACTGATAGCCAAGTTCCGGCACAACGCCGAGAGGGTACTGACAAAGAAGAAGATTGAACGGGCGGTGGAGGCTCTGACTGATATCGAAAACCTGGAAGATATATCCGGGTTGATGGAGAATGTTACGGCTTAATCACGGTTACAGGAAAAGGGGAAGCGGTCGGGAGACGACTTGCTCCCGGCCTGCTGAGGTAAATACGCGTAAAAAAAGTGTCGCGACGAATGGAGATGTACAACCGGGTTAGAAAAGCTATTATTTTTACCGGAGGTTCTACGCAATGAGTGACATGCAGAACGGAACGACAGTAACCGATGCCCTCGTCAACAATATCCTCAATACCAGCTTTGACAGCATCGACCGGGAAACGGTCGATAACACAAAAAGAAGGATACTCGACATGATTGGCTGCATCATCGGAGGTTCGAAATCCGATGGCAGTAAAGAACTTGCCGAAATAGTCCGAAGCTGGGGAGGCGCCGGAAAATCAAGTATTCTCGGTTATGGTTATAAAGGAACTCCCCATGACATCGCCATGGTAAACGGAATATTCGGCCGCTCTTTCGACTGGGGACCGTTGACGCTGATTATCGATGGAGATGGCAAACCCGGTACCATATACGTAGACGGTAAACCTATACGCAGGTTCGCCAACCATATCGGGGAGACCACCATTCCTGCCGCTCTGGCTTTGGGTGAATATAAAGGGGCGAGTGGAAAAGAACTGATAACGTCGGTCATTGTGGCTGACGACCTGGCCGCCCGGCTTCATATCGCGAATGACCGGACACCTCCCGGGCAGTCGCCAAGCCCTGATATGCCCCCGGCTGCACCCGGAAGAGGGCCTTCGACAGTATTCAGTTCAACCGCGGTGGCAGGAAGGCTGCTCGGTCTGAATTCGAAACAGCTCAGGAATGCTTTCGGGCTGACCATGCTGATGGGCGGCGGGGGAGGAGCAGGTGGAATCGGAGCAACCATGTCCGGAACGCCTTCCGCCAGAGAAACTAAACCTGAAACAGGGAATATTGCACCCTCACAGGCGGCTAATCCGGGTTGGCTTGGCGTCAATGACCCCTTCTTTAAAGCGCAGTTAGCAAGGGGTGGCTACGAAGAGGGTGTCGGTACCAAGATGAGTAATGGCATCGAAGCCAGGAACGGTATTGTGGCCGCGCAACTCGCCGTAGCCGGCTGGCCGGGAGCGCGCGAGCCTTTCTTTAATGACAGGACAGGATTTTATCCGAGCCTGGAAGCCTGTAACAGAGCCGAAAGAATAACGGACAGACTCGGCGAAAAATTCATCGTTGAACAGGTGTTCAAACCCTGGCCGGGGGGAAGGCCGACAAATGCACCGACTGAGGCAGCTTTACTCATCTCAAATAAGTACAACATCAACCCCGATGACATTAAAGAGGTTACTCTCCATCTCTCTAAAGCAGCAACGGCCGTTCATTA
Source organism: uncultured Dehalococcoidales bacterium (assembly GCA_964463875.1). GTDB lineage: Bacteria > Chloroflexota > Dehalococcoidia > Dehalococcoidales > UBA2162 > MGML01. The sequence goes on from CAYXEG010000092.1 coordinate 1,779, forward strand.
TTCGAAGCCTTACCTGACCGGTGATTACCCTCCGATGAATGCGCTCTGGAGTTTCTATTACGCTGTCGCCGGAACGCTTTTCTATAAAAAATCGGATAACAATAACTTCATCGAAAAGAACATACGAAATCCGAAACTCCAGGAATTGATTCAGAAGGTAAAACTGGATGACCTCGAGAAAGATGAAGGTATTGAACTCAGGGTAGAAATGAAGGACGGGCAGATGTATTCGGAGTATGTTGCCCGGCCTCTCGGAGAACCGTATCGGCCGTTACCGCGCGAGAAGCTTATTGACAAGTTCCTCAATCAGGCAGAATTTTCCGGTTCGGTAGCGAGGTCTGATGCAGAGAAAGCAGTTGATTTGTTAGAAAACCTTGAAAAAGTTGATAATATTACCTCGATTGTTGCATTATGTGTTAAACATTAAAAAATAATACCAAGGGAGGTCAGGAATTGAAGATTACCGAAATCGAATGTGTCCCTCTTAGCTTACCGAGTCCAATGAGGGGAAAAGGCAGACTCAATGACGTTCTTCTCGTAAAAATTCACACTGACGAAGGCATCACCGGGATAGCTGACGCCGGGCAGGTAAACCAGGAAACCATCATCATGATGATTAAATCATGGGCGCCTTTCCTGATTGGGGCCAATCCTTTGAACAGAGGGCCGATTTTCTCCAGGATGAGCATGGCAATCGGGTCTACCTGGGGGATGTCGTATCCCGCGGCGGTATCAACCATTGACTTTGCTCTTTGGGACCTGGCAGGAAAGGCCTGCAATCAACCACTCTACCAGCTTCTCGGCGGCAAACAAGTGGAAAACCTCCGGTTTAATTTCTTCATCCGTTGCGGAATAAGCGGGATTATCGTCATAAACGATCACTTCCATGCCGATTGTTTTACGTAATGTATCAAAGGATAAGCCGAAATCCCCCATGCCGTCGAAAGGATCTCCGAC
>CAYXEG010000092.1:2745-12446 GCA_964463875.1 uncultured Dehalococcoidales bacterium
GGAGAAAAACTTGCCGTCGATGAAGCCCTGAACGCAGTTTCGTGCGGTGTTACCAGCCTGGGTTTGAAGTCAACCGGATTTGGCGGAGGGGTTCGCTCACTGGAGAAAGACATAGCGATTGTTGAGGCAGTGAAAAATGCCGTCGGCGATAAAGCTGAGATATCGTTCGATGCCAATGCCGGATATAACTTCTACGACTCGCTGGTCCTCGCCCGGGCGCTGGATGACGTCGGACTGTATAAGTTCGAACAACCAAATCCGACATGGGATATCGACGGACTGGCCGAACTGCGCCGGCAACTGAAGACTCCGGTGTGCGCTCACGAAGCTACCGTCCTTATTCCCGGTTTGATGGAGGTTATCAAGAAAAACGCGGCTGATATTGTAGGGACGAAACTATCGTCCGCCGGCGGAATCAGTGCCGGCATACAATGGGCTGCTATAGCTAAAGCGTCAGCCCTGGGTATGTACTGCGGAGCAATGAACGGCCCCTGGGAAGCGGCCGCTCAGGCACACTGGCTGTGTACCGAAACCGAATTCGGAAGACAGGCGCAGGCGGTCTTTTTCCCGGTACTGATGTATAACACCTTCGATACCACAAAGCCGAATGATGTCGATATCATAAAAAATCCAATGAAGTATAAGGATGGCTGTTTTTATCCCCCCGAAGGGCCGGGAATCGGACTGGAACTGAACGAAGAAGCCCTGCCGAAGTATATTACTAAGGGCATGGATATCGTGAAAGTCGGAGAGAAAGACGCAGCCAGAAGAGGCGTCTTCATATAGTGAGGCGATAAAGAGTATACGTATCATAGAGATGAATCAAAGAGGCGGGAGAAATCCTGCCTTTTTGATTATGTAAATACCACGACATCGGGCGGACAGGAAGAAACCTGAAAACCGTAGCCTTTACCTGTCCCTGTATCAGGAAGGTTAACGGGTCTCTTATCGATATAAGAGACCCGTTGATGTTGCATAGATTAATACCCATCCCATCAACCAAAGTAGAAAATGATATCATCAATCCAGATCATTATTCAGGTTTGTTTCAACCTGTGCTTCAGAGAGGGTATCTTCATCATATCTCGACATACAGTAATGACACCCGTTGTATCCATAATCTTTTATTAAGAAAGCCAGTTCCCACAAATTTGAATAATATGATTTGTTTCTGTTTGCCATTTGCCTGACCCAGTAGCAGTCTGATTGATGAATCTCCTTTGTTTTAAGATTGGCAACGTAACGGTAAGGGCTGACCTGGTAAAAATATTGAATAGTTACCTCCGATTTATCAGCCGTCAAAGCGATAACCCGGAACGCGATATTACCTCCGTTTTCGCCATGCTGGGAATGAGATATGTAAGTATGCCCTGCAACTGCGTTGACCCCGAACCGAGTATACCCTGAATTGGGAATAGCTACCGTGGCTAAATCGACATTACCGATGTTGCCAAGGTCAATAACTCCCCGCTGATTCATGTTGTTTGCCCAGAACTTCCCATGACGATAGTAGAAATCACCCCCGGTGAAGCTGGCAACCAAGTTAGCTGAAAAGTCGTAGCTATCAGTATCTTCGAGGATAGCTTGTAGGAGGTTATGATTATGAAACGCTTCTTGAATATTTTGGAAGTAAGGGACTCTTCCATCCCGGAGATCGGTATTATCATCGGCTGCTCTGTAAAGGGCGGTGAGAAAATTACTTTCGTGCGGATCCGAGAAGTAATAGTCTCTGGGGTAAACAGAAAGTATCTGATGGGCCTCGAATACCAGCCGGTCAGCTACCCGGGCTCCTGAAGCACCCTGTGCGTCAAGAAGTTGCTGCCGGAAGTCCCAGGCAGCTCCGCCGATTGTCATCCCGCCGTCATGCCCTTCCCTGTTGAAAGCAGCTTTTCCCTGGTACTGCTCGGTATTATTGTGATCTCTGGGCGATGCGGAGCAGCCTTCGCCATGAATGGAATCATTAGTAAAAGCGTTCGCGAAATGGTCGGCAAATCCTTCATCCATGGCATATGCTTCAGTATAGTTATTCGGCCAACCTATGTAATCACCGTAGAGATGCGCCAGAACATTGTGGGTGCATTCGTGGTAAACAACGTCACTGGATCGTGCGTAGTTGTTTGTACCGAACAACATGGGATTACCAGCCCAGGCATTATTACGTGGATCATTTACCCTTGCGTTGAATCGACTCGATCCATCCCACTTATTAACCCAGGAATATCCAAGCTCGTTTTCCAGCCAGTCATGGTAAAGGTTCATGTGGTAAAAAACATTTATATGATCCCTGTCAGCAGCGGTCCAGGTCAGGTTACACGGACCACTGGTATTGCAGCTTTCCGTTTCGGTGTATTCGTTACCGTTGATATTCTGGACGTGCGCATGAGGACCGTCAAGTGTAAAGGTCGCTTCTTTGGGTGATCCCCAACCTGAAGGGACGTTTCTTGAGTAATTACCGGAATTATTCGTGGTCGCTCTGCCTGCGTCTTCTATCTCTACGTACTGGCTGCGTATGGGCATGGTTGTGATGGTATCCGTTGGATTCTCGGGATAAATCTCTCCCTGAACATTGCCTGTTACGTTCGCATCAGGTCTGGCGATATGAGAGCGTATGATATCCCCGTTCAGGGCGTCGATAAAGAATAGTTTTTCGATTTCAGGGTCGGGTTGTTCTCCAACTAACTGGAACTTCCACGCAAGATGATAAATTATTGTGTTTCCCGTTTTTTCCGGATAGACGGTTAAAATACTGTCCTTTGCCTGTAGGCGTCCGGTGTCAATTCCCTGATAGGTTGTTTTAGCAATATCAACGGCTCGGTCTATGGTTATCTCAGGCTTGGTTGCTACTCTGATTTTCGGCTGGTAATTAGACGAGTACGAAGTTACCTTTCCATTTTCAAAGGATTCAATACCTACCGTAGCATTATAAACAGGAATTCCCTTGTATGTCTGGCTGTACTTTATATACCACCTGTTATTTATGTTTTTAATAGAGACTATGTCAAGATCGTCAGCATTTACTTCGAAGGTGGATTTATTTTCCTTCAGGAATTCCTTAAAAATCTTCCCGGCATTTTCAACGGTAACAGAAACGGTTCCTTTCTCTATCGCTGTTGGTAAGGTATCGATATCAATCACACGATCGGGAATTTTAGTCAACCGGTTCTTCGTCATCCTGATATTACCGGAGAGTTTATTTTTCTGTTTCCCCCCCCTTTGTTCTTTTTCCTCTTTTTTCCCACCCCTGCGTTTTTCCATTATTTTCTCCTCCTGTTCAATAACTTTCAGGCAATCAACAGATATGTGTGAGTGAGTCTATCCTAACGCTCTTGATTTGTCAATGTTCGAGCTGAACCCATGTCTAAGGGCAAGCGGGGTGCCGTGTTTAACCGGGTTCCCCATGTCATCGCTGCTCTCCCCTGCCTGGAGAACTTAAAAATCAGCAGGTAGAGCTTCATAAATCCTGACTGCCGGTTGAAGCTGAGATGGCAGCCAGAGGAGAAGAACGGGTAGATATCGAAAAGGTCATACAGTATGGTAAAGACCTGCGGGATATGATTGAGGAAACTGGTCTTCCTGAAAGGAAAGCCTTTCTACGTTCTCTCATTAAACGAATCGAAACTGATGGAAAACAAGTAAAGGTAGCGTATACGCTACCTTTACCATCAATCAAATTTTGAGTAGTAGTACTACCTGTTGTTACCTTTGGTGGAGCTGAGGTATCAATAGGTAGTACCGGTAAAGACTTCGATTTTACCTTCGTCCTCAGTATATAGCACGGAGATGTTATCAGGAGAAGGACAATTGATTTAGTTTATTCTTGTTGCACTGAGCTTGCACAATCTTTGCACTCATGCTTGCACACTCCCGGAATATCCTCTCTTATAGGAGGGGGTGCCCCCCTGGATTCGATTTTTCTGCTTTTTGTGCAATACTCCGTGGTTCGTTTTTGGGGCGTTGTGCAAGACGTGTTTTTCCCCGTTGTGCAAAGACCTTTTTATTCGGTTCAAGCGTATAGATAGACGGATTGTATGTATTGTATTTATGCAATAGAATTAAGTCTGAACACCCAACCTGCAAAGAAAATTCATGGTTACGATCTAAACACAGGAGTGATGAATGCCACTGACAAACAGCATGTTAGAAGAAATTGTATTGTGGTGTAATTCGAGTGATATCCTGGCTGACATCAGATCACGAGCGAGAAGCGAGTATTTCGGCTATGACGAACCTGGAGATGTAAAGTACATGGCGGGAACCGGTGACATTAACGGCCGTGAGCGCCGTTTCCTGGGGTGGTTTGCATTATCCTATCAGCTTCCAGACGGGAAACGTCCTGCGGAATTAGCTGCAGAAGACCTTCTTTCCGGTAATGAACTGCTCTCTTTATTTGAATCAATCAAAGGATCTCGATATGTCCTGGCTGTGGTAGCAATGGTAAACCCGGGTAGGGGTTTGATACTCCGACTTGTAGATGAGGAGTTTAGTGTCGATAATCGTTACCTGAGCAGAACTTTTATCCGTGATGATGCCATATGTGCTCATATTGTTCCTGTCAAACGACGTGGCTGGTTGGTGGGTCCTGGCTGGGTGCAATGGCCAACGAGAATCATGCCCGGCATGCAGGCTGAACTCAAGAACATTCAGTTTCCTCCTGTCTTGTTGGAGAGATTTTTGCAGCAAAGGATAGACCCTAACGGTGAGCGCCCAAAAATAAAGCAACCTCAAGATTCATCGCTTAAAGAGGCTGTAGCAAGGATGACGAAGGCGGCAAAGGCGGAAGGAATCGAGAATCTGGTCATGACCCAGGCGCAGTGGAATAGGATAGTGCTGAAATACATGAAATCAAGTCAAATCAATGATTTTAGTAAAGATATTGTCAATCTGGTTGGCTCAGTTAATTCGATAGATGAACTCAATAAATAGCTTAAACTGGCGATGAACATCTGGAATAATACTCCCCAGCCGGGCCGCGGCGGCAGATCACCCAATGAAATCCGCAAGAAGTATGAAACCGAGTCTGAAGACTAATTCCTCGTGTTTCATAAAAAGATGAATTGAGACTGCCGAAAAAAGCCTGTCCAAACGATGATTTCTTTCTCCGGCGATCCGGATTTTTTCAAAACCCCGTCATCTTCACTTTACAATCACTTTTTCAGGTCATATTTACCTCGTTTTTCGAGATGGTCTTAGCCTTTTCAGCCCCATTCCTCCCCGTTTACCCGGCCACCGGTGATTCCAGATAATAGTTGTCCGACTTTCCCCATAGTAACTTCACCATCCGTTTGATATTGCATACCGCGACGGATAATAACGTATGTATCCCGGCCTTGCCTAGCCCGCGGTAACGGCACCTTCTCAATCCGCAGTACCTGGTCAGGTCGGCCATCTTCTGCTCGATTCTATAACGATTACGATAAGCCTGTTTTCCTTCCTCGCTCGCCATCCGATAGTAGGGCTCATAATAGCTGATGTACACTCTTCTTCCCGCTTTGTTCTTTACGCATTTGGTTTTTAACGGGCAGGTATTGCATAAACTCGGCTTGAACTGGAAGGCATAACCAGGTTTGTTATTATACAGGATTTCTCTGTAACAGTTGGTCGAGATATGTCCGGCCGGGCACATCAGTTTGACGTTTTCAGGATCATACAGGAAATCCTCGACAGTGAAATAACCGGAGTTCCGGTGGTTGACCTGCTGCGAGAGAGCGATATTTGCGATGGTCTCATTGTCAGCCAGTGATTCCAGATTCTCTCCCCAATCGTAGGCTTTGTCAGCGGTGAGTTCTTGCGGTTTAAGAGAGTGGGCTTCTTCCTGCCTCTTCAAGAGCGGTTTGAGCTGGCTGCCATCAGTAGTGTTGGCCGGGGTGGTTTCCACTCCGGTAATAATTCCGGTCTCTTCCTCCACGACAATATGTGCCTTGTAACCCGGCCAGGTTATGCTCGCTTTTTTCCCCTGCCTGGCATCAGGATCCACCGGGCTGACGAGTTTATCTTTGGCATCTTTCTCCCTGTCGGCAACAGCTTTTTCCAGTAATCCCAGGTCTTTCTTGAGCTCCTCGGTTGGACTGATCCTTTTCGCTCTCAGCTCGGCGATCACCGCGTCAAGTAACTCACCCGCGGCTTCAATCTCTTTCTGAAGTCCATCCTCTGTAGCCTGTCTTCCCGTGAATTTATAACAAGGAGCCGGTAAAAGAGGAAAAACGAATTAAAAATCATTGAAACAGCCCTTGACATTTGCCTTGAACATTGGTATAATTATACCGATGTATGAGGGAGGTGCCGAATGTCACTGGTCTTCGTTAAGAACAAACGAAATGGCGTTACCTATGTCTATGAATCGATTGGCTATTGGGACAAGGAGAAGAAACAGGCCAGGAATAAACGCAAATGCATCGGCAAACTGGACTCGGCTACCGGAGAAATCATCGCCTCCCGCAAGGTTAACCTGGCCGATCTGGCTTCATCAGTCAAGAAACGCGGCCCGAAGGCTGTCACGGAGAGCAAACGGCTTTTCTGCGGAGCCACCGGGCTGTTCGATGCTATTGGAGAGAAACTGGGGGTGACCCGGGATTTACAAACCTGTTTTCCGGACACGTACCGGCAAATCCTGTCACTTGCCTATTACCTGATTATGGAGGATCGCAATCCGATGAGCCGTTTCCCGAGATGGGCGCTTACCCATACTCACCCGTATGGCAAAGAGCTGCCTTCGCAAAGGAGCAGTGACCTGCTGGGGTCGATCAGCGAGGAAGCCAAACTCTCATTCTTTCGGCTACAGGGACAGCGCCGGATGGAAAAGGAGTTTTTAGCCTATGACGTTGCTTCCATCTCCTCATATTCGTCTTCACTGAAGCAGGTGAAGTATGGTTTGAACAAAGAAAACGATGCCTTGCCTCAGATTAATCTGGCCTTACTATTCGGTGAGAGTTCCCGGTTGCCGGTCTATTACAGAAAACTGCCGGGTAATATCACCGATGTGAAGACCGTCCGCAATTTGCTGAAGGATATTGATTTCCTGAATCTGGAGAAGGTGCAACTGGTATTGGACAGGGGATTCTACAGTAAGGAAAATATCAATGCTCTTTTCCGTCAGCATTACAAGTTTCTTATCTCGGCCCGAACCTCCCTGGTCTTTGTCAGGCAAAAACTGGATGAGGTTTGCGGGAGTATCGTATCCCGCCGGCATTACACTTCGAAGTATGGCCTTTATTTCACCTCGTTCATGCTGGACTGGGACTATTCAGAGACCAGGAAACGCTCCGGAGACGTCATCAGCGACAACCGTCGTATCTACCTGCACCTCTATTACAATGATCAGAGGGCTACGGATGATAAAATCGCTTTTAACAAATTACTGGACGTCCTGGAATATGAACTGAAGAGCGGCAATCGTATTCCCGATCATGAAAAACTGTACGCCAGGTATTATGATATCCGGGAGACGCCGGTCCGGGGGATGGCGCTTACTCCCAAACAGGAAGCAATCGATGCCGTAGAGAAGTACTACGGTTATTTCGCCTTGTTGTCCAATGGGGTGAAAGACCCTTTAGAGGCGCTGGAGATATATCGAGCCAAAGACCTTATCGAAAAAGCCTTCGGTAATCTGAAAGAACGATTGAATATGCGGCGAACCTCGGTTTCTTCGGAAGAAAACCTGGAAGGGAAACTGTTTGTCCAGTTTGTCGCTCTCATCTACCTTTCCTACATTGAAAAAGCGATGTCGGAGCATAACCTGTTTAAAGATTACACGTTGCAGGAACTGCTGGATGAACTGGATGTGATAGAGTGCTTCGAACAACCGGGACATAAACCAAGGATTGGAGAAATCACCCGGAAACAAGCTGACCTCTATGCCTTTCTCGATGTGCCGTGCCCTGTATAGGTATAATTTGACGGGAATTCAGGCTGTATCACATGTGCCTTTAGTCTGGTCTGAAGTGACCGGTAAGTCAAGCTGGAACGAAAAAACCCGGAGCAATCTCCGGCCTTTACCATGGTCGATAGCAGTTGTCAGTATTCGCTGGGAAACAGGACGGTGGTTGCCGAGCAGTCGGCTTCGGTGATTATCCATATTTTCGGCAGTCCCCGCCCTTCATAGGCAGAAAACAACCGGCATCCTGACAGGGATTACCGGTCGCAAATGCGATAAGGCTTACGTGGCAAATGATGTGCTTAAGGCGCTCGATGGAGAGACGGTCAATCAATAACAGTATCAGGAAATTCAAAGTGGGTTTAGTTTAATTTCATCGTTAACCAAATAAACATGGTTGACCACTCCAAATCAATATTTCGAACTTTTAGTAAATCAACATGACAATCGTCGTGAAACGTTCTGTATGAAGGCTGTTTCAAGAAAGACTTTCCTGAGAGGCGGATTATGTGTATAGTATCCTTAAAAATACACATTGGAGGCAGATATGCGGACTAATGTCGTTCCGGATGGCACACTGATGTCCTCAGCCGATATTCAGTAAGACGTCATTATTCCAGAATCGTATCGCCCGGTAGCCCCTGCTCTCCCGATATATCGTTCTTTCTTTGTCATTTTTATATACCCCTCACTTACATCTCTCCCGCAAGGGGAGAGACGACTCGTAATCAACATTCTTCTCCTCAACGGGGAGAGAGAAGGTCGGTGGTTCATCACTTACATCTTACGCCTGTTAGTGTCCTGAAAACAGTCAGCATGAAGCTAAAATTCCGGCATTATCAGGTTTTTGGGAAAGTCAGGTTTCATCAAATACCGCGGGCCAGTAGCCACAGTGCGGACATCTGTTGGGTTCCTTGTCGGTCCAGAAACGAGCGTTACCAAAATTGTTGATTACTGCTCTCGTCATAATATATTCCGGGTTAACACAGCGGGCGAAATACACCTGGTTCCAGGTAGCCAGGTGTTCCATGAGGGCACTGGCCGCCACATAACGATTATAGAATTGCCTGAGTTCCTCTTCGCCTTTCCCTCCAGCATGCCGGTTATCGGCGCAATCAGCTCCGACCAGGTAAAAAATATCGACTGGCGTGTTCGAATTGCGAAATTGATATACTCCCTTCCGGGCGATGTGCTAGAAGTAGTGGCGGAGAAATGAAGTGCGTTGCTTAGAATGAACTGACGGCTTGAGATTATGATTTTTATCCCGGCAGAAGTTGAGTGTTGCAGCGGTGTGCCGCTGAGGAATCGAACCTCAAACCGGCTAATTAAGAGCTGCTTTACCGAAAAACAAACAGTCGCTTGGCGGACCGACCGCTTGCCTCCTTTCTGTTTTTCATTATAAAACGAGGCTAAAACAGAAGTCAATATGAAATTTCTACCGTATTATTTTATTCTTATTGTCACTATTATCCAATTTTTTCGTAACCGGTTGACTTATTCCATAACTAACTCATATAGGTACTAATTTGGAAGTTTTAACATCCCCGTTTATCTCAACTCGCTTTTTCCAAAAATACCTGAATAAATGTTCATAAAAGACAGGACACAGGGATTCGAAAAAGGGTTGAGGTAGTTCTGGATTCACGGAATAGTTTGGGAACCTCTGAAAAAGCCTTCCGATATCGGAATACTCAAGGTTTCTTATAAGTTTCTTAAATAAGTGAATACGCCTTCTATTTTTATACGATATACTTAGTGTATAATGAGTCAAATCCTGACAGGGAGAAAATCATGCCGAACGTTGCCGTAATCCTCGGGACCCGTCCCGAGA
>CAYXEG010000093.1:0-12439 GCA_964463875.1 uncultured Dehalococcoidales bacterium
GTAGACTGTCCGGTTTTTCAGGGTGATGTGGTCCCAATCCGCCAGGAAGGTAATACCGCCGAACTGGTTTTTCCCCTTGAATCCCCAGACACCGGATACCGAAACGGCACAAGCCCCGTTCGAGGCTAATGCGTCGGCTTTCTTGGAGCCTTCGGTAATCCATAAGGGTATATCGGGGTCTCCCAGCATTTTCTGACAACGGGGAGGACAGTCGACCCGGTTCGACGAACCTTTCGGTGATTCATACTTAACCGGTCTGCCACGGTTGTCATTGCGGGGATGGTCAGGGCGAAACTGACAACCAACTTCCTGGCCGTCGACCGACCAGAGTGGAATGAGGATACCAGGGACCTTCTGCTGTGTCGTCATAAACCCGCGTTCCTCAAGGTCCGGTTTACCGGATATACTGCGGTAGCCTCTTTCCCTGATCACCTCCGAATTGATGCCGCTCCCGGTATTCAGGTGATGGTAATGGTCGATGAATAAATCAGGAGCTTCCGGAGCGTACATGGACGCGACACCTGTTTGGTCTTGCACATTTCTTTCCTTTACAAGGTTTTTCTACGAAACGGTGTGACACTCAATCGAATGAATCAGCCTGGACAGCATTGCCGAAGTAACGCTTTTCGGTGGTTTAGCCATGTCGAAGTCGGTAATGTCGATATCAAGGTGATAGTGTTTAGAAAACCATCGGGCAATCTGGTCGCTCTGGATGGTATAGTGAAACATCCTGTTCTTCAGTCGAGCCCACTGCTCGAGTAGAGCTTCTTCATCGATTTGTTGGCGAATGTCTTTACTTTCCGTTTCGATACAATGCGGGAAAAAATCATCCGGAGGGTCCTGGCTTGGTTCTGGCAGAACGACAACAGTATTCGATGTAATACCTGAAATACAGGAAGTTTTAACATGTATGTCTGATGATAGCGACAAATCGAGTGCATAATTGGGTCGCGAAAGGAATGAATCATCGACTTTTTTTACCTTCAAATACATCGAGATACCATGGTTAAGCTTTCGGTAATCCTGGAATTTTCGGTGGAAACAGGTGATGTTTCGTATAGAAATGGGAGACATCGTCTGGAGGTAGTAGAGAGAATCCGAGCATTCGGGTATAAGGAAATACAGGTACATAACCGTACGGCAAGCACCCAATCGGAAATTCGGGCAATCGTTGGGAGAACATAGTTTACGACAACTGATTGGTTTTATATCGGCTGCGGTCAGCTTGTTACGCACGGAATAACCCATGTTCTCGATTGCCGATTCACCGTCTCCGGCGCAGAGAGTAGTTCCATTTGCTGAATACAATCGATAGTAATACCTGACCCAGTCCCGGCTGTCTTTACCAGGGAATTGAATGCGAAGCGCCACCGGCTTGTGTCCGAAGATTCGTTTTACCTCATCGGGACAGGTAAAGTAGCCATCGGGTTTATACCATATTCGCCCATCGCTTTCCTGGCTATGGCCCATACTAATTTTTTCAAGCTTCATTTGCCCAACGGAGTCCGGTTCATTTTTCGTCGGATTTTCGACTTGTTTCATTACTGCTTCTCCTTTTTTTTTGTTTCTCAGGAAGTGGTCGATGCTGACGGTTTCCGACAATTCTTTTTATCGGTGACTTTTATTTCTTCCTTAATGGTCGTTTCACTGTGATTGCCGATAAGCCCTTCTCGCCTGCCTATGGTGATAGCCAATTCAAGGAGCGTTCTTAACCGGGCTTTTACTGCCGGATCATTAAATATCGCGTTTTCTTTCATTTTTCCGCTCATGGTATATGCCCCCTGAATAGTATTTATATAACTATACATGCTTAATATTGTTACTATCAGCAGGGATAAAAAAATGATGGGCAACAGCCCGTCGTACCAGGTTACTGATATCGGTTCGCTCCATCTCTGCGATGCGTTTCAGTTCCAGATAATCTTCCCGAGAAAATAGTATCCTGGTTGCCACCTTTCTTTTCGTTGATTTCGTAGGATTAAAGGTATCCATACCAACCTCCTGTTTATATTAGTAATGATATTACGACTAATCAACTTCTCTGTCAATACACCATTATCGCCATAGTATTACCCTGCTATTTTTTATATTTAGCTTCACAATCGGAATACGAGTATGAATAAACTAACAAGAAAATCCTCTTGACAAAACCATAATATGGTGATAATATTACCATACTTCACATTTTTAAAAAGGAGTATTTAGTAATGGCAGTAACACTTGCCTTGTTAATACGAAACGCGAGAAGCCGTTTCGGCGATATGACCCAGGGAGAACTCGGAAGAGCCGCTGGAACCAGCCTCGAGAATATCACCGCCATCGAGAACGGACGAAACCTGCAACCAAAACCAGATGTCATTGCCGGCCTTAGCAGAGCCCTCGATTTACCGGTTGAAGATATCTATGCAGCTATCACTGGTACCCTTGGGGATTATCCCTGGGAAAAACCCCGCGAGATAAACCTGCAAGATGCGGAACTGGAGTTGATGTTTCGGCAAGTAGATACTATCCTTGAAGGAGAATCGAAAGAAAGAGTGAAATCGTTTATTCGCTTCACTCTCAATGAAGAGCGAAAAAGACGAAAGCAGGAGAAAAAGGAAAAAACTCAATAAACTGAGAATACGTGACGGAGATTGAAGATGAGCAAGTTAACGGTTGAGAGAGCACAAGAGCTGCACGAACGTCACCCCGATGTATCGATTCCGGTCGATATCGAATTTCTTGCCATGGCAGAAGGCTGCATTATCATTGATTGGCCATTTCTCGAGCCGGTCAAGGAAGTTAAGCAGGGGCGGTTTATCGGTATCGCCACTGGTTTGGCACCAAGAGAAAGAAGACACCTGATTGCTCACGCCCTGGCACACCACCTCATCCATTGCGGTAATCAACTGGCGTTTCATCAGCCCTGGCAAACGGAACCAAAAAGACAGGAACGGGAAGCTGAAGAGTGTGCTGCTCATATCCTGATGCCCGGTCAGGAGCTCATAAAAGTCATTACCCTGTCAGTATGGGAACTGGCAGACTACTTCGAAGTTCCGGCTGAACTGGCATATCAACGGCTTAATAAATATGCCACGAAAGAAGAAATAGACCGATGGGAAGGTGCCTTACTCCACTCAAACTACTGCTGATTTGGGGAGCAAGCTAATGACTGATACATCACCTCTTAAACAAATACGTTGTTGTATATATGCCCGGGTTTCGACCGACGAACAGGCCGAAAGAGACCTTTCGATTCCCTTTCAGTTAGAAAGATGCCGATACCATGCCCAGGGTAATCAATGGGAAGTGGTTAAAGAATTCGTCGATGCCGGTGAAAGCGCTCGTACCGACAAACGCCCTGAGTTCCAGGAGATGATTACCGCGGCAAGGAACAGGGAATTTGATGTGATTCTCGTTCATAAACTGGATCGGTTTGCCCGGAATGACTATGACTTCGTCATCTATGAAAAGGAATTGGATGAACTGGGAATATCTCTGGAAAGTGTCAGCGAACCGGGAGATGCCTCGACCCCTGCTGGGTATATCAGCCGCCGCATGATGCAGGTTATCAGTTCATGGTACTCTAAGAACCTGGCAGTCGAAGTAAAAAAAGGTATGCTGAAGAAAGTAGAAAACGGAGGATGGCCGAAACTTGCGCCCCTTGGTTACTTGAATAAACATGATGATCAAAAATCATGGATTGATGTAGATCCGAAGCTAGGACCTATCATTGCCCGCGCCTTTAAGGAGTTCGCTGAAGAAAAGTGGACACTGGATGATTGGACACAGCATGTGTATAGTTCAGGATACCGAACACGAACTGGTAAGAAAATTTATAAAAGTGCCTGGGGAGCAATCTTCCATAATCGTTTCTACCTTGGAGAAACATGGCTCCGTGCCGGAGATGTGCCGGTAAAAGGGAATCATACACCCCTCGTCGACGAAGTTACGTTTTCTAAAGTCCAGGAAGTGCTTGGGAACCATGATAAACACCGGCAACATGTACGCCGGCATAAATACCTGTTACAAGGCTTAGCATATTCGCTCGAGGCTGACAGTCCCTGCTGGGCAGAAACGAATCCTAAAAAGAAGATTAGCTACTACCGTAGCCGGTCGAAAGTAAACGGAACACAGATATACTACAACGCTAAAACCATCGAGCAACAACTTATCGATATCATTAGAGAAATAACCATCAGTGAAGATTCACGACAGGAATGGAGAAACCAAGTCCAGGATTGGTTTAATGACGAAGACAAAAGTAATGCTGATAAACATCAGGCTGAAGAAAGACTCGTAAAACTTCGGAAAATGGAGCAAAATTTACAGCAGTTAATGCTTGAAGATGAGATATCTCTTGCTGACTACAAAGCGCATAGGAAAAAGATAGAGGCGGAAAGATCCAGAGAACAATTTGTTATCGATTCGATAGGTCAGAGACAACATCTTATCATGGCAGACTTCGAAGTAGCTCTTAAGTTAGCAACTGAATTGTCGACATTATTTGTAAACGCATCGTTCGAAGAAAAGAGATTGCTCTGTGAAATCGTGTTTAAACGCATCTACTTGAAAGAAGGTATGATAGCGGATTACGAACTGAACTCTCCATTCAGGCTTATCAACCTGAAAAAGAAGAGTTCGGGAACTGTACAGACTGGCTGGGGAAGAAGGATTCGAACCTTCACTGACAGATCCAGAGTCTGCTGTCCTACCATTAGACTATTCCCCAGCACCTTTCTGATTATAACGAAAATCCTCCCCTGTATCAAGATTTCCTCGTAAAACGCCCCCATTTCCAATACTTGACAATACCCCCGGACACTCTTTATACTCATTATCCCTGAACCATCTCCTCGGCATTCGTTATGATAATAATTGATGACAAGGAGGCTGAAATGGCGGAGACAAAGGAATACCGGGTTTCACAAATCGACGGCCGAATCACCTGGCAGGTAGAGGAACTCTGGCCGGGCGGGAAGGTGCGCAGCCCCTACGGCACCAAGGAAGCCGCTATCCATGCCGAACAGAAAGTCGCTCAGGAAGCAGGATTCGCTGATTCCCTTCTCCTGACCGCAACCATCGGAAGACAGGTCGACCTCCACAATTCGTTCGAGAAAGACGCGGAAGGCAACTGGCTCTGTAAAGCGGCCTGCTCGATAGAAATCGAGAATAAAGAAATTGTTTTTACCCCCGGCCATACGTATACGAAAGGCATTCCTTTCAGCGGAATCGATGTCGCCGAATGGCTGGAAAAACATCTCTAGTCAGTGAAGCCGGTTTTCTCTCGAATACCGGAAGCGAACCTGCTCTTTTTTGACAATATCGCTTTCCGATGGTATATTTTGATTACTATTAGTACCAACGAACAACTGTATAGGCAGGTGATTTTTATTGTCTAGCACCGAAGTGCCCTTGTACGTGGCGCTTCTTATAGCCTGTATTATTTTGTCCGCTTTCTTTTCCGGTTCGGAAACGGCTTTTATTTCACTGCAACGAATAAGGCTGGAATGTCTCGTGAGCACCGGGGTGAAAGGTGCCGATAGGGTTGCCAAAATATTGGGGCGTCCGGAAAAGTTCCTCTCCACCGTCCTGCTCGGTAATACCTTCGTCAATACCGCCGCGGCTTCTCTGGCGACGGCTCTGGCCATGAAGCAGTGGCCCGAATATGGCATTCTGATATCGACTGTCGGGGTAACGGTTGTTCTTTTAATCTTCTCGGAAACGACCCCGAAAACCATTGCCGCTCAAAATAACGAGCGGTTCGCTCTTACCTTTGTCCGCCCTGTCGAGTGGGTTTCCTGGCTCCTCTCGCCCCTCGTTTACGTGCTGACGAAAATTACCTCCTGTTTTACCCGGCTCTTCGGCATCAAGGAAGACACTGTCTCTCTGGCTACCGCCGATGAAATCCGCAACATGATTCTCGTCGGGCACCGCGAAGGCACCGTCGAAGAAAATGAAGCGATAATGCTCGATAATGTGTTCGATTTCGGCGACCGCCCGGTCCGCGAAGTTACTATCCCCCGCCCGGAAGTGACAGCCATTGCCCAGGGCTCGACTGTAAAGGATTTCCTCTCCCTCTACGCTGAATCCCCCATTTCACGTTTTCCGGTCTATATTGAGAACATGGATAATGTCGTCGGCATTCTCTCGATTAAGGATGTCCTCATGGGACTCGCCAAAGGCGAGATAACCCGCGAATCGGTTATCGATTCCCTCGTCCGTCCGGCCTATTTCACCCCTGAAACCAAGCTGATAAACGAACTCTTCGCCGAAATGCGGGATAACAATTACCGGGTGGCGGTCGTTATCGATGAATTCGGCGGCACCGCCGGTATCGTCAGCCTCAGCGGCCTCGTCGAGGAAATCGTCGGCCCTGTCGGCGACGAACTCTCCCGCGCCGAAAAAGACTACGAGGTTATCAACTCCTATACCTTCCAGGTCGATGGCGGCATGCGCATCGAGGATGTCAATGAGGAGATGGAATTGCAACTGCCGGAGAGCGAGGAATACGAAACCATCGCCGGCCTCCTGTTACACCTGCTCGGCCATATTCCCAGGCAGGGCGAACAGATAAGAATCAAGAATGTCAAGCTCCTTATCACAAAAATGCGCGGAATGAAGATAGAAGAAATCCTCCTGACCAAGGAAAAACAACCAGAGAACAGCCATGGAAATTAACCAGCCGTTATTGATATTCCTGCTTATCTGCTGTGTCATCCTGACTTCGTTTTTTACAAGCTCGGAGACATCGTTTTTCTCAATTCAGCGAGTCCGGCTCGAGCAGTTGGTGAATAACCGGGTAAAGGGTGCGATACGCGTCAGCAAGATGATTCAGCGGCCGGAAAGGCTCCTCTCGGTTATCCTCCTCGGTACAAACCTCATGGTCACTGCTGCCTCCGCCCTGGCAACCGCGCTGGCGGTCGACCTCTGGGGTGAGAGCGGTATCATCGTCGCTGCCGTCCTGCTTACGGTTATTATTCTGATATTTGCCGAAACGACTCCCAAGACACTGGCGAACAAGCATGCCGAGAAAATCGCCTTCTTTAATTCCCGTTTGATTGAGATTCTCTACTGGGTTTTCCTGCCTTTCGTCTTCGTGCTTGGATTAATTTCGACCGGCATCACTCGAATCGTCGGCGGCACTCCCATGTCTCGCTCGCTTATCAGCCAGGAAGAAATACGCACCATGATTTCGGTCGGCCACAAAGACGGCACCATGGAAGAAACCGAAGCGAAAATGCTCCATAAGGTGTTCGATTTCGGCGGCCGCCCGGTCTACGAGGTCATGATTCCCCGCACCGAGGTTGTCTGGATAGAAAAAGGCGCCACCCTGGAGAGCTTTTTAACGGTCTACACCCTGTCTCCTATATCCAGGTTTCCGGTTTACGAGGAGAATACCGATAACGTCATCGGCATGCTGGCTGTCAAAGATGTCCTGATGGCTCTTGCCAAAGAGACCATGAAGCTGGAAGATAAGATTGATGAACTCGTCCGCCCGATATTCTTTACCCCGGAATCGAAATATATCGACGAACTTTTTGTTGAAATGCGTGACAGGAATATCCGCATGGCGGCGGTCGTCGATGAGTACGGCGGCATCGCCGGTATCGTCAGCCTCAGCCTTCTGATTGAGGAAATCGTCGGTACCGTCGGTGACGAATTCGCCGAGGCGGAAAAGGAATTCGAGGAAATCGATGAATTCACCTTCCAGATTGACGGCGGGATGAATATCGAAGAAGCTAATCAGGAAATGGAACTAGGCTTACCTGATAGCGAAGATTACGAGACGGTTGCCGGCTTTATCCTCAGTTACCTGGGGAGAATTCCTCGCACCGGAGAACGCCTCCGCTTCAAGGGTATGAATATTACTATAACCGAAATGCGCGGCATGAAAATAGAAAAAGTATTACTGACGAAACCGAAGATTGTGAAAAATGATGCAGCGACTCAGAGTTAGATTTTCCCGCGGCGATGAAATAAAGTATATCTCCCACCTTGACATAACACGTACCTGGGAACGGGTCCTGACCCGCACCCGCGCCTGTCGCTGGCTGCTCCGCTGGCCGTCGGCTTGACCGCCGATTCTGAACTGCTCGATATCTATGTCGAAGGCACGGTAACCCCTCACTGGTTCATCGACGCCGTCAAACACCAGCTTCCCGCCGGCCTGGAAGTACGGGATGTCCAGCAGGTCGGCATGCTCCTTCCCTCGTTGCAGTCCCTGATGAAAATGGCCGAATACACGGTGGTGGTTGAAAAAAACGGCGGGCCGGACGATGTCGAATCGGCAGTAGAATCAATCCTCTCTGCCGAAACCCTTCCCTGGTCGCATGCCCGCGATACCGGAAAACGTGAGTACGACCTGCGGGAACTGATAGACGATATCCGCCTGGTTTCCTCCGATTCGGAAACATGCACCCTCGAAATGCGTCTTCGCTGCGATAGCGGCGGCTCCGGCCGGGCGGAACAGGTCACCCTCGCCCTCGGTTTCCCGGAGTATCCCCTTTCCATTCGCCGCACCCGCCTTCTCCTCGGTAACTGAATTCCTGCGGGGAAGAACGTACCTGTTGAATAAACCGGCATTATCTGCTAACAATAAGAAAGGTGCCGGCATCTTTCGCTGGAAAAGATGGAAAAAATCGTAGATGATTAAAAATCCCTCTTAATCTCCCTTTAAAAGTCAGAGACTCGCGATTTATCGGAGGGAGAAGCTGAACCGTCAACCTTACTTCACACTGCCGAAGAGGGATTGTATACGGCCTCATTAAGAAAGATTCAGGATTTTCTGATTGCTGCTTTGCTTGATGAACTGACTTACAGTAAACAGAACGTAACTAAACCTTATCCGGAGAACCGATGAACTCTCTTTCAAAATATTCTCCCGAATCCCCCGAAAATAAGGTATTCTCCTTTTTCCGGAATTATCCTCTTTTCCGGGAACAGAAATCACTCGTTGTGGCTGTTTCCGGCGGGGCCGATTCTATCTGTCTCCTGAAAATCCTCGCGAACCTGAAAAACGAACTGGGTATCAACCTTCATGTTGCTCATCTCAACCACCAGCTCCGGGGCAGGGAATCGGACGACGACGCCATGTACGTCTCACTGCTTGCCTACAGCCTCGGCCTGCCCTGCACCATTGAAGAACGCGACGTAAAAAGCTACCAGGCCGAATACCGCTGTACCCTCGAGGAAGCCGCCCGGGAAGTCCGCTACGCCTTTCTCGCCGAAACCGCCCGAAAACTGGGAACCGACCTTGTCGCTACCGGCCATACCCGGAACGATAATATCGAAACTATCCTCCTCCATCTCGTCCGGGGCACCGGTACCCGCGGACTGTGCGGCCTTCGCCCGGTAACCCCGCTGGAGACGGAATCGGGAACGATTCGTGTAGCCCGGCCTCTCCTCGGTATCAGCCGCGAGGAAACGGAAAAGTACTGCGCCGGTAACGGCCTTGAGCCGAAGCAGGATTCCTCTAATTTTTCCCTTTCGCCCCTGCGAAACCGGATTCGGCAGCAGCTTCTTCCCTTGCTGGAAAGCTATAACCAGCGGTTTGGCGATGCCCTTCTCCGCACCGCTTCTGCCGCCTCGGATGAACTGGATTTCCTCGATAGCACCGTCGCCGGCCTTGAAGCCGGCCTGGTTGAAAAGGAAGGTAACACCGTTATTCTCGATAAGGAATTTTTCCTCAGCCTGCCTCCGGCACTGAAACGGCACCTCCTCCGGCAGGTGCTCGAAGATATCTACGGGAACCTGAAGGATATCGAAACCCGCCATATCGAAGACATCATCGATATCTCTGAAAAACAAGCCGGTAAAATGATTCACCTGCCGGATGGCATTATCGTTACCGTCGAATATGACCGCCTGTTACTCAACCGCGAACCGGCCGAACTGTCCCATCTGCCGCCGCTCGATGGCGAATATTCCCTCACCATTCCCGGTGAGACCGTCTTGTCCGGCTGGAAGGTTACCGCCGAAATATCCGGCAGGGAGAACCTTACTGCCTCCGGGGACAGTTACATAATGTATTTCGATTTCGATAAGACCGGCAGCTGTTTGACGGTGCGCCCCCGCCGTCCGTCCGACCGTTTTCAGCCGCTCGGAACCGATTACTCCAAGAAACTCGGCGAATTTATAATTGACGCGAAGATTCCCCGCGCCTGGCGCGACCGCGTCCCCGTTGTCTGCTCTCCGGAACAGATTATCTGGCTCGTTGGCTGGCGAATCGATGACCGGGTGAAGCTGACCGACAGGACGGACAGGCTCCTCAAACTGGAGTTCAGGTGCTGACAAATTTCGCCGGTGTATATCAGCGGCCTGCCGGTTCTTCTGCTTGACACCTTTGCCTTTCATCCTCCACACTTACCGGTATGACTGAGACCAGTCGGATAATCGTTATCGGCGCCGGGGCTTCAGGGCTGATGGCTGCCGGCCATGCCGCTGAAATGGGAACGCCTGTCCTGCTCCTGGAAAAAATGGAGCGCTCCGGTAGAAAAATCCTTGTCTCCGGTAACGGCCGCTGTAATCTTTCGAACAGCCGCGATGTCGAAAGCTTTACCGATACATTCGGCCTCAACGGCCGGTTCCTCTATGGTTCGTTTAAACGATTCTTCCGCGACGACCTGCTTGGTTTTCTGAAACGGTACGGAATCGAATGTAAAACCGAACCGAACGGGAAAATATTCCCGGTGACCGATAATGCCCGTGATATCGTCCGTGTTTTCGAACGATACCTCTCGGATAACCGGGTTACGGTCAGGTACGGGGTGAACGTTACCGGTATTGTCGTCGCGAACGGGCAGGTCAGAGGAGTTCGTACCGGTGCCGGTTACCTTCCGGCAAGGGCGGTCATTCTCGCTGCCGGCGGGTCGTCTCATCCCGAGACCGGTTCAGCAGGTGACGGCTGCAGAATCGCCGCAGCCCTCGGTCACACCATTGTCCGTTTACGCCCGGGACTGGTACCGCTGGTCGTTACCGACACCGGCCTGGCAAAACAGATGCAGGGCGCCAGCCTCAAAGATGTTCGGATAACGGCTTTTCTCTGTTCCTCCGGAGATATTGATACTTCGCTTGTTCCTTCGGAAGATGCCGGCCTCCGCCTTCCCGGGAAAAAGCCGAAACTGCCGGTTATCGAAAGCCGCAGGGGTAACGTTATTTTTACTCACTTTGGCCTCAGTGGCCCGGCCGTGCTGGAAATGAGTCTCTCCATTATCGATGCCCTTCAGAACGGGCCGGTTAGCGTCTCAATTGATTTCTTGCCTGATAAAGGCCGCGAAATCCTCCGGGCTGAATTGCAGCGGTCGTTCGACAGATACGGCAAAAGAACTTTCCGAAACATTGTCCGGGACTATGTCCAGCCGAAGTGCGTTGATGCCTTTATCAGGATGTCCGGTATCTCGCCTGAAAAACCGGGTAACCAACTCTCATCGCCGGAGCGGGAAAAACTGCTTGAGTTGCTGAAATCGTTGCGTTTCGATATCAAAGACGCCTTTTCGATGGCAACCGCTATGGTGACCGCCGGCGGCATTTCTCTGAATGAGATTGACCCGAGAACAATGCAATCGAAACTGGTGAAAGAACTGTACTGCTGTGGTGAGGTGCTCGACCTCGATGCCGGTACCGGAGGTTATAATCTCCAGGCAGCTTTCTCGACTGGCTGGGTTGCCGCTGAAAGTGCCGCCTTATCTATCCGGGCAGGACGGTAATCCCGAATTCTTTCAGTGTTTCCGAAAGGGCGAAGAGAGGTAATCCCACGACATTGAAGAAATCACCCTCGATTTTTTCTACGAATAGCGCTCCCAATCCCTGAATTGCGTAGGCGCCGGCTTTATCGAGCGGCTCCCCGGTCCTGACATAGGCGGCTATTTCGGCTCCGGTGCTTCGTTTCATGGAGACGATTGTTTCTACGCTCCGAGATACCGCTTTATGAGTTCTTGAGTCAAGAACGGTGAACCCGGTGATAACGCTGTGTGCTCTGCCGCTCAATCCGGCCAGCATTGCCCGAGCTTCTTCAGGCGAATGAGGTTTCCCGATGATGCATCCGTCCAGAACTCCGAACGTGTCGGCGGCGATGATGACGGCATCAGCGTAACGGTGAGCTACTGATTCTGCCTTCTTTCGGGAGATTGCTACCGCCAGTCGGTGAGGGTCAGATTCACCGATTCCGGTTTCTTCTGTGACGGAAGTATCGACTTCGAATCGCAGGCCGATTTGCTCCAGCAGCGCTTTCCGGCGTGGCGAACCTGAAGCGAGAATGATTGCTTTCATTGATTCGTTCCTCGAAATCGTGGTAATAAACTGATTATACCACCCTGAAATACGTTTCTGTGTTTCAGGTTCTTACGAAAATGCCATACTGGAACGCAGCGACCTGTCCCGTATCAGCGAAGCGTAATCCGGAAGCGTCTCAGGGTCAGCAAATTATTGCCAAATGCTGAAAATGGTGCGTATTTCGTGG
>CAYXEG010000094.1:0-12406 GCA_964463875.1 uncultured Dehalococcoidales bacterium
CTAAGCGTACTGCCATAGTATCAATCCGTCAAGATTTTACGCAGGTTCATACTTCGGTAATAACTTTTTGACCACCATCTTCTGTAGAATCCCTGCCTTCCGGGATATGATTTCTCTGGCAAAGACCAAGGCTGCCCCTTTCAACGTCATCCTGGTATGGAAACTGAACCGTTTCGCCCGCAGCCGGGCCGATTCCATCACCTATAAGACTTTACTCCGTAACAAGGGTATTGATGTTATTTCTATCAACGAACCGGTAGATGACAGCCCTACAGGCCGCCTGCTGGAAGGTGTTATTGAATCGATTGACGAATTCTACAGTGCCAACCTGGGGCAGGATATTCGCCGGGGCATGAGAGAAAATGCCAGCCGTGGTTTTTTCAATGGCAGCCGTCCGCCTTATGGCTTTCATAAAGTGGCTGTTCGTGACGGCGAAAAGACAAGAAACAAACTTGAGCCTGATCCGGAAGACTCGACTACGGTGAAGACGGTGAGGCGGATTTTCGATATGGCGATGAAGGATTTAGGCTGCAAGGAGATTGCCAAGTCCCTGAACCACGATGGTTTCCGCACTCTTAAAGGTGTGCGATGGGGTCGCACTACCGTGTATAAAGTACTCACGAATGAAGCGTATACCGGCACACTGGTATGGGCTGGGAGACAGGGTTATGCTGCCGCACGCAGCGGCGAACCTCCCGTTCGGGTGGAAAACGCCTGGCAAGCCATCATCGACAGCGAAACCTTTCAAACCGTTCATAGAAAAATGGCCTCAAAAAGACCTGAAATCAGCCATCCCAGAACGATACCGAGTGCGTACCTTCTCAGCGGCATGCTCTATTGCTCCTGCGGACGGGCAATGATTGGCCATTCCTCCAAGTCTGGCCGCTATCACTACTACCTGTGCTCTCGTAACCTGAAACAAGGTAGCGAAGTTTGTAATGCCCGTAAGTTTCCCAGAGAAAAACTGGAAAAGCTGGTCGTTGATCACATTCGTTCCGATATTTTAAGTAATGAGCGTCTTGAGAAAATGGCGTTGGCAGTCAATGAGGAATTTCGTTCGGCGAGTAGCGGCTTGAAGGAACGCTTCGATATTATCGATGCAGAACTCTATGATGTCAAGGCCAGACTGTCCAAGCTGTATGATGCAATTGAAACAGGAAAGATAACCATCGATGATATATCTGAACGAATTAGAGAACTTAAAGATCGGCAGGCAGAGCTTCATAAATCCCGGCTGCTGGTTGAAGCTGAGATGGCAGCCAGAGGAGAAGAACGGGTAGATATCGAAAAGGCTATACAGTATGGTAAAGACCTGCGGCACATGATAGAGGAAGCAAGTCTTCCTGAAAGGAAAGCCTTTCTACGTTCTTTCATTAAACGAATCGTAATTGATGGAAAACAAGTAAAGGTAGCCCATAAGCTACCTTTACCATCAGGAAAGGATAAAGTAGTAGTACTACCTATTAATACCTTTGGTGGAGCTGAGGGGATTCGAACCCCTCACCTCTTCAATGCCATTGAAGCGCTCTCCCAAATGAGCTACAGCCCCAACGAAATCTATTATACTATGAAGCGACCGCCGGCGCTACCCCGGTTCCGAAAGTTAATTCATCTTCATTGACATCGACGAGGATGACATCGCCTTCTTTATAGTCGCCGTGGAGTATCTTCGTCGAGAGCGGATTTTCGATGTACCGCTCGACAGCCCTCCTCAGCGGCCGGGCGCCGAATACCGGGTCATAGCCCGCTTTGGCAATCCATGACTTCGAGGCATCGGTCATTTCCAGCATCAACTTTCTCTCGCCGAGACGTTTCGCCAGGTCTTTAACCAGCAGGTCTACCACTTTCCTGAGTTGTTCCTCGTTAAGCTCGTGGAAGACCACGATATCGTCAAGCCGGTTAAGGAACTCAGGCCGGAACGTTTTACGGACTTCCGCCATGACCTTGTCCTTCATGTCGATGTATCTCTTTTCGTTGTCTTTCCCGGAACCCCGCTGGGTAGTGAAGCCAAGCCCGGATTCACGTTTTATCGTATCGACGCCGGTGTTGCTGGTCATAATTACTACCGTGTTCTTGAAATCAACCGTTCGCCCGTGGCCGTCAGTCAGCCGCCCGTCATCCATCAACTGCAGCAGGCTGTTGAACACTTCCGGATGAGCTTTTTCTATTTCATCGAGCAGGATTACCCGGTACGGCCGACGCCGTACCGCTTCGGTGAGCTGGCCGCCCTCTTCGTAGCCAACGTAGCCCGGAGGCGCACCAATCAGTCGCGAGACGGTATGCCGTTCCTGGTATTCGGACATATCCAGCCGAATCATGGCATTTTCATCATCGAAGAGGAATTCCGCCAGGGCTTTCACCAGTTCAGTCTTGCCGACGCCGGTCGGTCCGAGGAACATGAAAGTTCCAATAGGCCGTTTCGGGTCTTTCAGGCCTGCCCGGCTCCGGCGAATGGCTTCGCTGATGGCCGTGACGGCTTCTTCCTGGTTAATCAGCCTTTCATGTATTCTTTCTTCCATGTGGAGTAGTTTTTCGGCTTCACCTTCGAGCATCTGTGACACCGGTATGCCGGTCCAGTTCGAAATCAGTTTAGCGATATTCTCCTCACCGACTTCTTCGGTTATCTTTTCCTTTTCGAGCCAGGCTGTTTTGGCGTCATTGTACTTCTGCTCCAGCTTGATTCTTTCTGACTTCAACCGGGCGGCATTTTCATAGTCCTGTCTCTGCGAAGCCGATTCTTCCTCCTCAGTCATCTGCATGAGCTGTTTTTCAAGTGTCTTGACTTCCGGAGGAGCACTTTCGGCATCGATTCTCACCTTGCTGGCGGCCTCGTCGATAAGGTCGATTGCCTTATCGGGAAGCTGCCGGTCGGAGATATACCGCTGGCTCAGTTTCGCGGCCGCTTCAAGCGCCGCGTCGGTAATATGTATCTTATGATGAGCCTCGTATCTCGGGCGTAATCCGTGCAGAATCTCTATTGTCTGATCGACGGTCGGTTCTCCGAGGAAAACCGGCTGAAGACGTCGTTCGAGGGCTTTATCTTTCTCGATGAATTTACGGTACTCATCGAGGGTAGTCGCACCGACGCACTGAAGTTCGCCATGAGCCAGCGCCGGCTTCAGCATGTTGCTGGCATCAATCGCACCCTCGGCGGCACCGGCCCCGACCATGGTATGAATCTCATCGATAAACAGAATCACATCGCCCTGGGCTTCGCGGACTTCATCCATGACGGCTTTCAGCCGTTCCTCGAATTCGCCCCTGAACTTTGCGCCGGCAACCAGGCTGCCCATATCGAGCGCCATGATAGTTCGGCCTTTCAGCGAATCAGGAACATCGTCTGCGGCTATTTTCTGCGCCAGCCCTTCGGCGATGGCTGTTTTCCCGACGCCGGCTTCACCGACAACGACCGGGTTATTTTTCGTTCTGCGGGTAAGTACCTGCATGACACGCTTTATTTCCTCGTCCCGGCCGATAACCGGGTCCAGTTTCCCCTGCCTAGCGAGTTCGGTAAGGTCGCGCCCATATTTCTGGAGCGAGCGGTACTTGCTCTCCGCCCGGGCATCCGTTACCCGATGGCCGCCCCGTATCTTTTCAAGTGCTTTATAGACTTTTTCCTGGTCGACACCCGCCCGTTTCAGTATCCGGGTGGCATCGCCCTTCTCATCGAGCATTATTGCTATCAGCAGGTGCTCAGTGCCGACAAACTCATCCTTCAGTCGATCAGCCTCGGCTTCCGCGTTTTTAAACAGTTCACCTACCCGGGGAGTAGCGTAAATCTGCCCCGTCTGGTAAGCGACCTTGGGAAATCGGCTGAGAACGCCCTCGATATTTCGTTTGATGCCGGCGACGTCAGCCCCGAGTTCGTTCATTATGTCAACAACCAGCCCGCGCTCCTGCTGCAATAAAGCCAGCAGTATATGCTCGACATCCCACTGGTTATGCTTGTAATCCTGTACTATTTTCTGGGAGAGGGCCATCGCCTCCTGTGCCTGTTCGGTAAATTTCTCCTGTTTCATTGTATTCCCACCTCCACGTCACTTTTCTGTCCTAATTTAGTTCTCAGGAATTCTTCTATCTGTCCCTGAACTTCAGGGTAGTCCCAGTTATAATCATGACCGGGAACGTTTATACAATAGGTAAACTTTTCCGGTTTTCCCTTCATCCGGTATCTCAGCCAGCGGAAGGGTGCTCCGAAATAGGTTTTCAGGATTATCGGTACATTCCATTCCATCAGGGCATCCGGCATCAGGCCGTTACCGTCCAGCGTCAGGGTTCGTTCTGTAATCTTCCTTTTCGATTTGTAAAAGAAGGGTGTACCAATTTCGATGCTGAAAACCCTGTCTTCGCCGTTAAGGTGCTGCTGGACAGCGTTACTGAAAGCCGCTCCCTGGCTGACCCCAATCAGGATGATTTTCACGTCCTTGATATGGCTGGTAACAAATTTCAGTTCTTCCGCCATGATTCTCGACTTGTTGGCGAAAAATTTCATCTGTTCGCGGATATCTTGTATCACCGCTCTGGTGCCTGTTTTCGAACGGAAATACTGGATGAGTTCGCCTTTGCACCCCATCTTCGTTATGGTACTGTCGACGCCGACAATGATGCTTCTTTCCCACTGGAGAAGATGGTCGATTCGAGTACTTCCCCACCCGCCGGGGTTATGAATCAGTAAAAACTGGCTCCTCTCAGCCCTTCCATACATGTCAAGAAGCCTCGATTCGAATCCGTTCTTTTTCCCGTTATCCCGGGAAAATAGCTTCGAAGCAAGTTGTCGAACTTCTTCTTCGACCAATATTTTGTCGTTCACTCTAGCCACCAACCCATAGTATTCGACAGGTAATCGTTACCGATTCGCCTGCTTCAATCGATTATTTTCCGCTTCCAGTCTCTCAACCCGCTCCTGGAGTTCGGTTATCCGTTTCGCCAAACGCATGATTACTTCCGCTCCGGCAATATTGATGCCGAGGTCATCCATAAGGGTAATCATCTGCTTCAATTCCGCGATATCTTTATCTGAATACAGACGAATATTACCTTCGGAGCGGGACGGCTCTATTATGCCAATCTTTTCATAGTACCGCAAGGTATAGGTGCGCACGCCGAGCATCCTGGCTGCGACACTTATGACATATCGCGGCTCTCGTTCCGTCGAACTCATTCTCCACCCCTGACTCTAATCGTTAGGACGTAAAGCTGCAAGCTGCCTGAACAGTTTCTTTTCATCTTCGTTCAGACTCTCCGGCAGCACGACCTTTACCCTGGCAATCAAATCTCCCCGCAACCCGCCTCCCAGTTGGGGCATGCCCTGCTGCTTAAGACGGAATTCCCGTCCGTTTTGCGTCTCTTCGGGTATCTTCAAGGCAAGCCTGGTGCCTTTCAATGTCGGTACATGCGCTTCACCGCCAAGAACCGCGACTGTCAGCGGTACGGGAACATCGACATGAATATTGTCGCCTTTTCTCTCGAAGGTCGCGTGAGGTCTGACCGTGACGTTCAGGAACAGGTCGCCGGGGGTCCCTCCCGAATGTCCGGCTTCCCCTTTTCCCGAAATACGTACCCGGGAACCGGTTTTTACCCCGGGCGGGATTTTAACTTCGATACGTTTCATACCAGCGGTCACGCCCGAACCCATGCAGGCTGAGCAGACAGCGTTCTGTATACGGCCGGTACCGTTGCAACTCGGGCAGGCTTCCCGGCTCTCCATACTGAGCAACCGGTTTGTCCCGTTGAAAGCCTCTTCGAGGGTAACTTCTACCGAATGCTCGATATCCCGGCCTTTGCTGGGGCGTTGCTTGCGGCTGAAACCGCCCATTCTACCCCGGCCAAATAACCCGCCAAGAATATCGTCCAGGTCTTCTCCTTCTAAGTTAATCCCCTGGCTTCCGCCTCCGCCAAAATCCCACCTTATATTCTGTCCGCCGCCGGCTTTAGCAAACTGGTCGGCATATTGCCACTGATCACCGTACTGGTCGTACTTCTTCCGCTTTTCTTTATCGGACAGCACTTCGTATGCTTCGTTGATTTCTTTGAACTTCGACTCGGCGGTCTTGTCACCCGGATTGACGTCCGGGTGATGCTTGCGGGCAAGCTTACGGTAGGCCTGCTTGACTTCAGATTCGCTTGCATCCCGTTTAATTCCGAGTACCTTGTAGTAATCTTTCGTTGCCATAATCAACCTCTTTCTTTATTATAAGTTCACTGCTCACTTTAGTCAATATATTTTATGATATTTATTAATAATATTTTATTAAGTTATACCGGTGATGGGAAAGAAATATTAGATTCTAAAATTCCTCTTGATTATTTCTGTAATTTCCTCTTTAATAATTGAAACGTATATTTTGTATACGAATTCAATTTTATTAAGAAAGGGAAAGAACTATGAAGGGAAGAGCAGCTGTGTGCAATGCACCCGGCAAACCGCTGGAGATTGAAGAGATTAACTTTATCGATCCCAGGCCGGGTGAAGTATTAATTAAAGTAGACGCGACAGCGGTCTGTCAGAGCGACATCCACGGTATCGATGGCGACGTCCCGGGAAAATTACCCGGTATTGCCGGACATGAGACCGTCGGAAGGGTGGTTAAAGCAGGAGCGGGACTTACCCGACTTAAGGAAGGCGACTATGTCTGCTGCACCACATCCACAGTCGGTTGCGGTTTCTGCAACGAATGTCTCGCCGGACGCCGCTCGAACTGTACCAATCATGGCATGATGTCATCCATGATGAGGCAGCCCGGACGCTCCAACAGCAAGGGCGAACCGGTCTCCACGTTGGCTGGAACCGTCGGCGGATTCGCCGAATACGTTCTCATCGATGAATGGGCAAATGTTAAAATAACCGAAGAGATTGCTCCGGAAAAAGCTTGTCTCATTTCCTGTGCCGTCATCAGCGGTTTCGGTTCGGCCATCACCGCCGGTGTTAAACCATTCTCCAGCGCCGCTATCATCGGTACCGGCAGCGTCGGTATCAACGCCATCCAGGGTTCGTATTTCCTGGGAGCCTGCCCGGTTATCGCTATCGACATCCTCGATAACAGGCTTGAAGCTGCTAAGAAATTCGGTGCCACCCACACCATCAACTCGAAGAATGCCGAACCGATTCAGGCCGTGAAAGACCTGACCAACGGCAAAGGCGCCGACTACGTATTCATCACCGCCACCACCGCCAGCAACGCCCTTAACAAACTGGCGCTCGATATGTGCAGTCCGACCGGGACCGTCTGTAAAGTCTCCCTCGGCGGCATGACTCCTGAAACGATGAAAGATATCGAATGGATGCGCTCGATGCAGGGATTCGGTGTCTCAAGGAAATTCATCAGCCCGATGATGGGCGGTTCGAATATCATCGTCGACATCCCCAACTACATCCGGCTTTACCAGGCTGGACGGCTTGAACTTGACAGTCTTGTCAGCGCCGAGTATCCTCTTGAGGGAATCAACACCGCTATCGCCAAACTGCGCACCGGTGAAGCTCTCCGCAGCATCATCAAGATGTAGTTTCATTACTGGAATAATGAAAGGCCGGGCAGTTCCGAACGCCCGGCCTTTTCTTTTCTCGTTAACTCATCCCCCTTTCAACTACTCATAAAACCGAAAAACACAAGACTATTTCCCCCTGTTGTGGCATAATAAAAAGAGAGTACTTGTTCGGAAGGTGAAACCTATGTTCAGACCGGAGTATACCGTTCTTCTGGTGGTGGATATCCAGGAAAAACTCTTCGATGTCATGCACGAAAAGGAAGCCCTGGCAGCTAACAATGCCAGGCTCATCAAAGGCGCGAAGGCGCTCGGTATTCCGCTCATCGTTACCGAGCAGAATCCCGCCGGCCTGGGTCGAACCATCCCTGACCTGGCCGGACTGCTTCCTGGATTGAAGCCTCTTGAAAAAATGGCTTTCAGTTGCGCCAAGGAAACGAATATCACCGATATGCTGACGAAACTGAAAAAAGAAAGCCGCTTCCAGATACTCATCACCGGCATCGAAGCGCACATCTGCATCTACCAGACGGCCATGGACCTGCGCCAGGGGAACATCCAGGTGGTCACCGACTGTATATCGTCGAGAACCCGTGAAAACAAAAATGCTGCGATACGCCGGATGGAGACGGAAGGAATCAGGATGACCAATACCGAGATGATTCTTTTCGAACTGCTCGGTACCGCTAACCATGAAAAATTCAAGGAAATCAGCGCCCTGATAAAGTAAATGAACCAGGAAACGGTTAAACTTGATATCAAAGTCCATCCGGGCTCATCGAGGAATGAGATTACCGGGTACAGGGACGGAGTAGTGAACATCAAAGTGACAACCCGCCCCGAGAAAGGCAAGGCGAACGCCGCCGTCATCGATTTCCTCGCCGGTATTCTCGGCATTGCCAAAAGTCGCATAACCATTACCCGGGGAACATCTTCCCGGCTCAAGACCGTCGAAATCAACGGCATGGATAACCGAACGGTACTGGACAAGTTAAACGCGACCAACTGAAACCCATATCGACCCCGATTTGGTTCGTTCGGTTCAATAATGGTTTACCGCATGTGAGTACAGGTGTTTTTTTTCACTTGAAAGGTTATACTGTAACTGTGCTGGTACTGTTGAACAATTAATGTGTATTAGACTTTCGAAAAGAGACCTATAATGATAACACGACCACTCAAAATAATGGTTGTCGACGATGAAGTTTCGGTAACCACCGTCCTTGACAGGATTCTCACCGAAGAAGGGTACCAGGTTATCGTCGCCAACAGCGGAAAAGCAGCATTAAAAGCTCTCGATGAAATCGTACCCGACCTGATTATGCTCGATATCAAGATGCCCGAAATGGACGGCTATGAGACGCTCGATCAGATAAAACAGGTTTATGAAGAAGTCCCGGTCATCATGCTCACCGCTGTACCCGACCCTGTCTCCATCAATAAGAGTATCAACCTCGGAGCTGACGACTATATCCGGAAACCTTTCCGCTCGGCTGAACTGATTGCAAGAATCAGGGCCAAACTGAGAAGATCCGGGAAACTATAGAGAAAAAAAGGGACTTCCTTCCAGGAAGTCCCTTTTAGCATTCCCGGGGATACTAGAATTTCAGCGGTTCGAGACCTGCTTCCATCCTGGCGTCATTGATGTGAATCTTGATTCCTTCGTCGAGCGACATGCACTCGAAGCCGAAATCATCTTTCGCCGCTTTCGAGGTGACGTTCAACGGTTTTCCCATGGCCATCGGAGACGGCTTATTGCCGAACTCGATAACCGCATCCGGGATATACTTCTTCACGACTTTCGCCAGGTCACGGAAATTCACCAGGGGTGTCCCAACATTATAGACCGGTCTCGGTGACGATTCAGCCTTCATCAGCATCGTAGTGAAGATTGCCAGGTCATCGGCGGTTACCAGTGACATGGACATGTTCCCGTCGGTATCCAAACGGTATGGTTTTCCTACCGCTGCCATCGAGGGCATATCCGACCAGAACTGGGCGGGCGATTTACCACCGTGGCCGTAGCCGATAGTCGGTCGTACGCCGGTAAAATTGATGCCGTACTGGTTGTGATACTGGGCAGCGATTATCTCCGCGTACACCTTTGCAACAGCGTAGGAACTGCTGGGCGAAAGAATAACGTCTTCGGGAATTTCCTCTCCGTACAGGCTGGCCGGCCCGTAGACGGTCATCGAACTGGCGTAGACTACCCGTTTCGCACCGATAAGTCGGGCGGCTTCAAATGCATTACACATCCCGTACACATTTACTTTGGTGCTCAGGCGGGGATTGCTGTTAAGGTCCTGAAGACTCATCACGAATGCCCAGTTGACGATTCCATCGATTTTCATCAGTTTCGACGCATTCAGGATATCTTCGAGGTCGGCGACTGTCCCGCGAACGTAGTGAAACTTTTCTTTCCACGGGTCGTACTGTTTCAATGCCCACGCCGGCGGCGGAGCGATATCGACCGATACCACATTGTCGATGTCCTTATCCTGGAGCATATGCAGAACTGTTTTTCGACCGAACATTCCGCTTGCCCCTAAAACCATGATATTCATCCTGTTACCTCCGTTAGATTTTCAGTACTGAGAATACCCCTGATACGGACGGAATGTCAATTTATCAGAGGGGACAAATAACGGAGGCACCGATGACTACGCGTGTTCGGCAAAGTCGTTTTCCAGGGAGAATTCATCAATCTCCGCGTACGCGGGAAGATTGATAATAAAGGTCGTGCCTTTTCCCTCGGCGCTGGCTACTTCGATTTTTCCACCGTGTTCCGAAATAATCCCGTGACAGATACTCAATCCCAGGCCTGAACTGTTATTCTTATTATCTGTGGTAAAAAACGGGTCGAAAATATGCCAGATATCTTTTTTGGGTATTCCCGGGCCGTCATCGGTAATTCTAATCCAGACGTTCCCCTCCGACTCACCGGTCGAAACGTTCAGTTTACCTTTTCCGTTCGCGTTTCTCATCGAGTCCTCGGCATTGGCAATAATGTTGACGAATACCTGCCGCAACTGCATTTCATTGCCGAGGACAGCAGGAATTAACGGCGACAAATCGGTCAGCACCTCGATACCCTCGTGGTCGTCACCGAACGACATCAATCGTATCACTCTGGTGACGACGGCATTGATATCCACCCTGTTTTTATCTCCGGCCTGTTCCCGGGCGAAGGTGAGTAGATTATCGATTACCCTGGCAACTTTATCCACTTCCTCGTTGATGATTGACACGTCATTCTTCGTGTCCTCATCGATATCGGTATCCATCATCAGTTCGGCAAGGCCCTTGATAACCGCCAGCGGATTATTGATTTCATGAGCCACACCGGCGGTCAGTCTTCCAATCGATGCCAGCCTGTCTTCAGTGTGTATCCGTTCGAGCATTCGCTTACGTTCGGTGATATCATGGAGCGTTATCAGCAAACCGACGCTATACCCTTTTTCGTCGTTGAGCGGATTCAGTCGTACTTCAAGTAATTTTTCTTCTTCGGTTACAACGTCCGGTTGCTCAAGCAGGCATTCTCCGGTCGACGATAATTTTTGAAACAACGAGTTGATTTCAGGAATTGCTGCAATTTTCTTCCCGATTGCTTCATTCGAAACGCCGAGCATCTTTTTCGCAATCTG
Source organism: uncultured Dehalococcoidales bacterium (assembly GCA_964463875.1). GTDB lineage: Bacteria > Chloroflexota > Dehalococcoidia > Dehalococcoidales > UBA2162 > MGML01. The sequence continues at coordinate 11,127 of CAYXEG010000094.1, forward strand.
GTTCAGTTCAATCAAATGCAAACCCGTATCGATAACGAGGATGCCGTCGGACAGGCTCCCGACAATCTGCTCACGGGCAAACGGAACGACCATGAACAACTTGTATCGAACCAGTCCAAGCGTGACTAAAAGCACCGACGCTGAGAAGGTAACCGGTGTCAATTCTTTCCGGGGCAGGTTAAAGGCATTAAAGGTATATATTATGTCTACTATCAACGGAAGCATGACGGCAATAAGAATCAATACCACCTGTTTTTTACTGGTTCCCGCCTGCCGGAACAAACGCCGTATCAGAATATAACCGCCGATAATCATCAGAACGTAGTTATAAGAAGCGGATATCCAGAACAAAGGCTCGAATTTCATCTCCGGAACGAGAAAACGGCCGGACTCGATAAGTCGCCCGGCTGAAACATAAGTGTCACTCCACTGGGGGTTCCATACGATTACCAGGACAATGACGGGAAAGACGAAAAACGGTATAGCCTGCCAGGCATTCAGTCCCCCTTCCCGAGACGTGTAATTGATGGCAAAAAGCAACCACGACGGCGGAATAAACATAACCCCGAAATACAGCAACCTGAAGAAAAGCATCTGGCCTTCGAGGGTTTGGCTGCTGGTCTGGCAATACGAAAAAGCAGCCCAGATAAAGGTACTGAAAATAAGTAAAAGCAGCGATTTCGCGCCTTTGGCATACCGGTAACGCCATACAAAAAAGAGTAGAAACAAAAGACCAGTCGCCGAAACGAGGCTGAAAGCCTGGAACAAAACGTAGTAAATCACTATTTTTGATTTCTCACTTATACAGGGGAATTATCCGGATTTGTTTTACTGATGCTATTGTAGAATTCTCAACTCGTCACGACTACTACCTGAGAGGTCATATCTACAGACCCGGTAGTCCTGTTTTTTTTAACAGTTGCTAAGTCTCTGACCTTTCCGGCTAATTCAAGGCTCGAAAACATGACACACCGGCTAAATATGTATAACTATCCTTTTTACCTTTGTGTTTTATCGTAAACTTATCTTAATAAACGTATTCATTTTATTCGCTCGTGACAGGTATGTCAATGCTGATTTTTATCAGGAAAAATCCCCGCCCATGATAATCAGACAACGGGGATTGAAAGCATTGAAGTACGCCTTTTCCGGTTTCCTTCCCTGCTATAAAAGGGATTATTCCGTCTTCCGGATAATCGGTATCCACCAGCGGACATAGACCTGGCGGTTCCACGGCACCTGGAAAAACAGGGCTATATCCGACGAATCGCCGTGTTCAT
>CAYXEG010000095.1:0-12332 GCA_964463875.1 uncultured Dehalococcoidales bacterium
TGTTCCTCAGCTACCACATGACCGACACCCGGGTCTTCTACAACAAGGAAGACCTCTGGCAGGTTCCCCGGGAAGTCTATTTCGGCAACGAACAGGCCATATCAGCTTACTATATCATCATGCGCCTTCCTGAAGAGAACCGGGAAGAATTCCTCCTCATGATTCCCTTCACTCCCGCCGATAAACGGAACACCATCGGCTGGCTGGCTGCCCGCTGTGACGGCGACAACTACGGGAATCTCCTCACCTACCGCTTCCCCAAGGAACAGTGGGTCGACGGCCCCTCCCAGGTCGAAAACCGTATCGGTCAGGATACCGTTATCACCGAACAGCTTGCCCTCTGGGGGCGCGGTGGCTCGACCGTCATTCGCGGCAACCTCCTCCTGATTCCCATCGGTGATTCAATCCTCTATGTCGAACCGGTCTTCCTCCAGGCGGAAGGCGGCGGCCTCCCCGAACTGAAACGCGTTATCATCGCCACCAGCGATAAAGTCGTCATGATGCCTTCTCTCGCCGAAAGTCTGGCCGCTATCTTCGGCCAGCCTCTTCCCGTCGTCGAAGAAACGGAAACCGGTTCCTCCGGTACTCCCGCTCCCGAAACGCCGCTGTCCGGCGAAATCGCTGGCCTCGTCGCCAGAGCCCAGCAGTACTACGAGAAAGCTCAGGAATACGTCAAATCAGGCGACTGGGCAGGCTTCGGCCAGGAATGGGATAACCTGCAGCAAGTTCTTGAGGAACTGGCGCAATTGACCTTGGCGGAGCCATAATGTATTTGAATTATACTATCCAGGTTAAATGTTCCCGGGAGTAAGATGTGTCGCCTGTAAAATGGGTAATTAAAAACCGGCTTACCGTCACTTTTCTTCTACTGGGTTCGCTCATTTTCCTTTTTGTCGTCGTCCCGCTCGGGAAAATGATTTTTTCTTCGGCGGCTGCTCCCGATACCCTCTGGGATACCATCACCGACCCGACCGTTGCCCGGTCAATCGCCCTTACCCTCTTTGCCGCCCTTATCGCCACCGCCATCGGTTTTCTCCTCGGCGTGCCTCTGGCCTACCTGCTCGCCCGTTCCAGCTTTCCCGGCAAACGCTTCATCGAAGGGCTGATTGACGTCCCAATCGTCATCCCTCACTCCGCCGCCGGTATAGCCCTCCTCTTCGTCTTCGGGCGCCGCTACCTTGTCGGCCGGTTCTTCGCGAACTTCGGCATTACCTTCGTCGATTCCCTCGCCGGTATCGTTATCGCCATGATGTTCGTCAGCATCCCCTTCCTTGTCGATTCGGCAAAAGAATCCTTTCTGAAAGTCGATGTCCGGATGGAAAAAGTTGCCCGTACCCTCGGCGCTTCGCCCTGGCAGTCGTTCTTCAAGGTAACCTTACCCCTTGCCTGGCGCGGTATCCTCTCCGGCAGCATCATGATGTGGGCGCGCGGCATCAGCGAATTCGGCGCCGTTGTCATTCTCGCTTACCACCCGATGATTGCCCCGGTGCTCGTCTACGAGCGCTTCGAAACCTACGGCCTTACCTACGCCCTCCCCATCGCCGTCATTCTTATCATTGTCAGTATCGTCGTCTTCATCCTTCTCAGAATGCTGGCACAGGGGAAGAACAATCATGATTGAAATAAAAAACCTGTCCGTCAATCTTGGCGATTTCGTCCTCAGGAACGTCAGCCTCTCCATCGGGGAAGGCGATTACTATATCATTCTCGGACCAACCGGCGCCGGTAAAACCGTGCTCCTTGAATCGATTGCCGGTCTTCACCCGATTACCGCCGGCGAAATCTGGCTGCGGGATACAAATGTCACCGCCCTCGAACCCGAAAAACGGAATATCGGCATCGTCTACCAGGACCATGTCCTCTTCCCTCACCTTACCGTCAAAGATAATATCTGTTTCGGATTGAAAATTCACAAAATGAAACCCGAAGCCATCGCCGAACGGCTCGACTGGCTTGTCGACTTGCTCAACATCCGCCACCTGCTGCATCGGAAACCCACCACCCTCAGTGGCGGCGAAAAGCAGAAGGTCTCCCTCGCCCGGGCACTCAGTACCGGCCCCGAAATCCTCATGATTGACGAACCCCTCAGCGCCCTCGACCCCGAAACCCGCGAAACCGTCCAGCAGGAACTGAAACAACTCCACCGGAAACTCGGCCTGACCATCGTCCACATCACCCACGACTTCGAGGAAGCCCTTTCCCTCGGTACCCGGATTGCCGTTATCGGCGAAGGCGAACTGAAACAGACCGGCACCCCTGAAGACATCTTCCGCCGGCCGGAATCGGAATTCGTCGCCCGCTTCGCCATGACCCGCAACATCTTCAAGGGCGAAGTTATCCGGCAGACCGGAAAGGATACCGTTTTCCGCTCCTCCGGCACCGATTTCGCGGTCGTTGCCGGCGAGGAAGGCACCTCTACCGCCTCCCTCCGGCCTGAAGATATCATCCTGTCTCTCGAACCGATTCGTTCGAGCGCCAGTAACTGCTTCGAAGGCACCATTTCCCGTATCCTCGATAAAGGCTCGACCCTCTTTATCACCGTTGACGTTCCACCCGGGTTGTCCTGCCTGGTAACCCGCCACTCGTTCGACGAAATGGCTCTGAAAGAAGGCATGAAAGTATTCGTTACCTTCAAGGAATCGTCAATTCACTTATTTTAGATACCGACGGTCTCCGGTTAAACTCGCTTGCTTACCTGCCTGAAACCAGGCCTGCCAAATGTGCTAGAATAAAGATACGGACGCCGGGTTCTCCCCCCTTTTCAACCTGCCGTCAATAATCGCGGACGGGAACAGCTATGAGCACCATTCAACAATCGGAAAAAACAGGCGAAAAGAAAAAAGGCCTCTTCGATACCTTTAACCGGCAGATTAACTACCTCCGGATTTCTGTCACCGACCACTGCAACCTGAACTGCATGTACTGCTCGGTCGGCTCGATGGTCCACCTCCGCCATGAGGATATTCTTTCCTACGAGGAAATCGAAAAACTCGTCCGGGTCGCCGCCGGCATGGGTATCACCAAGGTCCGCCTGACCGGCGGAGAACCGCTGATGCGCCCTCACTTTCCCCGCCTCGTCCGCATGATTTCGAAAATCGATGGCATCGACGATATTGCCGTCACCACCAACGGCATCCTCCTCGCCCGCTTCGCCGAAGAACTTAAAGAAGCCGGCCTCAACCGCGTCAATATCAGCCTCGATACCCTCGTCTCCGAAAAATTCGAACGCATAACCCGGCATGACAAGTTTCGTGATGTCCTCGCCGGCATCGAAGCCGCCCATCGCATCGGCCTCGAACCGGTCAAGATTAATGTCGTCGCCCTGAAAAATATCAACGACGATGAGATTATCGATTTCGCCCGGAAAACCATCACCGACGGCTGGAACGTCCGCTACATCGAATTCATGCCCATCGGCAGCCCCAACGGCGAAGTCTCCGGTATGCTCACCACCGCCGAAATCAGGGAAAAAGTCCTCACCCTCGGCGAACTCGAACCGTTCCGCGGCCTCCCGGGCAACGGCCCCGCCAAGGTCTACCGCCTGAAAGGCGCCTCCGGCACCATCGGCTTCATCACCCCCGTCACCGAACACTTCTGCGCCACCTGTAACCGCCTCCGCGTCACCTCCGACGGCAGCCTCCGCCCCTGCCTCCTCTCCGAAGACGAACTGAACGTCAGAGATGCCCTCCGCCGCGGCGTCAGCGTCGATGAACTGAAAAAACTCATTCAACAGGCGGTCAACCTGAAGCGGAAACAGCATAACCTCAACGGCAAGCTCGGCCCCGATACCGGCGACCGCCCCATGTGCCAGATTGGCGGGTAAAGTCAAGAAGTTATTTGACTGGTAAGCCTGAGCAGGCTTACTCCGAAATACACTTCGTCAGCCCATTGACCAGGCCGTCGACCCGCATCGGATGCGTGATTACCACCAGCATCGCAGGAGGCTTTTCTTCCTTCGTGAAGGGAGTTATGGCTGTCTGGCCCGGCGTCGCCTGTACCTCGAAGATACCCGGCTCTCCCGCGAGCCTGACAAAACCCTTGACCCGGACAACGCTGGCCGGTAACTTCTTCAGCCATTTCTCGAACAGTTCCCCGGATAATGGCTCCTCGAGATAAAACCCCAGCGAACGGAATGTATCGGAGGTGGTCTCCGGTACTTCGTACCCTGTGACCACCGATTTCCCGTCGAACACCTTGCCGAACTCAATCTCCCCATGGCTCGTCACCACCAGTTCGGCGAACGAATTGATATCACCGATATCGCCGAGAACCGTTTGAATGGCTTCCTGCGTCGCAGTATCGGCTTTGTTAACGACAACTATATCCGCAGTTTTCAGTTGCCGCTGTATCAGGTTACCGTCTTTCCCGGTTAATAACGACCGTCCGGCATCGTAGACCGTGACGCAGGCGGATACGGCCACGATTCCTTCTCTGGAATACGGCTGAATCGCCTTGAGGATTCCCGCCGGGTCGCCGACTCCGGTCGATTCGATGATAATGGTCGATTTCGGCGAAACGATAACTGCATCCCTGACCGCGTCGGAAAGCTGTTCTCTCAGGTCGCAGCAGGCACACCCGCCGGTTATTGTCGTCACCAAGACTTTTTCCTCGCGAACCAAGAAACCATCGATATCGATGTCCCCGAACTCGCTCATGATGATGTGCGGCTGCCCTCCCCGGGCAATATCGTACGCCACCAGCTTCTTCAGCAGCGTCGTCTTGCCGCTGCCAAGAAAACCGGAAATAATGATTACCCGGCTTGCGTTGTTTGTCTCTTCGGTAGTCTGTTGTTGCAGTGTCATATGATATTGAGTATAATAACCGGTCACGGAAGCTGTCAAACGAATAGCCGCTTCTCGCTTTCAAAATCATGCCGGGTATTGTAAGATTGAGTAACGGAAACAGCGGGTAACTATATCGGAGTCAACATACAGTCATGAATGAAAAACTGACTCACCTCAACCCTGAAGGAGAAGCGCGCATGGTTAACGTCGGCGCCAAGGACGTCACTTTCCGCGAAGCCGTCGTCTTCGCTCGGGTTATTATGAGACCCGAAACCATCGAGCAGATACGGAACGCCTCGCTGAAAAAAGGCGATGTCCTCGCTGTCGCCCGCGTCGCCGGTATCATGGCCGCCAAGAATACCCCCCACCTCATCCCCCTCTGCCATCCGATTCTTATCGATGAAGTAACCATCGACTTCGATACCTCCGCCCCGGATTCCGTATCGATTACCGCTACCGCCCGCTGCTCCGGCAAAACCGGTATCGAAATGGAAGCCATGACTGCCGCCTCCGTCGCTGCCCTCACCATCTACGACATGGCAAAATCAATTGACAGAGGTATGATTATTACCGATATCCGCCTCGAGAAAAAAGCAGGCGGTAAAAGCGGAACGTACGTCAGAGAATAATTTCTCTGAAAACGAGGAATAAAATGGAAATCATTGAAGCTGCTGAAAAACATGTCCCCGGTATGACGAAACTCTGGATGGAATTTACCTACCTCAACTCCGGCACCGACCCCGTTGACATGAAGGGAAAAACCGTCCTCAGCCAGATTGAAAAACACTTCAAAACCCGGATAAAGTCTCCCGATGCCCTTGTCCTTGTCGCCCTCGACGGCGATAACATCATCGGCTACTCGGTTTCGGAAATTGCCCGCCAGCCCGAAAAATCCATCGGCAATATTTACGATATCGTCCTCGCCCCCGCTTACCGGAAAAAGGGCATCTCCCGAAAAATGATGGAATCCGCTAAGGAATGGTTCGCTTCCCGCGGCGTTACCACTATCGTCCCCACTCCCCTGACGAGGAAATCGTTCTCGGACTCCTTCTGGAAAGACCTCAGGCTTCCCTGACGGAACCGCCTTAGAACATCATTACCTTTACTGTCTCGCCCGCCTCTACCGTCTGCCCGACTTCCAGCCGGAAATACCCGTCCGCCCGGGCCATGCTCGTAATCGCGCTCGATTCCGTAAATACCGGTATCGCCTCACCGTTCTCCAGCTTCACCGTCATGTGCTGCACCCGTTCTTTGTCCCCGGCTGTCCTCCGGCTGACCTTCGCCTCTACCGTCGCCAGCTCCTTCGCCGGTAAATGTCCCATCGTCCGCAGCGCCGGGGCAATGAATAGAATCGCATTAATCACCGCCGATGCCGGCGTCCCCGGCATCCCGAACACCGGCTTTTCACCAATCATGGCAAACATCGTCGGCTTGCCCGGCTTTATCTTCAACCCGTGAAACAGAATCACGCCCTTTTCCTCGATAACCTCGGCAATCAGGTCCTTCTCTCCCACCGACGACCCGCCGGAAAATACCAGCAAGTCGCACTCGTCCAGCACCTTCGCTATCTTCTCCCGGATATCTTCCGCCCTGTCCCGCAAAATGCCCGGCCGGAACGGCTCGCCGCCGTTTTCCCTGACCACCGCCTGAATGGTAAATGAATTAATATCGTAAAGCTGCCCCGCTTTTAACTCTTTTCCCTGCTCCACCACTTCCTCGCCGGATGACAGAATCGCCACCCTCGGCTTTACGTATACTTTCACCGTCTTCAGCCCCTGTGAAGCGAGCACCCCAACCTTGGCCGGTTCCAGGTACGTCCCCGCTTTCAGTATCACCGTCCCCGCCGCGATGTCCGAACCCTTCTTCCCGACGTTCGCCCCCGCCACAGCCTCTTTATATATCTCGACGCTGCCGTCTTTTAACTTCGTGTCCTCCACCATTACCACCGCGTCCGCTCCCTCCGGTACCATCGCTCCGGTCGCCGTTTCGATGCACTGCCCCTTCCTCACCGGTGTCCCGAGCGTTCCCCCGGCATGTATCACCCCCACCAGCTCCAGCTTCACCGGCTTCTCCTTCGTCGCCCCCTTCGTATCGTCCGCCCGCACCGCGTACCCGTCCATCATCCCCCGGTCGAACGGCGGCGTGTTGTGCCGTGCCACCAGTTCCTCCGCCAGCGCCCGCCCGCTGGCTTCCTCAAGGCTGACTTCTTCTGTCCCCGCCAGAGGCCGGATGTGCTTCGCAATCACCTCCTGCGCTTCCTCGTACGGTAAAAGAATGCCGAATGGTTTCATCTCGAGGCCTCCCTGACCATATGCCCGATTTCGGGCAGGATTATTTTCTCGGTTGCCGTTTTCGCCGCTCCCAGCGACCCCGGAATACAAATCACTATCTTCCCGTTTTTCGCCCCCGCCACCGCTCGGCTCATCATGCCGGCTGTCCCGATTTCCTCGTAAGAAAGCATCCGGAACAGCTCCCCGAACCCCGGCAGTACCTTGTCGAGCAGCGGTGTCACCGTCTCTACCGTTACGTCCCGTAAGCTCGCCCCGGTGCCTCCGCTGGTAATGATAACCTGCACATCCTCCCGGTTCGTCAGGCTCTCGATTTTCGCTTTTATCGCCCCGGCATCGTTCTTCAGTAACGCGTAGTCGAGCACCTCGTGTCCGGCCTCTTTTAGTTTTTCGATGATGTATATACCCGATTCATCCGTCGCCTCCGTCCGGCTGTCCGATATGACCAGCACCGCGCAGGCAACCGCCTTCGGTGAAACGTCCCTGTGTTCCTGATGGCTCATGCTCCTTCTCCCTTCCCCGTTTGCTGTGTTCATTATAGGTTCTCAAAGCGCCTGAACGCAACGCAACCCCTGCCTGTCTGTTCCTTGAAAAAAAACCCGAGCGATGCCTGGTTCAGGCATCGCTCGGCATAGTCCATACGAAAAAATCGTTGTCCGATACTGCTAACTCTTCCCTTTTCCCCTCACCGCTATAGCCAGCGCTCCGGGTCCGGCATGCACACCCAGCGCCGGCCCCAACCGGGCAAGCTTTATCTTCTTCCGGTCGAATACATCTCCCAGGAGGTCCGCCAGCGTTGCCGCTTCATCCGGGGTAGTGGTGTACATGAGTGCCATATCCCTGATATCGGTAAAACTGTGCCCGAAATCATTCAGCATGGCAATCCCCTTGTTCCGACTGCGCGCCTGGGTTGCCGGCGCCATCACCCAGTCTTTAACGGCCAGTATCGGCTTGATGTTCAGCACCGACCCCATCAACGCTTTCGATTTCCCGATTCTCCCTCCGGCAGCCAGGTATTTCAACGTATCGAAAAGTGCCCAGACGTGAGTATCCGGTATCATTTTCTTCGTTCCCTCGACTATCTCCTCCATGGTTTTCCCTGCCGCGGCAAGCTCAGCCGCCCCGATTGCCAGGAGTCCCAACCCCATCGATACCTTTTCGGAATCGATGACCTCGACAGGGCAGCCATTTTTCACCATCTCTTTTCCCTGTAATGCTGAACTGCATGTCCCGCTGAGTTTGGTCGAAATATGGACCGAAACGATTCCCTCGGCGCCTTCGCCAATCCTTTTATAAACTTCCGCAAAATCCTGCGGCGTCGGCTGCGAGGTGCCGGGATGAACCAGGTCCTTCAGCAGCCTCTCGTAAAATTCCTCTTCCGAGATATCCACCCTGTCCCGGTAGGTACTTTGTCCGAATTGCACGTACAGCGGCACAACGGCTATTCCCAGCTTATCAGCCAGGGCTTGCGGTATGTCGGCGGTACTGTCGGTAACGATTTTTACAGTCATTTTCCTGTTCCTCCTCACATAGTCCTGGATGTTGCGGTGATTAGCCAGTATACCATACTAAAAATGTTCAAGTGACGAAATATCACCGGAATTTTTTCACCACTATCGGTTTTATATCATTTCAGCCACATATACGCATGAGCGAAAACCGGAAAGACAACCTCCGCTCCTTTCCTGTATAATCGAAGCTATGAATGAATCGTTCCTTTCCGAAATCCGGGGGCAACTCCGCAACATGTTCGATGAAAAAACCGTCGGCAACGCCGCCTCCTTCTTCAAGGAAGAGGTACGCTTCTACGGCGTGAAAACCGGCCTCGTTATCCGCCTTGCCCGGGAACGCTTCGCCGAAATAAAGCACCTCGGCCGCACGGAAATCTACGCTCTCTGCGAAGACCTCCTCAGCACGAACTACCTCGAAGAAGCCTTCATCGCCCTCGAATGGTCGGAGCGGCTCCTGAAACAGTACCAGCCGGAGGATTTCGCCGTTTTCGAAGGCTGGCTGGATAAGTACGTCTCCAACTGGGCAACCTGCGATACCCTCTGCAACCACACTATCGGCTCCTTTATCGAAAAGTACCCGGAGTATATCGGCAGGCTGAAAGAATGGGCACGCTCGGAAAACCGCTGGAAGAGGCGGGCGGCCGCCGTCACCCTCATCGTTCCCGCCAAGCAGGGAAAATTCCTCGACGACGCTTTCGAGATTGCCCTTATCCTCATGGCCGATACCGACGACCTCGTTCAGAAAGGCTACGGCTGGCTTCTCAAGGAGGAAAGCCGCACCTGCCCGCAGGAGGTGTTCGATTTCCTCATGAAATACCGCCCCGTCATGCCCCGCACCGCCTTCCGGTACGCCCTCGAAAAAATGCCCCCCTACTTCCGCCGTATCGCCATGCAGAAGCTTTCCGGTAATCACTAATTACTCATCCTCTCCCGTATCCCCTCACTACTCAATACTCACACCCACACTCACACTAACCCTCACCTCCCGTCTCTCTTCGTTACCCTCTAACTACCAACTACTAACTACTAATTACTCAACGCCTCATTGCCAACCCATGCCGTATTGTACCATAATGAATAAAAACCCCCCGGAGAAGAAACGTTGCCAAAACTGAAACACCTTCACCCGGCATACTGGAGCGTCCTTATCCTGCTCCTCGCCCAGGCGATTGTCTTCCTCGTTGTTCCGGAAGTTCAGGAATACCTGGAAGAAACGCAGATTGTCGTGCCGGAGGTCACCCCCGGCGTCCCCATCGCCTACTTCTTCGGCGCCGTTGTCGTGCTCGGCATCGTCCTGTTCCTCATCCCCGTGTCCCGGCTCAAATACGTTTTTAAGCTCCTCTTTTCCCTGCTGTTCGTCTGGGGAGTCTTCGTCAACCTTACCTTTTTACTGCCGGTCGTCATCGCTGCTGTCATATCCTTCGGGCTGACCGCCATCTGGTTCGTCAAACCGAAGCTGTGGTTCCACGATATCCTCCTCCTGTTCAGCCTGGCCGCCCTCGGGGTGGTTTTCGGCTCCATGCTCTCCCCGCTGACGGCGCTGATTCTGATGGGCGTGCTTTCCGTCTATGACCTGCTCGCCGTGAAATTCGGCTACATGATGTGGATGGCGAAAAAACTCTCCCACCTCGATACCTTGCCCGCCTTTATCATCCCGAAGGATATGTCCGGCTGGAACACCGACCTCAAGCAGGTCAGGCTCCTCGACGAAGAGGCATCCGACCGGGATTTCTCCCTCCTCGGCGGCGGCGATATCGGCTTCCCCCTCATTCTCATGACCGCCGTTCAGGGCGTGTACGGCTTCGGCGAAGCCCTCATCATCGCCGGCTTCACCCTTGCCGGCCTCCTCAGCGTCTACGCCATCCAGCGGCTCTTTTTCAAAGGCAAAGCCGTCGCCGCCCTGCCCCCCATCACCCTCGCCTGCCTGGCCGGCTTTCTGATAATTTATTTCGTCATATCCTGACTCTTTCGTACCCTCCAATTACCAACTACTGATTACTCACACACACTCACACTGACTTTCACCCTCTCCCGTATCCCCTAACTACCAACTACTAATTACTCATCCTCATTTCCGTCTCTCTCCGTTAATTCTCCATAACCCTTTCTTTACTCAACATTACGGATAATTATTGAATCGTTAAGAATATCTGTGTATAATTGCCGTAACCGGTAAGAAATTTTAACTATACGTTAATAAGTTCGTTACGTACAGCGAAATCTGCCGTTTAAAAATATGGAAAGTATCGAGCTGCTATGATTCGAAAAATATTTGCCATCTCTTGCGCCCTCTTCTTCCTCGCCGCCCCTCTCCTCACCGGCTGCGAGTCACTCGACCTGAAACTGCCTGAAATTACCTTGCCGTCCTCATCCCCGGCAACCGAACCGGCTGAACCCCCGGTAACACCCGTAACCCCCGATCCCGAACCCCCGGTCACCCCTGCCCCGACCGGCGGCGCCATGAAGGCGTACTTTTTCGAGGTCGGCCAGGCCGATGCCACCCTCCTCATCGGCGATGATTTCTCTGTCCTCATCGATGCCGGTGACTACTCCGAAAACGATGTCGTCCCCCGTCTCCGGGCCGCCGGGGTTACCTCCCTCGACCTGCTGATTGGCACCCATCCGCACGCCGACCATATCGGGCAGTTTCCTCAAGTCCTCGAAGCCTTCCCCGTCAAAGAAGTCTGGCTCTCCGGCGATGCCTCCACCTCCCGATGCCGTCCTTGCTTCTGAGGCAAATTACCGCGAGCCTCGCGCCGGCGAATCGTACCGCTTCGGCTCGCTCCTCGTCGAAGTCCTCCATCCCGCCCGTATCACCGGCGACTACCATGAAGGCTCCGTCAGTATCCGGGCAACCTTCGGCAGCGTCTCCTTCGTTCTCACCGGCGACGCCGAAGTGCCCCAGGAACTGGAGATGATTGAGCGCGGACATCCCCTCGCCGCCAAAGTTCTCCAGCTCGGCCACCACGGCTCCAGCACCTCGAACTGCCGCGAGTTCCTCGAAGCCGTCAATCCGGATATCGCCGTCTACTCCGCCGGGGTCGATAACTCCTACGGCCACCCCCACCAGGAAACGGTTGACCTCATCGCCTCGCTCGGGATACCCTTGTACGGGACCGATGTTTACGGCACGATTATCGTCGAGACCGACGGGGCCGCCCTCCAGGTCAGGACGGAGAGAGATTGAAAATGGAACACGCCGTTATCGATAGAATTGTCGATGGAAAAACCGCCGTCTTAGTCGTCGGCGATGAAGAAAAAGAATACCATTACCCGGCTGAAAAACTCCCCGCTGGCGCCGCCGAGGGCACCTGGCTCACCCTTGAAATCGTCGATGGCGAAATTCACTCCCTCGCCCTCGATGAAAAACAGACCGATTCCGCCCGCACACGCATTCAGGCAAAGATGGACGCCCTCCGCCGCCGCTCCGCCGGGCGTAATTCCTGATTCTCCGCTTTCCTAAAAAACTACCAATTACTCACACTCACCCTGATATCCGGACTTTATTCGTTAACTACTCATTACCTGCACTGACACTCACACCAGACTCACTTTCGGCGGTCAGCTCCCGGACATAACAAAGTCATTAATAAATGTACCCAAATTCTTTATTCATGTTCACCGGGCACGCCGGAGGGAACTCACGGTTTGAGATAGTGAGGCATCGCAGACTCCCGGCGAGCCTGTAATGAAGTGTCCCGTCGCCTTTTCGAGTTGAGACCGGCCAAACTTTTACGTCCGTTTTCGGT
>CAYXEG010000096.1:0-3402 GCA_964463875.1 uncultured Dehalococcoidales bacterium
CGGCACAGAGAGAAGCTGTCGAGGCAATTAAAGGACCGGTACTGATACTGGCCGGCCCGGGCAGTGGAAAAACCAGGGTAATTACCCATCGCGTCGCTTACCTCATCAGGGTTTGCGGTGTCAATCCTCGAAGCATCATGGCGGTAACCTTTACCAACAAGGCCGCCAGGGAAATGGAAGAACGGCTGAGACATCTGGTCAGCGGTTCGGTTCAGGATATTACCCTCGGGACATTTCACGCTATCTGCGTTCGCATTCTCCGGCAAAGCGGCAGCGCCATCGGCGTCGAGCCGAATTTCGTTATTTACGACCGGGACGACCAGATATCGCTGGTGAAGCGGAGTATCCACGAGGCCGATTTCGACCCCAAGCAGTATTCTCCGTCGGCCGTCATTGCTACCATCTCAGCGGCGAAGAGCAGCATGCTTACGCCCGACGAGTTTAACAAAGCTGCCCGGAACTATTTCGACGAGGTGGTGAGCCGGGTCTACGAGAATTACCAGCGCCTACTGGAAAACAGTAACGCCCTCGATTTCGATGACCTGCTGATGAAGACGGTCTCTCTTTTTCGAAACAATCCCGAGATTCTGGAACGCTATCAGAATCGGTACGTTCACTTGATGGTTGATGAATTCCAGGATACCAACCTTGTCCAGTACGAACTCATCCGCCAGCTCGGCGGCAAGTACCGCAATGTCTGTGTGGTCGGCGACCCCGACCAGTCGATATATTCTTGGAGGGCAGCGGACGTCCGGAATATTCTCAATTTTGAGAAAGATTACCCTGATGCCCGGGTTATCATGCTCGAAGAAAACTACCGTTCGACCAAGATAATCCTCGACACTGCCTCCCATATCATCAAGGCAAACCGCCAGCGCAAGCCGGTCAATCTCTGGACGCAGAATGACGAAGGGACGTCGGTGGTGGTGGTCGAGACCTACACCGAGCAGGAAGAAGCCCAGTTCGTTGTCAGCGAGGTGGAGCGGCTGGTTGCGAGCGGCGAATTTACCCTGGGTGATTGCGCCGTGATGTACCGCACCAATGCCCAGTCCCGCGTCCTCGAAGAGGCTTTTCTGAAGTACGGCATGCCATATAAACTGGTAGCGGGGACCCGCTTCTACGAGCGGCGAGAAGTCAAGGACATTATTGCCTATCTCAGGCTTATCCAGAATCCTCACGACAGCGTCGGCCTGATGAGGGTCATCAACGTTCCCCAGCGGGGCATCGGGCAGCAGACACAGTTGAAACTGGCCGCCTGGGCGAAATCGATTGGCCTGTCCCAGTATGAAGCCCTCAAGATGATGGGAGCTGAAAACTACGACGAGACAAAATCGCCTTTCAACTCCCATATCACCCGGGTGCTGAAAGCCTTCGGCGAACTGATGGAAGAATTGATTGTGAAAAGCGCCGATATGAAGCTGGTCGACCTGTTCGACCTGGTGGTAAAGCGTTCCGGTTATGAGACGTACATCAAGGACGAATCGAGCGGCGAGGGGAAAGAACGCTGGGATAATGTCATGGAACTTCGCTCGGTCGCCCAGAAGGATTTTGGCGGCGAGTCCCCGAAAGACGACCTGGCGACTTTCCTCGAAGAAGTGACGCTGGTATCGGACGTCGACGGCCTCGATGAAACGGCGGCGGGCGTGACCCTGATAACCCTCCACCAGGCGAAGGGACTGGAATTCCCGGTGGTCTTTATCGCCGGAATGGAGGACGGCCTGCTGCCGCATTTCCGGACGTTCGATGACCCGACCCAGATGGAGGAGGAGCGCCGCCTCTGCTACGTCGGGGTGACCCGCGCCGAGAAGCGCGTCTACCTGGTGAGGGCGTTCCGCCGGACGCTGATGGGCCGGAGCCAGATTAGCGAGCCGTCCCGCTTCCTCAACGATATCCCGAAGCACCTGATTTCGACAGGCGACTGGAAAAACGAGAGTGACGAGAAGGTGACGCCTTCTATTTACTCCTGGAACAAGCCGCCGTCCGCTGCCGAGCCGGAAAAAACGGCGCCTCCTATGGATTATGCCGCCGGCGACCATGTTTACCATGCCCAGTTCGGCAAGGGAATCGTCGTCAGTTGCCAGTCGAAGAAAGACGATGCGGAAATTGTTATAGCCTTCAACGGCGCCGTTAAGAAACTCCTGCTCAGCTTCGCCAACCTCGAAAAGACCGAATAATCCCTGAGCGGTTGCTTCTCTGAAAATTCCTGTTTCGTTATCCCTCCTATTGGTACTGTTCAGTTTTAGTTGGCAGATACGAGAATACAGAAAATAACAAAAATTTTTCAATCCCTCTTGTTGAAGCTGTCTGAAAATCCCTCTTCGATAATGTTGAGTGAGGTAGAAGGTTCAGTCTCTCCCGATTTCACTTCGTTCATGCGGAATCTACGACATACGGGGTTTTCAACAATGACGTCATTGTCAACTAAATGTATGCAGAAGTCTGTTTCCCAATTTTGAAAAACAATAACGGGCGGCCGGAAAATGTGGTACTATCAAATTAGTTGCGAATCACCCATGAATAACAGCATCGTTCTCATCAACCCTCCGGTCAAGCTCGACAGATCGATTGTCCAGCCGCTTGGCCTGGCGTCGGTTGCCGGCCGTTTAAGAAACATCGGGTTTCCGGATGACAGGATTATCGACGGCTGCCGCCTCGTAAAAAAGTATGGATATGAAGAGACATTCCGGATTATCCGGCAGGAGATGGAGAAACTCAGGCCGTTTGCCGTCGGCTGCACGCTTCACAGCTCGGCCGTCGAGGAAGCGGAGAGAATCTGCGAAGAAGCCTTTCGGGTGAATGCCCACGTCGTTATCGGCGGCCACGGTGCGACGGCCAATCATGAAACGAGCGCCGGGCGCCTTTACCGCCAGGCGACTATCTGTCATGCCTCATCGGTGACAGCCGTCGTCCGGGGCGAAGGCGAAGAGACCGCCGGAGAGTTGTTCGATGCCCTTTTCCGGCAGAAGAGCTTGTATGGCATCCGGGGAGTGACCTTTTTCGACGGAGAAAAGGTTGTCGTCAATCCCGACCGGCCGCTCATCGATATCGACCGCCTCGCTCCCCCGGCGATGGACCTGCTCCCCCCGGCATCCGAATACGGCGGCTGGTTCAATATCGAAGAAAGCCGAGGGTGTATCTTCCATTGTGCTTTCTGCTCTATTCGGGATATGTACCCGTCAGCCCGGATGAAAAACCCGGAGAGAATCGGCCTCGAAGTCGAACAGGCGAAGCGGCTGGGAGCGGAGAAGGTATACCTGACCGGCGAACTGACGCTGGCCGATGCCGGTCGGGCGGTAGCGATTGCCGGGATAATGAAACGATTCGGCATGAAGTGGTCGACCGGCGCCCATCCGTCGCTGATACGGAAAGCGGCCGGTATTTTGCCGGTACTCCGGGACAGCG
>CAYXEG010000096.1:3412-12296 GCA_964463875.1 uncultured Dehalococcoidales bacterium
AAGGCACCTCTGCTGCTGACCAAGGCTGGCAGCGAAAGCATCGCCAACGAGTACGTTGAGGAAATCGGTATCGAAGCCGGTTCGCAGCGGTCGCTCGATATTTTCAGTAAAGGAACGACTCCAAAAATGAATCGACTCGCCATCCGGAGGCTGGAAAAAGCCGGTATCCCGCAGTGGCTCCATTTTATTCCGTTTCATCCTTTCATGAATATGAACGACCTGTACCATAACATCATGTTCCTGACGGCGAATCTCTCGAATTTTCTCGGACGGCCGAACTATCCGAACTATCTTTCGCATGCCTGGATACCTGTCGAGGGAACGCCGCTCTACCGGAAAGCCCGGGACGAGGGGTTGCTTCCGGAAAGCGGTGTCGGTCGATCGGTCAGGTATCAAGACCGACGAGTCCTGGAAACGAAAAACTCGTACGACCGCTGGTTTCTCAAGGAATTCGGGGAGGAATACTATCGCTATCACCGGGAACTTATGGGAATGATGAGCGCCGGGAATATCGACGACCTGGTCGGTGACAACCGGTTCATGCTTATCGGTACCTTACCGCTCGCTGCCCTCACTGTTGCCTATACCTGCGCGATAACGGGAATTCCGGCGAAAAAATACCTCATGTACCTGGTCTCCCGTTTCTTCGAAGCCCTCTCCTCAGGAGACGACCGTGTTTCGTATGAGGATATCGTCGACGACGTTCTCGAGAGGATTGACCAGACGGAAAAAACAGCTTAGCGTACGTGCGTCTTGACATCTTACACGGAAACGTGTATGATACCAGCAAAAGGGGTGGAAGAAATGACCATAAGGATACTCGATAGAGACATGGTCAACCGGATTGCCGCTGGCGAAGTCATCGAACGGCCGGCTTCGGTGGTCAAGGAACTGGTCGAGAACGCCCTCGACGCCGGGGCAAGCCGTATCACCGTCGAAACAGCCGGCGGCGGAACAGCCCTGATACGGGTGACGGATGACGGGTCGGGCATTCCTGTCGGAGAATTGGAAACGGCTTTTCAGCGGCACGCCACCAGCAAGATAGCCAGCCTCGACGACCTCTACGCCATCGGCAGTCTCGGCTTCCGGGGCGAAGCCCTCCCCAGCATCGCCGCCGTCTCGAAAATAGAAGTCGTTACCGCTGCCGAAGGGGAGACCGGCAGTTACCTGCTGCTGGAGGAAGGAAACGCCGGCGAATCGGGCAGCCGGGGGAGGGCACGGGGAACGACGGTAACGGTGCGCGACCTGCTGAGGAATGTACCGGCCCGATTGAAATTCCTGAAATCAACTTCTACCGAGAACAGTCATATTGCCAATATCGTCACTCAGTATGCTCTCGCCTATCCGGAGGTGAGTTTTACCCTGACGGTCGATGGCCGGACCAATCTCCGAACTCCTGGGACGGGCCGCCTGAACGACGCTGTGTTCGAAATCTACGGGGCGGAAACGTCGGCGGCGATGATTCCTCTCAGCAATGACGAAGGGGAGTGGCAGAACCATGCCGGATTGAAGGTCGACGGCCTGGTCGGAGCACCCTCGGTCAGCCGGGCAAACCGTAATTTCATGAGTTTTTTTGTCAACCGGCGCTGGATAAACAGCCGGTTGCTGACGTATGCCGTCGAAGAGGCCTATCACGGCCTGATGATGGTCGGGAAGCACCCGATGGCGGTTATCAATATCGCCATTTCTCCGAAAGAGGTCGATGTCAATATCCATCCGACCAAGACGGAGGTAAAGTTCCGGGATGACCGGCCGGTGTTTGCCGCCGTCCAGAAAGCGGTGCGGCAGGCGATTCTCAATCGGTCTCCGGTACCGTCGATTGAGGAGATCCGGCCTGTGTATGGTGCGCCGGTAAATCGGCCGGCCGGCCTGTTTACTACCCTCCCGCTTCCCCGAAACGAGACACTCCGGAGCGAACCGGTCTGGTTCGCCGGGACACAGCCGACCCCGTCCATGTCGCTGCCGGCGTTACGGCTGGTCGGACAGATTGCCGGTACCTACATCATCGCCGAAGGTCCGGAGGGACTATACATAATAGACCAGCATGCCGCCCACGAGCGGGTTCTCTACGACGGAATCCAGCAGGGGAGCCTGGCTCGCTCGGTCGACGTCCAGGGACTGCTCGAACCGGTTACCCTGGAGGTCTCGCCCGGACAGGACTCAGCGCTGTCGGTCTGGTATAACGAGTTATCCGAATTTGGTTTCACCATCGAACCGTTCGGCGACCGCACCTATCTCGTCAGGGCGGTACCGGCGGTACTCGGCGGAATAGACTGGCAGGCGGCCCTGAAGGAACTGTTCGATGCTGCGGAGGAAGGCCGGGAGTTCGACTGGCGGGAGAAGGTTCAGGAATCGATTGCCTGCCACGGAGCGGTCAAGGCCGGCCAGGTTTTATCTGACCAGGAAATGCGGGAACTGCTCCGGCAACTCGAAAAAACGGCCCTGCCCAATACCTGTCCCCACGGACGGCCGACCATTATCCGTCTCACCACCGCCCAGCTTGAGCGGGAGTTCAAGCGGACCTAACCCGGAAGCGCGGGACGACTAGAAAGTCGTCTTGAGTGTCCCCTCCAGTTGGGTGGTAATCGACCCGTCGATAATGTGGTCGGCTATTTCCTCGTCGCTCATACCGAGCAGTTCTTTGAAAACGTACTCGTTGTGCTGGCCGACGAGTGGTGAGGGACGCCGTACCTGGCGGGGTGTTTTCGAGAGGATGAAATCCGATTGCGGCTCGAACTGCCGGGTTCCCATGACCTCGTGCTCCAGGGGGGTGAAGTAGTGACGGGCGGCAAGCTGCGGGTCGGCATAAACATCGGAAGGACGCGATACCCGGTGAACCGGGATATCGGCGCTGAGGAGGAGGGATTCTACTTCCTCCCGGGTGAAACGGGATGTCCAGTCGGCAATGATTTTTTCGAGTTCGTCTTCATGCTGCTTGCGGGCTTCGAGGGTTGCGAATTTTACATCTGCCGAAAACTCCGGTTTTTCAATGGTTGAACAGAACCGATGCCATTCGTCGTTCGTGCCGATACTGATGGCAATCCAGCTATCAGCTCCGTTGCAGGGAAAGACGCCGTGAGGGGCGGCGGTCGGGATTCGATTTCCCGTCCGTCCGGCAATCGTGCCGTTGACCTGGTAGTCCATGATTGACGGCATGAGGAAATGGATGGATGATTCGAATTGCGATTGCTCGACGTACTGCCCCCGACCGGTTTTTTCCCGGTGAATCAGGGCTGCCAGGAGCGAAAAAGCGGCGATGCGGCAGCAAACGTAATCGGTGTAAGCCCCGTAGGGAGCGATCGGTTCGCGGTCGGGCTGTCCGGTCAGTTCGGTAAAGCCGCAGAAGTTGACGGCGTTCTGGCCGTAACCGGCGTAGCCGGAGTGCGGCCCGCCCCGCCCCTGCATGCTGGAACTGAAGTAAATGATATCCGGCTTTCGTTTCCGGACGTCCTCGTATCCCAATCCCCATTTTTCCATGGTGCCGGGGGAGAACGACTCGGTGACGATATCCGCCCAGTCAATCAGTTTCCATGCCAGTTCACGACCGCCCGGACTCTTCAAATCGATACTGACGCTGAGCTTGTTGGGATTGTGCCGGCCGTAGAACATGCTGTTGTCCGGATTCGGCACGTTATTCACGAACGGGCTGTTGACCCGGTTGGTATCGAGACGCTTGTGCGATTCAATCTTCACCACCGTCGCCCCGTGCTCGGCAAAGTAGCGGGAGGTGGAGGGGCCGACGACTATCCAGGCGAATTCGGCTATTTTCAGGCTGGTGAAGGCGGTTTTTCCGGTTGGTTTTTCCATGCTATATCACGCCCTTTCCTTCAAGTTCGGCAAGCTGGTTTTCGGGTAATCCCAGTTCGCCCCCGTAAATTTCCCGGTTGTGTTCTCCGGTTAACGGCGCCCGCTGGTAGCAGGCGAGGGGCGTTTCACTGAACCGGATGAACGGCCCGCAATAGGGAAGGTCGCTGCCGAGTTCCGGGTGATGGACATCCACCCAGAAATGGCGTCCGGTAAGCTGGAGGTCTTCGGTGATGTCTTTCGTGGTCGAGACCGGAGCGATGAGGATACCGTAGTCGAACGCGCCCTTGAGGTAGAGTTCCTCCTTGGTGCGGGAGGAAGTGAAGGCTTCAATGGCCGCCCCGACCTTATCGGCTGTTTCCTGGGTGAGGGTCGAGGCATTGAAATCGGTCGCCCAGTCGAGCCGTTTCAGCCAGTCAGGCGCTTCGCCGGATTCGTCCATCCAGCGCACCAGGGCGGGAGAGGAGGTCAGGTACGGTTCATTGCCGCCGATAGCCAGTATCATCACGTAGCCGTCGCAGCACTTGAAGTATATCTGCTGCCGGACGCCGGTGCTGGCGACGTAGATGGCGGAACCAACCCTCCGGAAATCGATGCCATTGCTGTCCCACATGGGCAGGGTGTTCATGTTGGCGGAAATCACGGCTTCCTGCATCGAGACATCGACGAACTGGCCTTCTCCCGAGGTAAGCCGCCAGTAGCAGGCGGTCAGGCTGCCGATGGCTCCCTCGCAGCCGCCGAAGAGGTATGTCTGAGGGACACTTATCCAGACCGGCGGCCGGTCAGGCTCGCCGCAGGCGTTGAGGTAACCGCTGGCCGCCCAGGCGGTCAGTTCGGAGGCGGGATAACCCGATTTCGGTCCTGTCTGCCCGAACGGCGTGATAGCGCAATAAATGATGTCGGGTTTCACCTCGCGAAGGTGTTCGTAACCGAGGTCGAGTTTATCCATGTAGCCGGGTTGAAACGATTCAAGAACGATATCGGCGCCGGCAGCGAGGCGGCGAAACAAATCCTTGCCTTCGGGGGTTTCGATGGCGAGGGTGATACCCCGCTTGTTGGCGTTGAAGCAGTACCAGGCAAGACTATGCTGCGGGTCGGCGGAATTATGGTAGAACGGCCCGATTCGCGACGGGCTGCCTCCCGGTTTTTCTATCTTCAGGACATCGGCTCCAGCGTCGCCGAGCAGCCGTCCCCCCAGCATGCAGCCCCCCTCTGTCAGGTCGAGTACCCGCAGCGGCGGCAGGGCAGAGTTCGTTTCAGGCATCGGGCGCTATCCTTTCGGCTGATTATAAACAGGGGGCTTTTCGAGAAAACACGAAAAATCGATTGCCCCGGCGATAGTATACATGATTCGGGAATCGATTTCTATGATTCGGGAACGAAAAAAGAGGGGTCATTACTGAGAAACGCACCCCTTTTTCGAGTGACTGTTGAGACCAGGCTATAACGGTTTGACCGGGATATAGATATCGACCCGGTGTTTTTCGGCCGATTCGTCCATGTTCTCCGGATAGAGTTCGTAGCAGGGGCCGTCCGCCGGCTGGTAGCCGCTTTCCGGCAGCCAGCCGCTGTAGATGGCATTCCAGGCGTCCTGGTATTCCGTGTCACCGACTTCGAAATGGCCGATGGCGTATTTTCCGGCGGGGATGGTGGTTTTGCCGACTTCCCCGTCGACCTTCGTATCCTTCGGCACGCTGATACAGGCATCGACCCTCAGTTTAGTATCGTCGGTTATCTCGGGGTCGTCGTAGTACACCGAAATAACCTTGAGGTCGGGCTGCGACATCAGCCCTCTCGGTCCCGCCCAGATCATGAGCCGGTTAAACAGGTTCTGGAACACGTTGGGCTGGGCTTTGTAGGGGCCGATGTGCCGGACGTACGCGACCGTCATTTCCGGCATTTCCTTTACTTCGACCTCTGTTTTCATGGTTCCGTCCTTCATTTCTACCCTCCAGGTAAATTTATTCTGAGTATAGGACGGGTAGGTAGCGAAGTCTTTCCCGGGGTTGCTGCCGGACAGGTAATCCTTGCTTTCCATTGTGCTGTTCTTGTTCTTGCTGTATTCCTTGTAGACGACGGACCGCCAGGCGCTGGCGCTGACCCTATACCGTTCTCTGAACGCGCGGGCGAAGGCAGAGGAACTGGTAAAGCCGCATTCGAGGCCGATTTGAGTAATCGATGTCCGGGGCTGCTGCACCAGTTTCGAAGCCGCCTTTTCGAGACGGATGCGCTGGATGAAACCGTAGAGCGTTTCACCGACAACGCCGCTGAATATCCGGTGGAAATGGTAAGGCGAAAAACCGGCGATATCCGCCAGTTCCTTCAGGGTAAGGTCGCGGCCGAAGTTCGATTCTATATAGTCGATGACCCGGTTGATGCGCGACCGGTATTCTTCGAGGAGATAGGTTCGATTTGTTTTCGGTTCGTTCATCGCCGGACTATTATACAAGAACTTTTGTTCTTATACAAGGGGGTTTCCGGCTCTTTGAAAAATCCGGTGCACCAGGAAGGTGAGCCACGGCGAGGGTTGTCTGCCCTGTCCGAAATCCCACTTTTCCCAGCCGGGAGAGAGGGTTTCGATGGTGAATCGGTTCTGTTCATCGGCCTTGTCCCGGACGGTTTTCAGCATTTCAGCGAGCCGTTTATCGTTTCGTACCCGGGGAAACTGCGTCAGGACTTCCAGCATGTGGAGGATATCGTACCAGACGAAGGGAGCCTTGAGAAGGACGAAGCGTTTACCGATACCGAACATGTTCGGTCGCTGTGTCCGGTGGTTTTCCCAGAGGTCGAGCAGGGTATCCGCTCCGTCCCGGGCAGCCTTACTCTCCTGTAATTCAGGGAGGAGGGTGAGGGTTTTAAGGCCGATGATGTTGACAATCGGGCAGCAGTCGTCGTACGGCCCCGGCTCGGTGTACCACTCGATATCCCTCGACATGACGCACGGCCAGCCTTTCGGGAAGCTGTAACGGGCCAGGCAGTCAACCGATGTTTTTACCCGGGGGTTGCCGCCGAGTCCCATTTTAACCAGGGCGTAGCTGAGGGAAGGGAAGTCGCAACTTTTCCACGACCAGTTCCGGCCGTTATCGGAACCGACCATGAAGGCGCCCTCGGGCGACTGATGAGCAAGGACTCGTTCGGTGATGGCGCTGATACCGGGGTCGTCTATGGTCAGGCCGATATCTGCCAGGAACACCAGCTTATTGAGGGGATGGCTTGCCTTGCTGACGCCGGTTCCCGGATTACCCGGCCATCCGCCGAGTTCGGTAATCAACCCTTGTACCAGGGGATGGTCGAGCATCGCCCTGCGGGCGGCGATTACGTCCGGGTCGGTTTCCGGCTGCCCGAGCAGGTCGAGCCGGGTCCGGTACTCCACCCAGGGAGAGCTGTTTAAAAGCCATTCAAGTGTTGAAACCATACTATACTATCTCCGAATTTCTGTGTTTTCTATCCCTGTTTCTTTCTGAAGAACATTTTAAGCGTTTTTATTTCCTGCACCCCTTTAAGCGAGTTGGCCATTGCCTGGAAGACGTTCGATATTATCTCGTAGGGAAATTTCGTCAGCGTCATCAGTTCGTCGTTGACGTAGAGCGAAAGCATGTCGCCCTGAGGAGCAATGAATTCCTTTTCAATGAAATCGGCGACCGCTTTCGGGTCGTTAATCGAGAACTGCGGCACGGTGACATTCATCGGTTCGTCGGTGGCGACGGCGACCAGGTTGTCCGTACCCTTGAGGGGCGCCCCGTTTTCTTTTCGATGGACTTCAATCTTGGGGTATTTCCCCTTTTTAAAGCCTTCGGTGATGATGATATCGTAATCCTCGCCGAGCAGGCGGGCCATTTCCTCGACGGTCGATTTCTCCTTGACCGGTTTAATCAGGACGATACGGGTATCGGAGCCGATGGCGGTGGCGCTGCTGCCGGCTTCGATATGCCGCCAGGTGTCCTTACCCGGCGCGTCCATGGCCGCTTCCTCGGCGGTGTGCTTGATGGTCGCCACCCGGTAGCCCCGCCCGGTCAGTTCCGGCAGGACTTTTTCTATCAGGGTGGTCTTGCCCGAATGGGATATACCAACAAAGGATACGATTGCTGCCATGTTTTACTTCCTCTCTCCGAATATCAGTGTCCCCAGCCGGACGATGTTGGCGCCTTCCTCGATGGCGACCCGGTACGAATTCGTCATGCCCATCGAGAGATAGCGCATTTCGACTCCCGGCAGGTTGAGGCTTTTCAGCGATTCAAATACCTGGCGTGTTTCCCGGAAGTACGGGCGGGCATCTTCGGGGTCGCCCGAAACCGGACCCATCGTCATCAGACCCGAGACCCGGATATGCTCCTGCCCGACGATTTCCCGGACAAGGGTTTCGGTTTCCTCGGGGAAAACGCCCGACTTATTTACCTCGCGGCCGCTGTTTATCTCGATGAGCACCGGCATGGTCTTCCCGATTTCCCGGCACCTCCGGTTAATCATTCCGGCCAGGTCCGGGGAATCGATTGTCTCTATCATATCGAACAGCTCGACGGCTTTTTTTACCTTGTTTTTCTGGAGGTGGCCGATGAAGTGCCAGCGGGCGCGGTCGCCGATAATCTGCCGGTTTTTCTCGCCCTCCTGGAGGTAGTTTTCGCCGAGGATGGTGATACCGGCGTCGATGGCTTCGAGGATTTCCTCCGGCGATCGCGTCTTTACTGCCGCTACCATTTCCACGCCCGGCGGCAGTCCGGCGAGAATCCGTTGTACATTGTCGGTTATGTATGACACTAAACCTGATTCTAGCAGGTATTACCGGATTATTCCACGCACTTGAATGGGGTTCAAGTGGTCGGAGGTTCGAATCCTCTCACCCCGACCAATTCATTTCTCTCAACAAAGTTACAAACGGGTTTTTTTGTTTCTATTTTTCAGATTTCACGTGCCTTAGAAGTCACCAAGCCGTCCGGTTCTGATGCGAATTCATTTTTTAAGGTTCATTGCTTAAAAAGGGAACGATTCGAGTCTAAAAATCCATTTACGGGTTAATATTTTGTTAATTCAGCCTCGATTCGTTTTCGTTTTTTTCCCCTTTTTTCACGAAACGGAACCGGTT
>CAYXEG010000097.1:0-12257 GCA_964463875.1 uncultured Dehalococcoidales bacterium
AGGTGAGGTTCTCCTTCGAGGAGGGCTGCCTGCCGGAAGCATTCGGACTGGTCTTCGTATATCAGGGATACGATAGGGATACCTGCTTTTTCAACATCCGCTACCTGGAACAACTGTTCCCAGATGGCGCCATGTCACCATATGACGCCGGCGATGACGGCGTCGCATCCCTTTCTTTCTTCAGCGGTCAATTCGGCGCTGAAGCCGAACTGCCTCTTCACTTTCCAGTTGGTGTCCGGATATTCCGCCGGAAGTTTTTTCAGGAGGGGGATGGTGATATCCTGGTCGCCTCCGGCATTGATGCAGAGATAGATTGTTTTGCCTTTGATGGTATCCAGTGGTTTGGCCAGTGGTTTTATCTGTACCGGTTTCTGGATTCCCACGGGATTAAGGCATTTGTAGGTTTTCGTCATGGTTCTCTCCTTTCATAATGATGTTTTTACTGGCTGTCGTTAAAAAACGATTTGTTTTAGATTATATATCTATCTGCCGGAAAAATAAACTTTTTCCGACCAATTTTGTCGGGTATTTTTTTTACGTGTCGTTTCCAGATACAATGCGAGAGAAAAAACGGTCGTATTAATCCAGTTTTCTGAATCCGGGCAGGGAGACGATAGCGACAAGCGAGATGGCTATCAGTATCATGGCAAGGCCGCCGATAGCCCAGGGGGCGCTGACCGTTTCGGCGAGGATGCCGGCGAAAAAGGTGCCGAGGCCGCTGAGGCCGAAGTTGAGCATCATCAGGCTCATGACGCGGCCGAGGTATTCGGGAGCGGTATGCGTCTGCAGGAGGGCATTGCCGGTGGTATTTCCGCCGATGCGCCCGACACCGACCAGTACCATCATGCCCATCGAGAGAGGCCAGGAGACAGAGAAGGCGAAAACAACGAGGGCTGCGCCCATGATAATGTTCGAAATCAATAACAGCAAGCCGCGATTTTTCGCAGGAAGAGAAGCCAGTACCAGCGAGGCGACGATTGCTCCGACACCGGACATGCTCATCAGGGTGCCCTGTCCTTCGACGCCGACCATGAGGATATCCCGGGCGAAAATCGGCATCAGCATCTGGAACGGCATGGCAAGGAGAATCGAGGCGATGAAGAAGAGGAGAACGAGAAAAATCGTCCGGTTGGCGGCGATGTACTTAACCCCTTCCTTGATTTCACCGAGGACGTTCTTACGGGCAACATCTATCGGCGGGATTTTTGGCAGGAACGAAGTAAAGATGATAGCCAGGGCGTTCAGACCGGCCATGAGGTAGAAGATACTGGCGTAGCCCAGGCCGCCGATAACGTACCCGGCGATGGCCGGCCCGGCAAGCTGGAAGAAGCTCATGCCCATGGTGTTGAGGGAGATGGCGTTCATCAGCCGTTCGCGGTCGACCAGTTCCGGAATAATAGCTCCGCGGGAAGGCATGGCGAGGGCGATGATGGAGCCCATCAGCACGCCTCCCAGCATCAACACCCACCAGCTTTCGGGATGGGCTTTAGTGAGGTAGCCGGTATTAACCGCCAGGGCGTAGCCGAGGAAGACTATCGTCATGCCAATCTGGCTTAACTGAATCACCATTTTCTTGGCAACCCGGTCGGCGATGGCTCCTCCGAACAGCGAAAGAATGAGCATCGGCACGGCGCCGGAAAGGCCAATGATACCGAGCATCGCCGCGGAATCGGTGATTTCGTAGACAAGGTAGGTCCGGGCGACCTGCTCCATGCTGAAGGAACTCCACTGACCAATCATGCCGAAGAAGTACATGCGGTAAGCGGGAATGCTGAAAGAACTGAAAGTCTTCAGGTTCCTGAAACGTCCGTTGTTGTTATTGATGATTGCCATAAAGTTAAAAATTTATCGTTTCGAATATATATCACCCGGCTTCAGCGTTTCCGAGTTGTGAGTGGCACAATGAACCGGGTTCAGTTCATCTTACGGATTTTTATTAGTATAGCCGAAAGTAAAACGATATATCAATTTCAGAGAGCAGGTATCGTGATAGTATTGTGATATATTTCGAGACGATAATGAAGAAGGGCTGGATATCCGGGATACCGGTAGTATATCCAGCCCTCGTTGTTTGCAGTTTCCTGCCAATAATCAGTAGCCCATTGTTTTTTTCAGGGCCCGGTCTACCCAGTAATATTTCAGCAGGTATCCGGCAGCTCCCTGTCCGTAGGTGTTTTTTACCCAGGGCCACCAGAGATTGTAGGAGTACGGCTGGGGGAAGGGTATCTTGAAAGCCTGCTCAATCAGGTATGGACGGAGATTTTCGACTTCCTTATAAGCAGCCGGCCAGTTGACGTAGATATTGTCCATCATGGCGGCAAAGGCTTTTTCGATTCTCGGGTCCGGCGTGCCGTTCGGATCGGTTCTGCTGGCGAACTGGGGACGGTTATCGCCCCGGTAGTAACCGAGGTAGGTGTAGAGGGAGAAACCGAACGAGCCGACCGTGCCGCCCGAGAAAGTTCCGTAGAACATATCGTTCCA
This sequence comes from uncultured Dehalococcoidales bacterium, assembly GCA_964463875.1. Classification (GTDB taxonomy): domain Bacteria; phylum Chloroflexota; class Dehalococcoidia; order Dehalococcoidales; family UBA2162; genus MGML01. Next base: position 2,482 of record CAYXEG010000097.1, read on the forward strand.
GGCAAAGGAACGGGTGACGATGGCGGTGAGGGCGCTCGACTCGGTAGGTACGATACTCAGGTCGATACCGACTTTCTCCCACATGTTTTTAATAATGGAAGCCTGGTCCGCCATGTCGGTCGGGACACTTGGGACGAGGACGTCAGCCTTGAATCCATCAGGGAAACCGGCTTCCGTCAGGAGTTGCTTCGACTTCTCCGGGTTGTACACGTAGAGCGACCGGACCGATTCGGCCATCTCGCCGAGCGGTACATAGCCTACTCCTTCGAAGTTCCGGTTAACGAGGACGGTATCTTTTTCCGCTCTGCCCTTGAAGTAATCATCGACGATGGTATCGTAGTCGATTGCCATCATCAGCGCCTGGCGTACCCGGACGTCAGCCCAGGGTTTCGTTTTATCGGCGAGATTGAAGTTGACGGCATGAGCGTTGGCAAAGCCGTCGCCCAGGTACTCCTGGTACTCCAGTTCCGGGGCGGTACGCTGCAGTTCTTCGAAGGTATCGTAGGTGGTGGGGCCGAACATGTCTATCTTTCCGGTACGCAATGCCGCCAGGGTGGTCGAGGTATCAGGAATTATCAGCCTTTTAACAAAATCAGCGTAAGGAAGCTGGTCGCCCTTGCCGGGGCCGACCGGGTTGATACCCCAGTAGTTGGGATTGCGCCGGAAGGTCAGCGAGGTATTCGGCACCCAGTCATCGAGAATCCAGGGGCCGGTGCCGACGGTATTTCGCCAGTCGTTCAGGTCGCCGTATTTCTCGACGACTTCACGGGGATAGAGGAAGCCGAAGCCGCCGCCCTCGATTACCCACCACTGGGCGGTAATGGGTTGCACCGGAGTAGTGAAGGTTACCTGCCAGGGGCCGGTCTTTTCGATGACGAAGGCGGCCGCGCAACGCGGCTGAAGTACCTGGATTGCCGAATCAGGGTGATGGACGTTTCTCTCGAAAGCCCAGGCGACATCGTCGGCGGTCATCTCCCGGCTTCCTACCAGTTTCCCCGCCTCGGTACCGGTGTCCTGGTAGAGCACTCCCTGGCGGATATTGAGAATCCAGACTTCCGGGCTGGGCTTCTCCACGCTCTCGACCAGTTCTCCTCCCATCTGGGCTTCCGGACTGCTGACGGCGAGGTTGGTGAATTCGCCGGTACCGGCCGGACCCCGCGCCCAGTCGAACTTCAATAACTGCTCATAGGCATACCACAGGACAGCCCCGCCGGTCATCATCTTGTTAACGGCGCTGTCGCAGCACAGCGGGTCAGTAATCTCCCGGATGGTGATGGTCCCGCCGTATTGCGGTTTATCCGTCTCGGCTTTTACCTCCTCCGGCTTGATTTCAACCGGTTCTTTTTCTTCTTCGCCTCCGATGGTAACGACCTGTCCGGTACCTTCTTCGGTAACCGTTCCTTCGGCCTTCTCCGTTTCACAGGACATGATTACGAGCGATACCGCCATCAGGCAACATACCGCTGTCCATAGTAGTTTTTTAATCATTTTCGATTCATCTCCTCTATCGATGAATTGATGTCAATTACTCGGGTGATACCAACCATCCTTTTTCCTGGTAATGATTCAGGCTGCTATGTGAAAACTCTCAACGATTCGCCTCCTTTCCGGCAGACAGGGCTGCCACAACCGGGTATTCGGGGTGGAAACGCAAAAGGCACCTGAAAATACTGCCTGTTTCAACATCTTCCGTGCCTTTTTACAACCATTATTGCCACCTCCTTCGGGAGAAGGTGCGGGATGGTTATATTCGATTAACGCTTTTTTAAGGTAGTCTGTTGTCCGAAGAGCCGGAGCAAACGTTAATTTTTAACATAATATATGGTAATCACTATATAGACACCATTTTGTATTTTTGTCAATAATCTTCCGGTGAGCTGCCGGAAGAGGAAGCGAGTTCTTTAACGACGGCGGCGTGAAAGTCTTCGTATGTGGCAGACGCGCCTCCGAACTCTTTACCGTTGATAAAGACCGAGGCGCCGGTGACACCGGCGGCAATCGCTTCCTGCCGGGCGGTTCCGACCTTTTCGATGAAGCGGTTGCTGCCGATGGCTTCGACGAGTCGAGTGATATCCATACCGATGGCTTCAGCTTCGTCGATTATCTTCGAGAGGGCATACTCTTCCGGGTCAAGGCCGACGTTGATGGCTGAGGATACCACCTCGTAAATATCGTTTTCCGAAGCGTCGATAAGCCGGTCATGCAGTTCCCAGAATTTTCCCTGTTCGCCGGCGGCTTCGAGGGCTTCGGCAATCAATCCGGAAAGAGGGGAGGTCGGGTAATGATGATAGACGAGCCGGACTTTCCCTTCGTATTCTCGGGCGATTCTTACCGCCAGTCGCTCCTTTTCCAGGCAGACACTGCACAGGAAATCAGGGTAGAGGTCAAGTGTCACCGGGGCGTTGTCCGGGCCGCGGTACCAGGGTTCGACGGTGGCATCGGTTTGGCCGAGCGATAGCGGCTGTCCGCGGCTGTTCCAGAGAAAAATGCCGGCGAGGAGGATCGTACAGGTAACGATAGCAATACATAACAGATACCATCTGTTTCGCAGCAGACTATCGTTCCGGTTGAGTAATCCTGTCCCGCTCATTACGGCCCAATTATAGACGTAAATGATTGAGTTAACAAATCAATCACGGATACCCAGTTCGAGAATTTCGTACACCTTTTTTATATCGAGGCTGTTCCGCACGTGGTCGGCGAGCTTGTCGTACTCCATTTCTTTCTCTTCCTTATTATATACAGAGGGAAGCGGCAGCCGGTGGTAGTTCCTGAGTCCGTTCAAGAATCCGGCGCGAAAGCCGTCGCTGTTGAAAATACCGTGGATGTAGGTGCCGAGAATGGTGCCGGCGGCGTTTATTGCCCCGTCCGGGTAGCCGGATTTGCCGTTCGGCGTTTCAAGGATGGTGAACGGACTTTCTTCGCGGCACCGGCTCGTTTCGCCCATGTGAATCTCGTAACCGTTAATCGTCCGCCCGGCGGCGTCCGCCAGTATTCCTCTTGGCGAGCTGACGGTCCCTTTCACCTGGGTGGTGGTCTTTTCCCGGGCGAAGACGGTGACCATGTCGAGCAGATTCAGCCCTTCGGTTCCACCGTCGGCCGATTCGATTCCGAGCGGGTCTTCGATTCTTTTTCCCAACGCCTGGAAGCCTCCGCAGACGCCCATTACCGGCGTGCCGTTCCGGGAAAGCCGGATGATTTCATCGGCAAGGCCGCTCCGGCGGAGAAATTTGATATCGGCGATGGTGCTCTTGCTGCCGGGGAGGATGATGAGGTGAGGCGTACCCATATCGCGCTTTGACGAGACGTAGCGTACCTGGCAGCCGTTACGCTCAAGGGGGTCGAAATCATCATAATTGGAGATGTGGGGCAGGCGGAGCACGGCGATATCGATATCCCCGGCGGTTGCCGCCCGGTCGTCGAGGTAGACCGAGTCTTCCTGGGCGATGGCGATATCCCGGAAATACGGCACGACACCGAGTACCGGTATGCCGGATTTTTCCTCGATGAAGCGGACGCCTGATTCAAAGAGGCTGATATCACCCCGGAATTTGTTGATGACGAGGCCTTTGACTAGGTTCCGTTCTTCCTGCGTCAGTAAATCGACGGTGCCGATGAGCGAAGCGAAGATGCCTCCCCGGTCGATATCGCCGACCAGCAGCACCGGCGATTTAGCCAGCTTCGCAATCCGCATGTTTACGATTTCCCGGTCCTTGAGGTTGACCTCGGCGGCGCTGCCGGCGCCTTCGATGACGACGACCTCGTATTCCGAGCGTAACCGGTCGAGGGCGCCGGAGACGATTTCCAGGAGTTCGTCCCGGTGGGTGTAGTACTTCTTCGCTTCGAGGGTATCCATGACCCTGCCCATGACGATGACCTGCGATTTGCTGTCCGCTTCCGGCTTCAGGAGAATCGGGTTCATGTCGACGGTCGGCTCGATACCGGCGGCTTCCGCCTGCACGACCTGCGCCCGGCCGATTTCCCCTCCCTGGCGGGTGACGAAGGAGTTGAGGGACATGTTCTGGGACTTGAAAGGGGCAACCCGGAAGCCGTCCTGTCTGAAGATGCGGCAGAGAGCGGTCACGAGGATGCTCTTTCCGGCGGATGACGCCGTACCCTGCACCATGAGTACCCTGCCCCGTTTCGTATCTGTTGTCATGTACCCGTCCTTTACGGCTGATTTGGGAATGCCGATTCTCTATAATAACAAATCCGGTTTATAAAAACCAAGTGTACTGAACTGATACCTCCGGACAAGCCGCCGGGTATAAGTAACCATATAGATGTGAAGATATCTTAACCTGAGTAAATCAATATGTATCGTGTCTGAAATGCATTTTCAGGTACTATCAGGCACTGGCAGACAAAGAGAAATAACGGTGCTCATAATTAATGTGAAAAACTGCATTTTTCTCAGTAAAGCAAAAATATTCTGTTGTTGCATTATCATATTCTCTCATGTATTATATAGCTGTTTTTTACTTCTTAGTTGTATAAATCAGAACCGTTATATGCGAAGATGAACCACACAGACGGAAAGAAAATGGTTAAGCCTGTTGCGCGGCTGATTGCGGTTGCCGTCATTATCGGCGGAGCGCTCTCTTTTTGTGGAGGCTGTTCTTCCGGCGAACTAAATGAAAGGCCGGCGGGACAGGAAATAAACGAAGAATCAGGTACCGATATGAATACAACCGGTTCGTCTGAAAGAAGAGTTTACCTGTATTTTTCCGAGACCCCTTCATCCGGTCAGCTCGAAGACCTGGAGGAGATGGGGGTAACCGTATTTTCTCATTCCTGGGTTCCTCCGGCGGGAGCGCATCCGGCCGGTTTTTTGCTGGCGGATATACCGGCGGATAAGCTGAAGCAGGTGGAAGCCCTGGAGTTCATCGTCAGGGTCGAGCTTGCCGAGGAAATAATTCCTTTGCCGGATACAATGAACCAGCCGCCGGAGCGGCACATACCAGACAGGGAGGGTGATTCATGAAGGTACTCTCGTTTCTATTTTCGCTGATTCTGGCATTTTCGATGGTTCTCGGAGGTGCTCCGGGGTTCGAAAGCCGGCCGGCTTCGGCTCAATCCGAACGGCCTGAGATTACGAATAATCCGAAGGTAAACCCTGAGTTGCATCTGAGGGTAACGGTCAAGCAATCGCTCCAGGGGAGAGCGGAACCTTCTGACCGTCTTATCGAAGAGATATACCCTGCCTTTACCGATCCGGAAGAGCTTGTCTCGGAACTGGTGTACGTCTACATGGACGAACCGCCGACAGAGAGCCAGCTGGAGGAAATGAAATCGCTTGGTATGATTCCGTACCCGGAGACGTGGGTGCCGCCGGTCGGGCAGCATCCCCAGGGGTTCTTCCTGACCGATATGCCGGTCGACCGGCTCGAACAACTGGCGGCAAAGGAGTATATTACCCGCCTCGATACTGCCGAGCGTCAGGTGTTTCCCCAGAACGATGTCGCCGGTGGTGTGATGAATCTCGAACCAGTCTGGACCAGCGGCTACGATGGTACCGGGGTGACGGTTGCCGTCATTGATTCGTCCCTCGACTTTAACTACTCAAACACGAACGACCGGCACCCGGATATACCGGCTACGGCGATAGTGAAAGATTATTCCGCCTATCCGTCCCTCGACAATGAAGTGAGATCAACAGTAACCGGTCATGGCACGCACGTTGCCGCCTCGGCTCTCGGCAGGGGAGTTGGAGACTTGTATTACCGGGGGACAGCACTTGGAGCTGATCTTGTATTTTTAAAAGTAGGCAACGATCAAAATGCCTCGGCGACGATGGCAGCGATGGTTGCAGCAATTGTGGAAGCAGTCGACGTTTACCAGGCTGATATCATCAATGTCAGTTACGGCGGCTGGAGCGTATTCCATGACGGCTCCGATGCTAAATGCCAGGCAGTCGATTACGCTGTTTCCCAGGGGGCGACCGTTTTTACGTCGGCTGGTAACGAAGCTACCAGAGGATTACACGTTACAGGGACAGTATCTGCACAGAGTTATACCCTGCACTGGTTTTACCTGGACCAGTCGTGCCCTTTCTCGTTTAACATGGTATGGAATGATTCTCAAGGAACCAATGAAGATTTGTTTCTGATTATCCAGGATGGGCTGGGGAATTTTCTTGCACCTGAGATTATCCAGTATGGCTGCGGGACAAGCCCGCGGGATACTCATGCCTTCATTATGGAAACCTATAACGGTGGCTGGCATAATCTCAGTCCTGGTTGGTATGGTCTTGTAGTTTTAAACTATACTGATACACCGAAGGAGTATCATATTTACTCCAATATTTCAAGCATCCCCGGGACATTCGAATATCCTGACCCTTATTACACGCTTATCAGTCCGGCAGAGGCGGATAGCGCTATCGCAGTCGGGGCTTACGTTTCACGATGGGGATGGTCTGACTCGAGTGACACATGGCATACGTACGGTGATTTACTGGATGAATGGAGTGTTGCTGATTTCAGCAGCCGGGGACCCAGGGTCGACCAAGCCGCCGGCGCCCCGCAAATACCGTCTTTTGTTGCTCCCGGGGCAGGCATAGTCTCAGCTCGTCACCGCGGTGCCGCGGATGTCAACGATCCGACCCGTATTATAGATACGGCCGGGTACTATTATTTGATGCAGGGTACCAGCATGGCCTCGCCCCTGGCGGCAGGTGTCGGGGCGCTGCTGAAACAGAAGAATCCGTCGTGGACGCCGGCCCAGATACGGCATGCCATGGAAACAACCACCCAGGCAGGTTATCCCGGAAGTGACCGTAACATCAACGGTTGGGGCTTGCTCAAAGCTGATGCTGCCGCGGCTGCCACCCTGCCGGCCTGGCTTCCCTATGCCGATGCCTCCTGCACGGTGCCTGCATCCGTATTTTCCGTTCCGGGTGCTATTGCCGCAAACATGAAAGGGAGCGGTTTCCTGCCGGCTCATCAGTACGGCGTGGCATTTTATGACGGCGCCGGCAACCTGGCCGGCTCACAACTGGCAACAACGACGCAAGCCGGTGAGTTAACAACTGCTTTCCCCTTTACCGGGAGCGAAGCAACCGGGGACTGGCAGACAATCGTCTTTCAGAACTACCGTATCGGAGAAACAGAAACCTGGGTTAATCCCCCCGCTACCCTGACGGAGGGCTGGTCTTACCTTATAACCACCGGAACATTCACCGTTTCCGAACCTCCGGAGCCGGTTTCGATAAGCGCCATACCGGGTGTCGAAGCTCCGGCAGTCGGGAGTATCCCGGTTTCCGTCATAACCTCGACCGACCAGTTCACCGGGACGGTCGCCTGGAGTCCGGCCGACAACCCGTTCATGCCCTCGACCGTCTACACGGCGACGATTAATCTGGCAGCCGAACCCGGCTACACCTTCGAGGGCGTCCCGGCGGATTTCTTTACCGTTGAAGGAGCGACCGCTACTAATCCGGTTAATTCGGGGGTGGTGACGGCCGTCTTTCCGGCGACCGGTTATGACCCCTCTATCGGCGTTATTTCAGGGCAGGTTACCGATAACGGTACGGGAAACCCTGTCGTCGGTGCCGTTGTTGTTGCCTTAAACAATTCTACATACACGTTTGACGGGTCGGATGCCACCGATGCCAATGGATATTATGTTATTCCGGTTCCTGATGGCGTCTACGCCGTGCGTGTTCAACCGGATGTATATCCAATGACCTACAATAAAGAGTTAGTTACTATCAGTGACCATTCAATCGTTACCGACGTTAATTTCAGTCTTAAGCCGGGAGCAACCATATCAGGAACGGTTACCGACGCCGATACCGGCGCCGGTATAGAAGGGGTTCAGGTCCATGCCTTCGATTACGGGATAGACTGGGGAGTTCCGCCTGTCATGACTGACATTAATGGAACCTACAATATTATTGTATCCGAAGGCACCTACAGAATCTGGGCACAACCGGCCCCGGAATATGCCTCCCAATACTACGATTGCACGGATTACGAGAACGCAACGCTTGTTTCTATCCTTGCCGGTGAAACGAAAACGAAGATTGATTTTGCCCTGGAACTCCTTAGTGCTTTCATTACCGGCGAAATCCGGAGTGCTGACGGTGAGATTCTGGCCGGAGTAACGGTCACGCTCGAAAGCAAACCACCGGTGACAAGCGATGCCCAGGGAATCTACCGGATAGAGGTAACTTCTCCGGGAACCTATACGGTAACAGCGAGCCTGGCCGGCTACCGGGATACTTCCCTGGAAGTAACGGTCACCGACTTGAATGAGGATGTAGCGCTTCATTTCCGGGGAAATACCGGGCTGGTACCGAATGCACCGGATCTTTCCTACGTGCTGGCCTGTATCAACCGGTGGCAGTTCCCGCCGGATGGGGTTCTCGGACTTGGGATGGACAAGGTGCTAACGGTCATCAGCGCCTGGAAGAATCCGCAGCAGCCCTGAAAAAACCGAATCGCTGAAAAAAGTGCTTCCTTTTGGGGGAGCACTTTTATTTTTTCTTTATACTTTCGGGTGTACGAACCGTCCAAAAGTATGTTATCATTTCGTAAAGAAAATGTTTTTAGAACATGACAGGTATTAAAGATTGTGACAGTAAAGTGAAAGGATAGCCTCTTGTATTAAGTCTTGACCTGTGGTATTTTCTTTTTAATGTTTGGATTCTGAGGTTCAAACATTTGACCTTTTCAAGCACTACGGGGAATCCGGGAAGAACAATTGACTTACGGGTGGGGTGTGCTGGTGTTTGGTATTGAACAACTGGATGTTCGAATGAACCGGCTGGTAAAGCCGGTATTTTTATGTTCATACCCGAATAATATGCATAATCAATATTCATTAACGGAGTTAAATGATTCTATCGGAGGAGTAGAGCGTCATGTTTAAGAGGATTCTGAGGACGATACTGAGTACCCTGATGCTGGCATCGATGGCCGGCGCCGCCCTGCCGGCGGCAACCGCCGGGGCGGATGGACCAGCCACCGGTCAAACATTTTTTATAACGACCGATGCCAAGCTGGTATTGGCTCCGGACAGCCCGACCGGTCAAACGCAATGGTTTGCCAACGACCTGTCACTCGGAACGTATCCTGTCTATGCGACTGATACCGTCGACTACCTGGCAGGGGACTGGACGGGTTTTATCCAGGTTGACGGAACGTTTTCAGGCTCCTTAACGCTGAGTATTGGCAGAGCCGACCCGAATGCAAACCCGGTGCAGGAATTTTACGGAACCCGAACACTCTCCTATACCGAACCTGTTTCGGTTCTCAGCTTTACCATACCTGCTTCAGCTTTTTCAATTAACTCTCCCTACGGGCAGTTAATTCTTCGAGTCAGCGCCATGTCGAATACGCTCTATTTTCTTGCCGGCGGCGCGAACAGTTTCATAGCCGCTCCCTACGGCAGCGACATTTTCCCTTACGGCGTGCCGCAGGGTGATGAGCCGGGGGGGAATCCTCCCGGAGAACCGACCTGGCCTTTGACTCCGACCGTTGATGACCCCGATACCGACGCGAACGGCGTTCCTGAGGTGACCGGACTCGATTATCTCGCAGACGATACGAACCTCTACGTCCGTTTCACCGCAGCGGCTGATTTTACCTTCAGTAACCAGTCGATTGCGGTTGCCTTCGATATTGATAACAATGCCGCTACCGGCGACCAGTCCGGCATGTTCGGCCCGGTTGGAACCGATTATAAAATCATGAGCGGTTTCAACCAGGGAACCTACATGGGCAATAATTTTCAGAAATACGGCTCACCTGCCCCCATTTCAGGAGCTATTT
>CAYXEG010000098.1:0-11959 GCA_964463875.1 uncultured Dehalococcoidales bacterium
GGTAAGGTTGATATCGACGAATCGTTCATAATTTCCAAGATCGAGGTCCGTTTCAGCTCCGTCCTGAGTGACGAATACTTCTCCGTGCTGGTAGGGTGACATGGTGCCCGGGTCTACATTGAGATACGGGTCAAGTTTCATGAGAGATACGGAGATGTTCCGACTTTTCAGGATAGTTCCCAGCGAAGCGACAGTTATACCCTTACCTACGGAACTTACAACACCACCGGTTACAAAAATATATTTTGACATACAGGAAAATCCGGGCAATATATCAACAACGGTGCATGAATGACAACATCACAAAGGGATTTGGGAAAGAATGACTTGGAGTTTTTTTTATTATATTGACATACGTTTCATTTTGTCAAGCAATAATTTCACAGGAGAAAAGAACCGCTTTTCACCCGGAGCCGGAAACGATTCGTTTCCGGCTCCGGGCTTTCATAATATCATATTTCCGGGTACCCGCCTTACGTATGACCGATAAGCCGTCAGCCTAATGGGTAATCGGCACCTTCCAGGCGTTGACGACCCGTAACACGGTGCTTGAATCCAGTTCTAATCCTGTCATCGGATATTTCCACTTATTGATACAGGATAAAACGTAAGAGAACTTCGGAACTTCCGGTACCAGTCCGTGTATTCCTTTGAAATCAAGAGGACAGGCTTCGAAAAGGGTCGTTACGTCGACTGTTTGTGTTTCGGATTGAAATCCCGGTTTTCCCGCGACGAGGGTATGGGTACCGGTCTCACTGACTTCAATCCGGTATATGCCGTCACCATCGGTAAATACGGACTGGTCTCCGTCCATCGTTACCGAAACCCCGACGAGGACAGCCCCGTTCGTTCCGCGTACCTCGCCGCTGATTATTGTTCCTGCGTCCGCGTAAGTCCCCGTTCCCTGGATAGTAAAGGCGTAAGGGTTTTCATCCATGTCATCATTGACAATCGTTACCATCGCCGTTCGTAAACCGGTCGCTGCCGGGTCGAACACAACCGTGAACGTCGTCGAACCCATAGCGTCAATCTGCGGCACCGGCGGTACCGTCACGGTGAAATCGGCGGCATCGGTTCCCCCGATAGAAACAAGCGGGTCGCCGGTAAGCGTCAGTGTCCCGGAGCCGGTATTATTGATGGAGTAGGTACGGCTGACTGTTCCGGCAGACACGCCGGTACTGCCGAAATCGGTGAAGTCTTCCAGGGACGGCGTGTCGTCTCCCGATTTAATCTCGATAGCGTTTCCCTCCAGGCTGATTTCAGGATACGTTGCTGGTGTCAACTTACCTGAAAAAACATCATTGCCGTTAACCCCGGGTTGAGGGGTGATAATACCCGATGTCGAACCCGTAAAGTAAAGAGAATAGTCGAAGCAGGCAACTCCTTTCAAGTAGTCATGGGTTGGCGAACCGAACTGATGCAGCCATAACTGATTGCCGAGAATACGGTCATATTTCGCCAGGAAGACATCGCCTCCGCCTGACGAAATCTCTCCGGCGAAGGCCGGGTAGATGCTCCCTCCGACAACGATATTGTGTGCGTCATCGAACGAAACATCCTCCAGACTTACCTGATTTCCTCCTAGCAGCATCGTAGTCCATTCCGGTGTGCCTTCGCTGTCATACATTCTCAAGAAGGCTTGCCTGATTCCGTAACTGCTGGAACTGGTCAGGTCGCCCCAGGCGTTCCCGGTACAATAGACACCATCGATATCCACCACCAGCCCTGTTGCTTCATCGGTGGAAATTGAGCCGAACTGCCGGGTCCACAACACCTCGCCGGTACTGCTGTATTTCCTGATGAAGGCATCATTCCCGCCGGCGGATGTCTGCCCGTCGATTGTTCCGGCGACGGTACCGGCGAGGTAAACATTACCTTCGACATCTACCGCGACCGCCGAACCTTTATCATCACCGGCGGACCCGACCTGGTGAGTCCATATGAGGCTACCGCTATTGTCATACCTGGAAACGAATGCATCGAAACCGCCGGCTGAAACATCATCTCCAGCTCCGTCGATATCGCTGTCGGTGTATCCGGTAAGGTATATATCATAGTTGTTGTCGATGGTGATAGCGGTACCGTACTCTTTCCCCTCGGTTCCCACCGGCAGCAACCAGTCTGAATTTCCGTTACTGTCATACCTCCGGATATAAGCATCTACCCCTAAGCTTCCCCACATATCTGTGCTTTGTGTGCCGACGGTGTAGATGTACCCGTCTCCCGAAACGGCGACTCCCTCAGGTGTTTCGGTAAGGCTGCCGACCTCCTTCAGCCAGAGTTCGTTACCGTCCTGGTCGTATTTGATGAGAAATTCATCGCGTCCGCCTTCCATAATCTCGCCTTCGATGAGTGAATTGCAGCCACCGACTACATAAACGCTGCCCGATATGGTATCTGCGGCAATATCTTCTCCCGAAACCGTACCATCGATATTACCTCGCTGGCGCAGCCAGTCGGTCTCCGGGTCGACAACGAAATTCGCCACTCTCCAGGTATTCTGGTCCACGGTAACGTCGAGGGTTGGAGTAAATCCGTAATTGACGTTATTGTCTGCATTTGTCCAATTGAGAAAGACAAATCCTTCCGCCGGTGTTGCTGTCAGTTGAACGACTGTCCCGTGAGGATAAGCAAGTTGAGTGATTCCGTCCTCTGGAAAATCGTAGGAACCCGCTTCGAGACTGATGTTCCCTCGGTTATTTGCCCACAGGTATAAAGTACGGCCGGGCACTTCCCCGAGAGCGAATTCGCCCAGCCCTGTTTCCGTAATGCCGTTTACCCTCAGATTTATTCCGTCGACGAGAGTCGGCAGCACCTCCCATGCATCATCGGCGCTTTCCCGCCGGAGTATTCTGAGATAGTCGACTGACGGTAAACCGGCCAGCCCGTCAAGTCCGAAAATGATATCCGTCTCGATAGCGTCAAGGACGGTGGCGAGTTCCCAGTAGCAGACGGGTAAGACATTCTGTATTCCGGCGGGAGCCAAACCTCCCGGATTGACCAGCCGCCGGCTGGCGAAGAACATGTTCTGGTCGCCGTTCAGTCCGCCGTTGGCGAACGAGTCGATATCGAGGATAATATGTGAATCAGGGAATTCAAGAATTCCGGGCTGTATAACCGGCAGATGGTTGAGGGCTTCGATGTGAGGCGCGCCCTTGACCGTCAGGAGTGTTTCATAATAGCCCCAGTAATTTTGGACGACCGGGCTGAAGGAATCGAAGATGAATTCCACCTGGCCGTTGCCATTGTCGAACTCGGCGACCCATACCGGGTCGCTGTTTATCGGGTCGATGGTCCCCCAGCCTGAGCCGGTGACGCCGCTGTCATTGCCGGCGGGAGGGGTCCAGTTGACGTCCATGGTGATGCGGGCATCGGTAACAGTAAGTTTATTCACCCCGTCAACCCTGATGGTGCCGGTGCCGCCGGTATAGTTCCGGCGGTCCATGCTTTGCCCCAACTGGCCCCAGTTAATCTTCTGCAGGCCGGCGAGGACGAAGTCACTGAATTCGACAGTAACACCTGCCGTCCCTGCCTGGACTGCTGTGTTTTCTGCGGTGCAGGTGCCGAAACTGGCGTGTCCTGAGCCGTCAACGAAGCCGTCCCCTAAGGGAGGGGTATTCCAGACGATTGCCGCATATGCGTAGACTCCCCTGTCGGGGTTGAAATCATGAATATACGGGGTGGCATCATAAGCATCGTACATCCAGGGGCCGAATCCCCCCGTATCGATACCGCAATCGAATTCAATCGTTGGTTCCGCCTCTGCGGATACCGGATTGAAGGGAAAAAGACCTGCCGCCAGGACCAGAGTGGTGATACATGCCATGAACCGCTTGAATAGCTTCATCTCAACCTCTCCAACAAGCTTTTCCGGAGTACTTTTATGATGATAGTGCCGAATCCTTGCCGGAGAGGATTCCAGCTTAAAAGATACTATACTATTGGATTGCTGATTTTTCAATACAGTACGAAAGATGACACCCGACCGGCAGGGGCACTCCGTCACCTTGAAAATAAACCTTTCAGAAACCAGATGATGCTATGGAATACTGCCGATAAAAGATGTATAGTGAGAAAAGCACAATTTATGGAGGAGCTGTGAACGGTTCAGTGATACTGGCGGTCGGCGATTCGTACCATTTGAGGACGGGGAAAGACTGGATTTACTACGCCGGGATGCCCTCGGAAAACGTCTTCTCAATCGTCCAGAAAAAGCAGAGCGGCTACCAGGGGTACGCCTGGAACCTGTTTTTCTCACGGAAGCAGACAGAAATCAGAATCGACGGCGTTCAGATATATATCGACAGTGTCGGCCCGGATGAAATAAGAATACGTGTCCGGTAACTTCCGGATGGGGAGGTTCGAAATGGGACTTTCACCTGAAGAACGAAGAAAGATTTACGAGGAAGAGAAAGCGAGAATCGAAGCCAGGGAACAACTGGAGCAGGAAAAGAAAGCCGGCTCTACGGAAACCAGTACCGGGCTTCAGCCGAACGCCGCATCGATACTCTGCTACCTCGGCGGCTGGATAACCGGTATCATCTTTTTCATTATCGAACAGAAGAACCGCCTGGTACGTTTTCACGCCGCGCAGTCAATTCTTGTTTTCGGTTCGCTGACGGTTGCCGGTTCGCTGCTCGACCTGATACCGTTCGTCGGCCAGGCGTTTTCGACCGTCGTCTGGATAATTGCCTTTATTCTCTGGATTATCCTGATGGTAAAAGCTGCCAGTGGCGAGGTGCTGCGCCTCGGCTGGTTCGCTGAAACGGCTGACAGGATGGTCGGTTCGAGAGCATTTACACCGGATTCGGGGGCAGCCGCTTCCGGAAAAGAGCCGGCACCTTCCACCCCGGTACCTGTAGCTTCTGTTACCGAACGCCCCCGGCCGGTTGCCGAAACATCCGCACCGGCTCCGGCGGAGGACCTTGATAAGGTCATCGAAAGGAAAGTGAACGAATTTCTCAACCGCAGCCGGGCAGGACGGATTGCCGGTTCGGCGTTTACGATAGCCTTCAGCATCGCCGCCCTGATATTCTTCAACTACTTTTATGACTACATTGCGTTTTATTCGTCCGGTAAGGTCGGAGCAGCAACCGTCTGGACGAGAGCGCCTTTCTTTACCGACGATATCCGGTACTGGCTGCCGGTACTTTCGGCGGCGCTTTTCGTCACCATCATCGCCCACATTATCCTCATCATCTACGATAAATACGCCCTGCGTGAACTGCTGATGACGGTGGTTGACTGCTTTTCTCTCGCTTCGGTCGTTACTCTTGTGACGGTGTTCCCGTTCGATTTCAGCGTCATACCAGACGTTTCGGCGGCCGACTGGGTGGAGATAAGCGTGCGAATCACCCTGATACTGGTGAGCGTGGGAATAGGCATCGGTGTCCTGGCGCGGCTTATCCGGTTTTTGATTAATCTTCTCCGGGGTACGGCGACGTATCGAACGTAACCTGTTCCGATATTCGGAAAACCAAAAATGGGGGGTAGTCGTCAGGCTGCTCCCCATTTTGCTGCTACTGATTTTTTTACGGAATGACCCCTGTATCTTTCAGCCGGGTAATATCATCCCAGGTGTAGCCGAGTTCGAGGAGAATCTCCTCGTTGTGCTGCCCGACTTCGGGAGCGAGGGTTTTAATCTCGGCGGGGTTCTGATTGAATTTTATCGGCGAGGTTACCGTTTTCAGTTTTCCGTTCGTCCCCGGCAGGTCGGCGAAGAAGTTGTTGGCGATTGCCTGGGGGTCGGTTATTACCTCGTCCAGAGTCTGGGCGCGGCCGACGATGCAGTAATTGTCTTTGAAACGCTTATCCCACTCTTTCATCGTTTTCGAGGCCATAACGTTTTCGATGACTTTAATAAGTTCCTCGCAGTTTTCGGTGCGGGCTTCCATAGTGGCGTACTTCGGGTCTTTTTCAAGTTCCGGGCGTTCGATTGCCCGGCAGAAATTCGGCCATGAGACGTCGGACTGGAGCATGGCAAGCTGGAACCAGCGGCCGTCCTTTGTCTCGTAGTGGTTCCATATCGGATTCTGGGCTTTCGTCCGGTCGTCTCTTGGCATGGGGCTGCCGGCAAGTGCTCCCTGGATATCGAGGGCCAGCGTCCAGACGCCCGAATGAAACAGGGAAGATTCAATTTCCTGCCCCTTGCCGGTTTTTTCCCGGTGATAGAGGGCGGCCAGGATACCGGCGACGACGTGAGGCGCGGCTGTTCTGTCCATGACACCGCCGCGAACCCGGGGCGGAATGCTGCCGACTTCGCCGGTCATGTGCATCAGGCCGGTGCGCGCCCAGCCGGCGGCGTTATCGAATCCCCGTTCGTCTTTATCCGGCCCGACCGTGCCGTAACCGCTGAAAAAGGCGTAGATAAGGGCAGGGTTAATTGCCGAGAGGGTCGGATAATCGAGCTTGAGTTTGGCCAGAGTGCCTCTCTCGTAGTTGGAGACGAAAATATCCGCCTGCTTTATCAGCTTGTGGGCGATTTCGGTACCTTCCTCCGTCTTGAGGTTAAAGGCCATGCCGCGCTTGTTCCGGTTGAGCAGGGTGATACCCCAGTCAATCGTGCAGTGTTCAAGCTGGACAGCCCGAAAGGTACCCCTGATTTTTTTCGTTCCCCGCCACATTTCGCCATCGGGCGGTTCGATTCGGATGACGTCGGCTCCCCAGTCGGCCAGCCAGACAGTGGCTGCCGGAATGGCTTCCATGTGCTCCATGGCAACGACTTTAAGTCCTTCAAGTAAACCTGACATCTCTTTCTCCTGTACTAAAAATTTTAACCGGAATTTGCTTGAAGGGTGTGCAGCTCTTCAAGTTACCTCAATCTTTAAGCAAGACAGGGAGCTTTGTCAAGATACCTGACAGGGAAAAACGAAATTCTCGTAAGAACAAAAAAGGGACAGCTCAGGCTGTCCCTTTCGGATTAGTCTCGTTGTTTGAGTTAGAGTAAAACGCCTTCGTCTTTGAATCGGATGATGTCTTCCCAAGTATAGCCGAGGTCGATAAGGGTGAGTTCATTGTCCTGGCCGATTTCCGGAGCGGCGGTTCTGATTTCGGCAGGATTTTGCGTGAATTTTACCGGAGTAGCGATAATCGGGAACTCGCCCTGCGGATGAGGCAACGTGGTGTAAAAGTCCATTGCCAGAGCCTGGGGGTCCTTCGCTACCTCAACCGGAGTCTGAATCCTGGAGTAAATCAGGTCGTGCTCGCGGAACACCTTGTCCCAGTAATCGGCGTCATGTTTGGCGAATTCCCGTTCGATGATTTTTATCAGCTCTTCGCAGTTTTCCTCACGGGCTTTCAGGGTATTGAATCGAGGGTCATCGACCATGTCGGGCCTCTGGATGGAATCGCAGAACGGAGCCCAGACGGGGTCCGACTGGAGCATCGAGAGTTGGAACCACCGGGTGCCATCACCGACCGGGTAATTGTTGTAGAGAGGGTTCAGGGATTTGGTGCGGTCATCCTTGATAGCGACGGTACCGACGAGGGCTGCCTGGATATCGAGGGCGAGTGTCCAAACGCCGGCATTGAACAGGGAAATTTCCAGTTCCTGCCCTTCGCCGGTTTTTTCCTTGTGCCAGAGCGCGCCGAGGATACCGGCAAGCGCCTGGGGAGCGGCCACGCCGCGGTCAATCATGCCTCCCCGCAGCCTCGGGGGAGCACTGCCGGGTTCGCCTATCATATATTGCATCCCGGTGCGTGCCCAGCCGGCGGCGTGGTCGAATCCGCGCTGGTCGCTGTCCGGTCCTTTCGAGCCGTAGCCGCTTATCGTGGCATAGACGATAGACGAGTTCATCTTTTTCACCGATTCATAATCGGTTTGCAGTTTCTTTAATGCATCAGGGGTGTAATTGGAGAGAAACACATCCGCATCTTTCACCAGCCGAGCGAGGATTTCTTTCCCCTGTTCCGTTTTCAGATTGATAGCCACACTTTTCTTGTTCCGGTTGAAGAGCTGGAACGTCCAGTTAACCATGGCGCCGCCAAGCTCTATTTCGGTCGCCATACCGTGGGCGCCTTTCAGTCCGCGATACATATCGCCGGTCAGCGGTTCAACTTTTATAACTTCGGCTCCCCAGTCCGCCATCCAGACGGAGGCAACGGGAATAGCCTCCATATGTTCCATAGCGATTACTTTTAATCCTTCGAGTACACCTGACATGAGCAACTTCTCCTTACCATATATTTCACCTTTATTATGGGTGTTTTAGTTTTACTTATCAATACTTACCTCATCCAGCATGACAATACCTACCCCGTTAATGAAGAACCCGGACACGTAAGGTTTGACCAGGTAGTAATCCTCGCCGAACCAGAGCGGGACGCAGGCGGCATCTTCAATCAGTTTTACCTCGGCCTGCCGGTACAGCTCGAAGCTGGTATCCCGGTCGGTTTCAAGCCCGGCCTCGGCCAGCAGGGCATTAATTTCCGGGTTGTTGTAGGTACCGTAGTTATAAGCGGAACCGCTTTCGAACAGCACCGAAAGGAAATCCTGGGGGTGAGGGTAATCAGCTATCCAGCCGATATCGAAAAGACTGTCTTTTTCCTCAGAGAGATTATATATATACCGCTCGGGTTCCAGTTGCCGGACTTCGAGTTCGACTCCCAGGTTTGTTTTCCACTGTTCGATGATTGCTTCGAGGTCACTCGAAATAATCGCTCCCAGCCCGGGGGTGGTGAGGGTAATCGGCGGCAGGCCTGCTGCGCTGCCGTATTTCGATTCTGCCAGCAATTGCCGGGCTTGCTCCGGGTCATAATCCAGGACGTCGAGCTCCTCGTTGAATCCGGGCATGCCCGGCGGCAATATCCCGAAAGCCGGTTCGGCCATATCCCTGAAAATAAGCGAGGTAATTTTCTTCCGGTCTATAGCCATTGAGAAAGCACGGCGGACATTGATATCGTCGAAAGGCGGTTCGGTCACATTGAAGCCGATGTAGTAAAGACTCATCTTTTGCGAGATGAACAGCTCGTTGTAGAACGGTTCCGAGGGATTGGTTACCTTGTCGATATAGGATACCGGGACGCTGGTGACATCGATTTCCCCGGTTTCATACATTACCATCGGGACGCCTCCCCAGAGAAGGAAAACGACCGAGTCGAGTTTCGCCGGGCTGCCGTAATAAAGCCGGTTGCTCTCCAGTACCAGCCTCTGACTCTCTGTCCATTCAGTGAGCTTGAAAGGGCCGGTACCGTTAGGCCTGAGTGCCCAGTTACCGCCGGTGGCGACGTTCTTTTTATCGATGATAAAAGTGGTCGGGTAGGTCAGCTTGTAGAGAAAATAAGAGCGGGGGGCATCGAGGGTAACTTCGAGGGTGTAGTCGTTGACGATGCGGATACCGCTGATTTTGCTGGTTTTTCCTGAAAGCACCTCGTTAACCCCGGCGATATCCCCGAGGTAGGTTTTAGCGGTGCGGGAACCGGTGAGAGGGTTGCAGGTACGTTCCCAGGAATACTTGATATCCGAAGCCGTGAGGGGGGTGCCGTCGTGAAATTTCACGTCTTTCCGCAGATTGAACGTGTAAACAGTCCCGTCCGGGCTGATATCCCAGCTTTTTACGATATCCGGCCGGGGTTCGAGCGAGTTATCGAGGCGGAAAAGGCCGCTGAATATCTGGGTAACGTACTGGTTCGAGGTCGAATCTCCGGAAAGCGCCGGGTCGAGGGTATGCGGGTCGGTGCCGTAGAGAGTAAGCATCCCCTCCCCGGTCGAAACCGTCGTTTCGTCTTTGAACAAGGTACAGCCGGAGAGAGAAGCAGCGGCTATCAAAACCGATAGTACCAGCGGTATAAGTTTCAGGGTTATTTTTTTCAACGCGATGGTATCCGTCTCTATTTCTTATTCGAGTAGTATTCCCAGGCTTTTTTCAGGGCGAAAGCGCCCCTCTCCAGCGAGAGGAAGGCGGGAATACCGGCGCCCTGGAGTTCCGCGGCCAGCTTGCCGGCCTGGTCGACATCCTGCCCGGAGAACGCCCAGACGAGGATGGCGACGAGCGGTTTAGTGGTTGTCCGGCGTACTTCCGCCAGCATTTTAACGTTACCGCCCGGGGGAACGCCGGGTCCCATTACCGATACCAGCAGGGCGAGGTTATCGATATTGGCGTCACGCTCGAGAATATCGATAATTCGCCGGATTTCCCGGCCGTTCTGGTTGGCGGTGTCGATTGGATTACGGTAGCCGCCGCCGATGAGCGAATAGAACGAAGCCAGTTCATCGTAGGATTCCTTGGTCAGAGTCGGAACACGCAGCCCGGCTTCACCGAAGGCGTCGGAAATGGCTACCGACTGTCCGCCGGATACGCCGGTGACGCCGACCCGGTTACCTTTCACCGGCGGCAAGTACAGGAGAGCTTTCAGTGTATCTATCATCTGGTCGAGATTACCGACACTGATAGCCCCGCACTGTTTAACCGCCGAATTCCAGACGGTGTGAGAAACCGCCAGCGACCCGGTGTGGGAAGCGATTGCCCGGTCGCCTTCTTCGGTACGTCCGCCTTTCCAGATAACGACCGGTTTCCTGGCGGCGACTTCCCTGAGTACTTTCAGGAAACGTTTTCCATTTTTAATGCCTTCGATGTACATGCCGATTATCTTTATCGAGGGGTCCTGCCCGAAGAATTCGAGGTAGTCGGGTGAATCGAGCATGATACCGTTGCCGAAGCTGACTGTTTTATTGATTGCCAGGCCGTGCATGACGGCGTGACGGTTGAAGGTGACGGCGTGGGTGCCGCTCTGGGAGATGAATCCAACCGGTCCAGCTTCGGGTAACGTCTCGCCGGGCATACCCTGGCCGACGCCGAGCGACGGATTGAATACGCCCATGCAGTTCGGCCCGACGATATGAAAATTACCCTGTTCAGCGATTTCGACGAGGACTTTTTCCAGTTGACGGCCTTCGTCGGTATCCGTTTCCGAGAAACCGGCGGTAAAGAAGTGGGCGGCTGCGGCGTCCTTCTGTATCAGGTCCCGGCAGATACGGGGAGCGACGTGACGGGGAACTGCCACGATTGCCAGGTCGACCGGTTCGGGGATATCCATCAGGCTGGTGTAATTCTCCACTCCGAGTTCTTTAATACCATCGATTTCTGCCGGGTCAACCTGTACCGAGTACAGTTTACCGGCGAATTTTAGATGCGAGCGAAGCCACATGTAGCCGGTGGCTTTCTTATCACCGATTACCGCGATAGTTTTCGGGCTGAAAGCCCTTTCCAGTTTTCCAAAGTCAGCTTTCACTTCAGTCTCCCTTTGTTATTATTCCGTCCGTCCGGTTCAGAAATAATTGTCTCTTTTCAGGCTTGTATGGCCGTCATCGCCGACGATGATATGGTCAAGCACGTCGATGCCCATGATTTTCCCCGAGTCGAACAGCCGTTTCGTCAGACTGATATCGTCTTCCGACGGTTCGGTTTCGCCGGAAGGGTGATTATGAACGAAAATCACCGAGGCGGCGCTAGCGGAAACGGCTTCCCTGAACACCTCTCTCGGATGGACGATGCTGGTATCGAGGCTGCCTACCGAGATTTCGGAGGTTTTAATATGGTGTCCCCGGGTATCGAGAAATATCGCCAGGAAATGTTCTTTTTTCTTATTATTCAACCGCCCTTCCAGCAGGACAATCACGTCTTCAGGTGTTTTAACTACAGATTTTTTACCAGAGTTATCCTCCCTGTCAACTCTTTTCGCCAGTTCAAAGACTGCCAGGAGCTGCGAAGCCTTCGCCGGGCCGATACCCTTTACCTGTGAAAGCTGCTCGAGTGAGGCTTCCGAAATACCTTTCAGGGTTTTAAATTGACTGAGCAGCCGCTGTGAGGTCACCGTAACCGACTCGCCGGCAATGCCTCTTCCCAATATCAGAGACAGCAGTTCCGGCGCTGAAAGCTGGTCGACGCCGAGTTTCTGAAGCCGTTCCCTAGCAGGGTGCTGAAAAACAGGGCAGTAAGCCACATTGATTGATACTTTATCC
>CAYXEG010000099.1:0-11325 GCA_964463875.1 uncultured Dehalococcoidales bacterium
ATCCGTCCGGAGTACGGGTCGGTGGCGAATCGAGGGGGAGGGGTGCGATACAGATTGCCCAGGAGCGGCGTTTCAAGAACTACCGGAGCGACCTGACACTCGACATCCGACAGATTAAACTCGCCCTGAAAGGGCTCCGCCAGTTTCTCCGTACCGGGCCGGAAGACGAACTCGACCTCGATGAGACGATACAGGCGACAGCGAACAATCTCGGCGATATCGAACTTATCTGGCGCCGCAGCCGGAAAAACGCCATCAAGGTGCTGCTGCTGATGGATGTCGGCGGTTCGATGGACCCGTTCGCCCAGACATGCAGCCTGCTTTTTTCGGCGGCTCATGGGAGCACCCATTTCAAAGAATTCAAGTTCTACTACTTTCATAACTGCATTTACGATAACCTCTACAAAGACATGGAGCGGTTCTCCGGCATCAGTACCGCCCACCTGCTGGAAGTTGCCGACCCGGAAACGAAACTTATCGTTGTCGGGGACGCGCGCATGGGCACCTGGGAACTTACTGAAAAGTACGGAGCAATCGACTACTACGAACGGAACGAAGAACCCGGACTCGTCTGGCTGCAGCGTTTTCAGAAGCACTTCAGCCACCGTATCTGGCTCAATCCCGACCCGAAGAGTGTCTGGATTCACCCGACGGTCAGGGCTATCAGTCAGCTTTTCCCAATGTACCCGCTGAGCATCGACGGCCTCAACCAGGGCATCAGGAAACTGATAGTCAGGCGGTAACCAGGCTATTGATTTAACCTTCGTATTGGCGTATACTCAACATCCCTGAAGATACTCCTGTGTTCGTGCGAAAGGAGGCTATCATGTCAGGTACGGAAGAGAAGGAACGCGCCAGGCTGTTTTCCCAGGATGAAGCCCTGAGGAAAGAGGCGGATATCATTCTGGACAAATCAGGTATCGGCAAGATTCTTTTGAAGAACGATTTCCATCCGGTCGGTTCGTATGTCATGAAGACGATGACGTGGCGGGACGTCGATTTCGAGCGGTATGACGAGAACCCTGATTGCGATACCCAGTGGGAACTGGGGAAAGAACTTGCCCAACTGGAATGGGTCTGGAACCTTCACTGCAACGACGCCTACAAAGACCCCCGCACACCGGGAAGTTCGGGCCTGTACTGGGGAATCAAGGTTACGGAGCCGGAGAGTGGAAACATCTGGCGAATCGACCTCTGGACGGCCCGCCGGGAGGAGTTCGAGCGGATTTCTCCCAACCGGAACACCTGGTACAACAAGATAAACGACGATACCAGGTTTACGATTCTCTCCATCAAAGACAAGCTGACGGGTTTCCCTGAACTGCGGCGAACCTACCTGTCATCGCAAGTCTACGAAGCGGTACTTGAGCGCGGGATTACGAACATCGAAGAATTCCGGGGATGGTGGGAAAAAACCCGGGGGAAATTCGACGAATAGCCGTCCGGCCGTTTTTAATACATCACATTCACGCCCCTGTCTTTCAGATCGGAGAGAACTTCGTCGGACCGGATATCCAGGGGATTTCCCGACATCACCATCAGGTCTCTCAGCATCGGACACGCTAGCAGAGGCGAGATATCGGCAATACGGTTCGACCGGATGTCGAGTCGCTCCAGTTTCGGCAGTCCGGAGAGCGGGGTAACGTCGGTCACGAGATTATTCGTAAAAGACAGCGTTTTAAGATTCCGGCAGGATGCTAACGGGGTAATATCCGAAATTTCGTTGGCATTAAGGTTCAGTTCTTCGAGCTGGTAGAGTTCGGCCAGGGCGGCCAAATCCGTCACCTGGTTGGAGCTTCCGGGGACCTCTTCGGTGCGAAACCATCTGCCGGTCGGCGCGACATGCCCCAGCGATAGCACTCTCAGGCGCGGCATGCCGGCGAGCGGAGCGATATTCCAGACCAGGTTCCGGGATACGTTCAGAACCTCGAGGCGGGTGAGAGAGGTGAGTGATTGGAGGTCGCGGAGAGCGTTCTGAGATACATCCAGTTCTTTCAGGTTCGTTAACGCCGTTACAGGCTCAATATCGCTCAAACGATTGGCACTCAGATTCAGATAGTTGAGGTTGCCGAGTGACGAGAGCGGGGATATATCCTCGATAGTGTTACCGGCGAGTTCGAGCCGTTCCAGCATTTTCAGCGACGAGAGGGAAGAAACATCCCGTATCTGATTATTGTTCAGTTTCAGCACTCTTAATCCAGGCAGTGACTCCAGCGGGTTAAGATTCAATAACTGATTATTGCTCAAATCCAGTTCAATCAGGTTCGTGCAGTACTCGATACCGGTGATATTGATTATCATGCCGGCGATATCGTCCAGGCCGTCCTCAGCATCACCACCAACTCTCAGCACCGATAACTCCTCCATCTCCCAGGGGTAGATAAGGCCTTCCTCTTTGCCGATGGTTTGCCGTATCATTTGTTCAAAGTAAGGGTCTTCGAAGCGGACGCTTTCGACACTGCAGGCGGCGGGTATCAGGCCTGCCGAGAGAATTGAAACCAGTACTAAAGTCTTAAAAAATTTTTTCATGCTGCCTGTCCGGAATTCAGATTACTGTGCAAAAGTATAGAGATTCGAAACGGCGGGTGTCAAGGCTAATGTATCTCCGGTCAGGAAACTGAAAATTAGACAATTTTTCCCGGATATGATAAAAATATGCCAATCCGATATTCTAAGAAGGTCGGTAACCGAAGTATTTTCGAGCTGCGGAAAATAATTGAAGGGGTGATACATGCAGGAAACTATCGAAAAAATCATGAAAAAGCCCAGAAAAGAACATTGGGAAGAGGATTTCCCGGTAATTTATGACCCGCCGATAAACACCATGAACAAGAAGCTGTACATCGAAGCGGCAGTTCCGGGCTGGCTTCCCACGAAATGGTGGGAGGAACGGGGTATTCCCAACATGCCGCCGACGACTATCGAGGGACAGGCAGCCGGGATTATCGAGTGTGTGAAAGCCGGAGCGACAGTCATTCACACCCATCCCAGGGATCCGAATCCCGGACCACCCCTGTTCGGAGCTGCCGGCAACCGTCGCCATGCCGAGTTACTGAGCCAGATTATGGACATTGTCTACAACGAAGTCGATTGCGTATCGGCTCATCATTCCTGGACGATGGACCTCTCGAAAAGCCGGGATGTCGATTACATCTCGATGACCCAGGAATACCTCAACATCGGCCAGGAGAAGGGTACCGGCCTCAGGGATGTCCAGTCAGCTCTGATAATGACAGAAGCTGCTTTTACTGATAAATGTGTTATGTCAACCGAAGCCGCTAAGGAAGGGGTTACCTTCTTCGAAGAAAACGGCATTAAACCGATGTTCTCCATGCAGTCGTTCTCGTTCCCCAAGTTCCGGAGAGTCCTGTTCGACAACGGTCTCGCCAAGGACCGGCCGTTCTGGGTAGCCATCCAAATGGGCAAGCACAACGACGACCAGATATGGGCTGACCCGTGGTCATATATCCAGACAATCAACAATATCTCGATGTTCCGTGAAGCGTTTCCGGAAGATACCTTCTTCGCCCTGCATGT
Source organism: uncultured Dehalococcoidales bacterium (assembly GCA_964463875.1). Classification (GTDB taxonomy): domain Bacteria; phylum Chloroflexota; class Dehalococcoidia; order Dehalococcoidales; family UBA2162; genus MGML01. The sequence continues at coordinate 3,538 of CAYXEG010000099.1, forward strand.
CGGGGGACGCAACTGGCTTCCGGTAGCAACCGTAGCCATCCTTTACGGTATCGACCTGATACGGGTCGGAGTCGAAGACCAGTTCTGGCTCTACCCGCACAAGAACGAAATCGCCCATCATCCTTCGGATACCGTCAAGATGGTCGTCGATATCGCCACTGCCCTCGGGCGGGAAATAGGCAACGTCAACGAGTTACGCAACAGGCTGAATATCCGATACCGCCCGCAAATGAAATAGGAATCGTTTTCATTGAATAAAAAAGTGAAGCCGGGAGTTCCGGCTTCATTTTTTTGTCAGTTTATCCGATTCCTACCCGGATACCGTACTGTCCCCGGATATTACGAAATCGTCAGTTACCTGCCGAACGATACGAGGTTACCGGCCACAACGGAGGCGTCATTTTCCCGAAGAGGAAGTCGCCCGTGTAAACCGTGCCGCCGGTGTCATTTCTTTCTTCCGGCATTACCAGAAGAGGAAGCTGGTCGAGAAAAATGAGGCCGCTGATTCGACAAGAATTGACATGTACCGGGTGGTTCATCGCATTCCCCTCTTCCGAGGTACTGTAATTCAACAACATACGTCCTAATCCAGGCTGGCGGCAATGACTATCTCGCCGGTCTGAGGTTCGATGTAACAGACATCATTTTCGATAATCGCCAGGTTTATGGCGTGGAGAGCCGTGCTTTCCGGGAGTTTGGTGGTAAACAGCTCATTATATTCGGCAATACCGATGATTTCGAACGAAATGATATAGCCATCTCCGAGGGCTTTCATCTGCAACTCGATAGCATAGTCATCGCAATCGATTATCGTATCATCGTTACCGAACCTGACGGCCATTGCCTGATTATGCCGGTTCAGCCATAATTTCAGTTCCTGAAGGGTATTAAAATTCCGGAACTGAGCAGGTACTTCGCGGATAACATCCCGGTATTCCGGTTCGGCGATGATTTCTTCGACGACTTCGTCGATGTAATTAACCCGGGTTACTTCAACCAGTTTTACTTCGACGGATGGAGTCTGGACTCTCTCGGTTGCAGCCAGAGCTTTGTTCGTGACGGGTAACGAAAAATCAACAGGAGTAATCCAGGCGCCAGCGGCAAAGGCTGCCCCAACTACCCCGATTCCCGCTACCAGTTTTGCTGCTGTCCCGATTTGTTTGTTCTTCATTGCAGGATTACTCCTGTTCTTCCGTTACAGCTACAGCATAGAACCTTTATAGAAAATAAAATCTTAAAATATTCCGTTAAGTTCTAAACAAAAGCTAAACAAAAAGGCAAAGAAAAACAGCGCCCGGAAGCGCTTTCTGACAGTAAGCGGAAAGCTGCCGGTTATCGATGAAAAAACCGGTAGCCTGTTTCAGGTATGGAGACAATGAAGACCGGGTTCGAAGGGTCCGGCTCCAGTTTTTTACGCAGCCGGCTGATAAACGAGTGAAGATACTGGGTTTCACCGATATGGTTTTCTCCCCAGACTTTTCGTAAAAGGTCGTTGAAGGTTACCATTTGTCCCGTCTCGTCGATGAGCACCCTAAGCAGCTTTGATTCTGTTGGAGTGAGTTCGATATTGTTTCCAGCGAGGCTGGCTTTTCGCAGCGACCCGTCGAAAGAAAGGTCTCCAAACCGGAGGGGGAGAGGCGAGGACGGCCCGGTAAAGGATCTTCGCCTGATGACTGCCTGCACCCGGGCGAGAAGCTCGGCGGCGCTGAACGGTTTCGTTACGTAATCATCAGCTCCCAGGTCGAAACACCTGACTTTATCAGCGGCATCGTTACGGGCGCTCAGCATGATAACCGGTATCCCGGATACTTCCCGGATACGCTGACACACAATGAAGCCATCGATATCAGGCATAATAATGTCGAGAATGACAAGGTCCGGAAGCTGGCTCTCGAACGTTTCGAGGCCGGCTTGCCCGTTCATGGCAGTAAAAACATCAAATCCGTTTCTTTCGAGGTTTACTTTCAAGAATTTGATGATACTTGACTCATCATCGATTACCAGAATCCGTGTTTTTCCCATCTCCCCTGACGTCGTTTTATCGAACGACTTTCCCGTACCCCATATCCTCCAGTTGTCTTCTCAGCATCCTCAGTAATGCTTCGCTGAATTCTTCCGATGACGATAATGGTGACCGTAGTTCCAGAGGCAGTTCCTCCGGTTGAAAGATACCTGTCTGGTTTTGAGTAATCCGGTAAAGCAGGGCATGCTCTCTTGCCAGGGTATCGACTAGCTCAGCAAACTGGCGCAGCAGTTGCGAAGTTTTTTCAGTAATGGTTCGTTCCAACTCAATAACCCGGTTTTTTTCTTCGTTGTCTTTATCTTTCCGCATAATGGAGACGTTAATCTTGTTAAGGACGTCCCGGCTGGAAAACGGCTTGGTGAGGTAATCATAGGCTCCCAATTTCATGGCTTCGATTGCTGTACTCACGTCAACCGAGGCAGTGACCATCACCGGACACACACCCGGGGCATTTTCGGTAATCCAACTGAGTACTTCCAGGCCTGACGCCCCCGGCATAGCGATATCGAGAAGCGCGACATCACAGGGGTTTTCCGACATCAAATCGACTGCGTCTTCTCCATCAACGGCTTCACTGACTTCATACCCGGCTCCTTCGAGGATGTTTCGGAGAAGGGTCCTCATATCCGGGTCATCATCGACTACCAATATCGTTTTCATATACTTCGACACGCCGTTATTCCGCTTCCCTGTTATGTTCTTAACATACATCATTTCCCGGCCGTATTACAATTTCCCACGGGTAAATTATTAGTTAAGAATACATCGATGAGCCTCTCTTCCGAGAGGCTCATATCAGAATTTTCAGGTTAAATATTCAGCTCCACTGTTCCGGTGTCGTTATTTCGCGGCGAAGAACGCGTAACCTTTGCCCCGTTTGCTTCGAATCATCAGCGGAGGAGTATCGTTCAGCTTGATTCGCAGTCTTCGCACATAGGTCCTGATTCTATTATTATCCGGGAAAGCCTTGCCCCATACCGCTTCCGATATTGCCTCGCTGCTGATAATTTTACCCGGGTTATTCATCAGCGTATAGAGTACCTGGGTTTCGTTGGGGGTCAGTTTCTCGACTCTATCCCCGAGCTCTATCTGGTTTTTCGAAAGGTTCAGGCTGATATTGCCGATTGTTATCACCGGGCCTTTATCGCTTTTCTTCGACAAATCCATCCGGCGTAAAATTGAATTCACCCTGGCAATAAGGTCTCTCGGTTTGAAAGGTTTTACGATGTAATCGTCCGCGCCGAGTTCCAGTCCTTTTACCTGGTCGTCTTCCCTGTTCTGAACGGTCAGAATCACGACGGGAACGTCCGTGAACGTTCGCATCTCCTGGAGGACATCGAACCCGCTGATATCGGGCAGATTGATATCCAGCATAACCATATCGATAACTTTCGTTCTCAGAACCTCGAGAGCTTCTTTTCCTTTTTCAACCCGGATAAGGTTGACTTCCGGCCACCTTAACTGAAAACATAATGCCACTGCTTCAGAAACATTGGCATCGTCTTCGACTATAAGTGCTTTCACTTTTCCTCCTGGTTACTGGGTGTGAATGAGGATATGCATATCAACACCAGCTCCGAACATATTGACGCATGAGAAAAACCAGTCCGGCCAACCATCGAAGCGGGAGACCGATTTTCACATGCGAAAAGTCTTCTGATAAAACTATTCATACCCTTATTGTACCTAAGTTATGTTACTTTATCAAATATCGAAAAACGGATTAACACCCGTTTACGTATACTATTTTACACGGATAAAGCAACCAGGAAAGCAGTATTTTGGCGTAATTATTTAGGAAAGTGCTTGTTAAGTATATTTAAAATTATCCCGGTAAACAAGAGGAACAGGCCTATCATTGTCGCCAGCATGGCGAGCAGGGCTGTCCCCGTAGCGAGGATATAGGTTGAGTAATAACTCTGGACGACCCAGACACCGGCAATAACCGCCAGAAGAATGAAAAACCCACCGGTGACAGTGAAAAAAAACAGCGGCCGGACTTCGGAAATAAAGACAAAGATTCTTCCGAGGTTACCGAAGCCGTGAGTAATCGGATTCCGGGAGGATTTGGCGTTTTCATAGGAGACGGAAACTGGTACCTCTTCTATCTTCAGGCCTGTTCTCGAAGCTTCGGAAATCATCTCGGCCGAAATTGCCATCCCTGTTTCCCTCAGCTTCAGTTTCGATATCGCCCGCTTCGAGTAGGCTCTGAAACCGGATTCGGTATCGGCAAGTTGCTGTTTCGAGGCGATATTCGTAAATTTCGCAAGTACCTTCTGTCCGAACCATCGGTAACCGGGGGTGGAGTTCCTCTGGGATTTTCTCGAACCGATGACAAGGTCGGCTCCCTTTATAACGGCCTCAATCAGCAGCGGGATTTCGTCCGGGTTATTCTGAGCGTCGGCATCGATAATAACCAGGATATCGGCGTTTCGTTTTCCTGCTTCCTGAAGAATCGTCCTGATAGCGCTGCCATACCCTTTATTGGTCTTGTGAGTGATGACTTCCGCGCCGGCGAGCTTTGCCAGTTTTTCCGTTTTATCGACGCTTCCGTCATTGACGACGATAACCTCATCCGCAAACTCCGAGACTCGCAGGATGATACTGGCAATCGTCCTTTCTTCGTTATACGCCGGAAGGCCGACGATTATTTTCTTCTCAGTAGTATTCTTTTCCATCGCAGTAACCGCCCTCTACCTGTCGAAATCCAAAAGGATACCCTTAACTGATCATAATAACATAACAACGCGGACAAGATAACCTTGATTCGGTTTTTCACGGAACTATCGTAATTTTTGACATCAGGAAAACTTACTTCTACAATTAACTATAACTATGCGCATTGGCCTGATATCCGACACCCATATCGCCTGGGAAGAAAAGGAAATTCCCCGCCGTGCTCTGGAGCTTCTCCAGGGAGTGGATCTTATTCTTCATGGCGGAGACATCTATGCCCACCGGGTGCTGGACGATCTCGAAACAATCGCTCCTGTTTATGCCGCCCTGGGAGACGACGATTACGCGTCCAACGATTCCCGGATAAAAGAAAAGCATGTTTTCGATATCGAAGGCAAGAAAATCTGGCTGATTCACGAAGGGCCTTACCTGCCTCTCGGCGACCAGTGGATTACCCAGTGGTGGCAGAACCGGGCCGACCCTTCCGAGGCTGGCTACGGCAAGCCGGATATCATCATCTCAGGTCATGAACACCGAACTTTCGTTAACAAATACGACGGCATCGTCAATGTCTGCTCCGGCAGTCCCAACCTGCTCCACTACCGGCGGGGGCCAGGAACTCTTGGATTTCTCGAGATAAACGCCGGTAAAGTCGATATCCAGATTGTCAACCTCTAGGACAACATAACGAGGGATGACTACCTTGCCTGTCGGGCGAGCATGGCATCGACGACCGGTTTCGCCTTTTTCCGGATTTCTTCAGATATCTTAATCACGGGGCCGAGTTTTTCCAGCGACCAGATGATTGCTTCCGGGGTTACCAGTTTCATGGTAGCGCATTCACCCAGTTTAGAGGCAGCGATGAATGTCTTTTCCGGGTTTTCTTTCCGCAAATGATGGAGTATGCCCGTTTCGGTAGCGATGATAAAAGTTTGAGCGTCCGATTCTCTGACATAGCGGACAATTCCCGGGGTACCGGCCACTTCATCTGCAAGCAGTTTCACCTGGGGAATACACTGGATATGGGCGACAACTTTTGCGTCCGGGTATTCCTCAAGCCGGGCTTTCACTTCTTCCGCCCTGATTTTCACAATCGGCGAGCAGTATCCCGGCCACAGGACAAGTTCTTTCCCCGTTTTCGTAGAGGCGAAGTCACCCATATACTGGTCGGGAAGATACATTACCTGCCGGTCGTCGGCAATGCTTTTAAGAATATCGACGGCTTCATCTTCGCTGAAGCATACATCCACCTCGGTCTTTACTTCGGGCGAGGTGTTCATGTAACAGAGCACTGTTGCCTCAGGGTACTGTTCTTTACGGGTTGGAAGCCGCTTCAGGGATATCATGTTAGACAGGGTACAACCGGCGTTGAGGTCCGGCAGTATGACTGTTTTATCCGGGCAGGCAAGGGATATCGTTTCCGCCATGCAGAGGACGCCACCGACGATAATGACGTCAGCTCCGGATTCAACCGCTTTTTGCGTCATCCCCAGGGCATCGCCGACATAATCCGCCACGTCCTGAGTCTCCCCGACCTGGTAGTAATGAGCGACGATGATGGCGTTTCGTTTCTTTTTCAGGGCTTCGATTTTTTCCGCTATTTCAATCTTTCCGTTATCCAATTCAGATTGCCTCCGTTTGTCCGTCACAGGTAAATGGTAATCGATTATTTTTCCGTCATTGTAGCATAATCGTCATCGGTACCAGAAACTCTTTTCCCGGTAACGAGCAGCCCGATTTGACTTTTAAAATACCGGTGAACTACACTTCACTCTTAATGAAAGGAAAGGGAGAACAGCCATGGCAGAAAAAGACAGAATCTACAAGTGCCTCAACCCAGTCGGTATCGAGTTACCGGTAAAAACCTACCCATTGGCGCCGCGTCTCGATACCCTCAAGGGAAAAACCATCCACTTCAGCATCACCGGGGAACCGGACATCACCATCGCCCTGGATAAAAAGCTGAAAGCCGATTATCCGGACGTCAACTGGACGCAGAAAAAATCCTACATGCCGATGCCGGTATTCCTCACCGAAGAGGAAATGAAGACAACCGATGCGGTGATTCTCGGGGTATGCTGGTGAAGCGGCGCGGTATGGGGGCAGTTGCCCTACCTGGCAAAGCTTGAAAAAGCCGGCATACCTACCGTCCTCATCGACCTCGAAGACCAGCATGAGATGGTGAAACAGGAAGCGCTGGCAGCGGGTGTACCGAACCTCCGTTTCCTGCCCGCATCCCGAACGCTTCCCGGCCCGGTCGACGTCGAGCAATGGATTGAACCGATGCTCGAAATGCTGACGAAACCTCTCACGGATAAAGAAAAGGAAAGCGGTTTCTACAATCCCAACCAGAACCGGATTCTTTTCGAAGGAACGCTCGATGAAGCCCAGGCATTCTATCAGCAGACCCGCCACGTCCCCGAACCGCTTAATGCTCCGATTGCCGTCTACACCGACGGCCTGCCGATTATCGTTCCCACCGAAGAACGGGTTGCCGAGATGCTGAAAGGCACCAGTCATTCTCCCGATGAGATTATTACCTATAAACGAGAGCGGGGCGGCAGGTTCGATAACCGAATTGAAAAGAGCGATGTCGTCCGTTTCCAGCCGAGGCTGTTTACAGCTACGGTGGAAAAAGTGGCCATTAATGCCGTCATGGCCGGCTGCAAACCGGAGCATTTACCGGTGGTACTGGCAATTGCCGAATCGGGCGTTCCCACCGGCACGACGGTTTTCAACAACCAGTGGATGTGCCTGAGCGGCCCTATCGTGAAAGAAATAGGAATAAACGCCGGCCTCGGTATGCTTGGCCCGGGCAATCCGGCCAGCATGGCCATCGGCCGGGCGTATCAACTCATGGCAATCAACCTGGGCGGTGCCATACCCGGCATCAACCGAATGAGCAGCCTGGGTTCTCCCATCAATCGTGTCAGCCTTGCATTTGCCGAATGTGCCGATAAACTTCCCCCCGGATGGAAAGGGCTGAACGAAGAATTCGGCTTTAAAAAAGACGAGAGTGTCATCATGGTCATGGGGACAGAAGGCGGTTTGAACGGCGCTCAATTTTCGCCCGGCGGCTACCGCGCCCT
>CAYXEG010000099.1:11335-11832 GCA_964463875.1 uncultured Dehalococcoidales bacterium
CCTTCAGAAGAGCGGCCACGGCGGCATGGCGAGAAAACTCGGTGTCAAGGGGGTCCCCGGGCCGCATAACTGGCTTGACTGGATTCTTCCCGATATCTGGGTCGGCGAACGGGAAGGCGGTCGGGTTTTCATCATGGTTCACGAAATGGCCAAGCACCTGTACGACCTCGGATTCACGTCGAAGGGTGAAGTGCTCGAATACATCTGGAAAAAGAGCTTCGAGCCGTTGAAGACCTACCGTAACCGTTCGTGGGTCGACCTGATGACCAACGGCTGGATGGGGAAAGAACCGATATCCGGTAAACCATGGAAAGAACTGCCGGATGACTACATGGTACCGGCCGGTGGCAACAAGCCCGAAGAAAGCTGTATCATCGTCTGCGGTTCCGACGAGGAAATATGCTTCCAGATAACCGGCAGCGTACGGGGTCTCTGGGGGTCCGACCCTGTTTACAGCATCGACTCTTGGCGGTAATTATTCCGAAATGATTTCCTCA
>CAYXEG010000100.1:0-7117 GCA_964463875.1 uncultured Dehalococcoidales bacterium
TTCCGCGTCCGCTACCGAGGAACCGCCGTATTTTCTTACGATAAGTGCCATATCTTACTGCCCTTTCCCTGTCAACCTCTTCATAATCGTATGCGCCTGTTCCAGGTACAGGCGTGTTTTTTCGCCTGCGGATTCGGTGAACCGTGCCCCGCCGTTGGGAGAAAACCCTTCTCCCCAGAGTAAAAACGGCACCGGTTCGTCGCTGTGCGTTTTCAACTCAACCGGGGTGCGGTGGTCGGGCATGACCAGGACCCGGATGTTGTCCTTACCAATCGGAATGACCTGGCTGATGACGTCTCCGTCGATTCGCCGTATGGCTTCCGTTTTTTTCGCGGCCGACCCGCTGTGCCCTTCTTCGTCAGGCGCCTCGATGTGCACCACCGCCAGGTCATACCGCCTGAGCGATTCGAGGGCGCCCTTCATCTGGCCGGAAAAATCATTGTCCATGCCGTCGGTCACGCCCGGGATTTCCAGGACATCTATTCCCAGCATCCCGGCCAGGCCGCGAATAACATCGACCGCCGATGTTACCGAAGCTTTCAGCCCGTAGTTTTCCTGAAAAGAGGGCATATGCGGCCCTCTGGCGCTTCCCCAGAAAAGCCAGATGGTATCGGCCGTCACATCCCCGACGATTCTCCTCGCCCGGTTAATCGGATGGTCGCGCAGGACTTCTTCCGATTTCCTCATCAGTTCGTCGAGGAATTCGCTTCCCCGCCCTTTCGGCCGGTTCTCTTCCGCCGACCGGCCGGATATATCGTGCGGCGGCGTGCATTCGGCTTCCAGCAGGTCTTCTCTGCCTTTTACCTTGAGGATGTGCCGGTAATTCAGACCCGGGTAGAACGTCACCGTTTCGCTGCCGAGTTTCTCATTGAGGGTCCGTATCATCGCTTTCGCTTCCGGGGTCGGGATATGCCCGGCGCTGTAGTCGTGCATAATGCCCTTTTTAATCGAGACCAGGTTGCATCGAAACAGGATGTCCCCTTCCTCCACCGGGATACCCAGGCTGAGGGCTTCGATGGCCGCCCTCCCGACCCGGTAGGTGTCCGGGTCGTACCCGAGCACCGACATGCAGCCGTTCGAACTGGAAGGCTCCATGCCGGGGGGGATGGTCCGCGTCATGCCGACGATGCCGTTGCGCGCCAGGAAATCGAGATTCGGGGTTTCGGCGCGTTCGAGGCAGGTTAAACCGTTATATTCCGGCAGCGGCCGGCCGGCCGCCCCGTCCATGATTATCACGCAGTATTTCACGTTTGTTCCCTCTGGAAAAATTATAACCGAGTGGTTACCGGTTGTCACCTGCCAGTCAAACCGGTTCTGTGTGGTTTTAGTTGGCAGATAATGAAAATACATGATCGGCGACTACTAAATCCCTCTTGCCCCCTCCGATAAATCGCGAGTCTCCGACTTTATAAAAGGGGGGATACCCGATACCACCTCTGAGATGACAGTGAATAAACCAACTGTAAGTAAACAATACACTTTTCCCTGAGAGTCCTCACCCGGGCGGTTAAAAACTACCGTGAAAAAAGTATTCCATATATAGACATAGTTACTCTATAATGGAAAACAAAATCCATTTATCGGTGGTATAATCGGTATCAGAGTGAACGCATGAACCTTATCTCAAGAGTGATACTCATTATAATGGTAGTTTTCATCTGCGCCATCGGCATCATGTACGGCGTTTCCCGGTTTATTTTCATGCGCGGCCTGGAAGATATCGAGGAACGCTCCACGAGGCAAAACATCGAACAGGCTGCCGGCGTCCTCTCCTACCTGATTACCGATCTGGAATACACTACCGCCGACTGGGCGGTCTGGGATGATACCTACAATTTCATCGACGACCGGAACGAAGACTACATCGACTCGAACATGGTCGATGATACTTTCATCACCCTGAGGCTCTCGACCATCATTTTTTTCGACCTCTCCGGCACCATTGTCTTTGCCAAGGCTTTCGACTTCAAGAATAACCGGGAAACCGACGTATCCGATGAACTGCTGACCTATTTCGAAAAAGACAGCCCCCTGCTGGCCAGGCCCGGCTACGGGGCAACGATATCCGGCATCATCGAGATTGAAGGCACCCCGAAACTCATCGCCACCCAGCCGATTCTAATGAGCGATAACGAAGGCCCGGCCAGGGGTACCCTGGTTTTCTGCCGGTTGCTGGATGACGACCTTATCGACGAGCTTTCGGGAATCGTCGATTTTCCCTTCTCCGTTTTTCCCGCCGGCAGCGACCTGCCCGCGGATGTCCGGAAAGCTATAACTGCCCTGGAAGGAGGGAGAGCAGCTTTCGTCTCTCCCCTCAGCGATGAACTGGTAGCCGGATACACCCTCCTCAACGATATCTACGAAGAGCCGCGTTTTGTTTTGAAAGTCGAGGTGCCCCGGGACACCTTCAACCTCGGCCAGACCGTCTCGAACTACTATATCCTTGCCATGGTCGGCGTCGGCATTATCATCGCCTTTCTCTCCTGGTTCCTGATACAGAAAAACATCCTCTCCCGTGTCCGGCTGCTCATCAACGGCGTCAACCGCATCGCCCGCACCGGCGATACCTCGACCCGTATCGCCCTGACCGGCCGGGATGAAATCAGCATGGTGGCCGGCACCATCGACGGCATGCTCGGCGCCCTCGAGGAAGTCAGCAGAAATATTCGCGACAGCGAACGGCGTTACCGCCTTTTGGCGGACAACGTTCTCGATGTTATCTGGTCGACCGACCATAACCTCATCATTACCTACATGAGCCCTTCAATCATACAATTGACCGGCTTCCGTCCCCTCGAACTTATCGGTACCAGCCTCATCGACCTGCTCGATGAATCGGAGCGGACGGAAGTATCCGAAATGATGGAGCAACAGGTTGCCGTTTCGAACCCCGATACCGGGAACCAGATTTTTGCCGGCCCCTTCGAGGTGAAGCTTCGCCGGAAAGACGGTTCGACGATAATCACCGAAGTGCGGCCTTCCGTCATCCGTAACGAACAGGGGATAGTGACCGGTTTTGTCGGCGTTACCCGCGACATCGCCGAAAGGAAGCAGTCCCAGGACGAACTGCACAAGCTGTATGCCGAGGAAAGAAATCTCCGGCAGTCGCTCGAAGAGGAAATCCAGAAGCGGGTCGAGTTTACCCGGGCGCTCGTTCACGAGCTGAAAACCCCGATTACCCCCATCCTGGCGGCCGTCGAACTGCTGCTCGATGAAATCGATAACGAACGACTGATGCGCCTCGTCCAGAGCATCAACCGCAGCACCGAGAACCTCAACCAGCGAATCGACGAACTCCTCGACCTGGCGAGGGGCGAAATGGACATGCTCATTATCGAAGCCGCGCCGATGGATACCCTTTCGTTCTTCAATGAAATCAGCTTCGAAATGGTGCCGGTCGCCCTCCGCAGTCAGCTTACCCTCGATTTCGACCTGCCGGAAACCCTGCCCCTGATAAACGCCGACCGGGGGAGGCTGAAACAGGTGGTAACCAACCTGATTAACAATGCCATCAAGTTCACCCCCGAAGATGGAACCATTACCCTGAAAGCCCATACCGACGAAAACCACCTTTTCGTGGAGGTCCGCGATACCGGCCCGGGTATCAACGAAGACGACCTCGAGCGGATTTTCGAACCTTATTTCCGCCGCACTTCGGACCGGGAACGGCTCAGCGGCCTCGGCCTCGGGCTCGCCCTGTCGCGCTTCTTCGTCGAACTTCACGGCGGTAAAATATGGGCTGAAAGCGAACCGGGAAAAGGCAGCATATTCCGCTTTACCATACCGATTCAACATGATTCCATCGAAGGGTGATATAATAAGAAACCATACGATGCTCAACGGAAAGGGACGCCGATGAAAGTACTGATAATCGAAGATGACCGGGAGATAGTGGAAATTATTACCCTCGCCTTCGAAATCCGCTGGCCGGGCGTCACCCTCGTCAACACCCACCTCGGTAACAAAGGGGTAGAGCTCGTCGAATCGGAAAACCCGGATGTCATCATCCTCGACCTCGGCCTGCCCGATACGAACGGCTTCGACGTCCTCAAGGAAATCCGCTCCTTCTCCGATACTCCGGTGATGATTCTGACCGTCCGGGGAGAGGAATCGGATGTCGTCAAAGGCCTCGAATGGGGGGCGGACGATTACATGGTAAAACCTTTCCGCCAGCTCGAACTGCTTTCGCGCGTCAAGGCGCTCACCCGCCGCGCTCCCGGGCCGGTGAGGAGCGACCAGATAACGCACGGTAACCTCCGCTACAATCCGACCATCCGGCAGTTATACCGCGGTGACGAAGAGGTACTCCTCACCCGCACCGAAGGTACGATACTTTTCCAGTTGATGAAAAACGCCGGCCAGGTAGTGACTAACACCGGCCTCGCCGAAGCCGTCTGGGGAGACGATTACCCGGACGCCGTCGACAGTCTCCGCGTCTATATCCGGAGGCTTCGCGAGAAAATCGAGCCCAACCCGGACAACCCCTCGTTGATTCTCACCAAAACCGGCATCGGTTACATGCTGGCAAAGCCGGATTAGGGGACGGTACCCTCTTCCGTTTTTTCGAGGAGCCGTGATTATCGAACCCCTCACCCCCGTATCGAGTACGGGGCAGGCACTGACCCTCTCCCGCAAGGGGAGAGGGAAGCATGGTAATCTATGAAAATCAGCCCAACTTCCACGAATTACTCCCCATGTTTAACTCTTTGTAAGCATTTTGTAATGTTTTTTTAATACCGTACCCCCTTTCCAGCCCCTTTCTTAAGCTTTTTTTTATGGCGGCAGCGTATAGTGGTTACATAAGGCTGTAACAAGAAAATGATAGTGCAGGAAAAAAGAGTGAAAATTATATGTGCCTGGTGTGACAGGGAGATGGGGACAGAGGAAGGCCATGGAGACGTCCGTTACAGCGTCTGCCGGAAATGCCTGGCAAAATTCAACATCTACCCCGAAAACAAGGAAATTACCCCGGCGGTGAGCCGGACAGAACCGGAAACAAGGTAAGGAGCAGCGGCATGAAACTGGCAGGTAAAATCATAACGGGTATCCTGGTCGTCATCCTGGCCGGACTCGCCTTCGTCGTTTTCATGCCCGGCTACGGACTCCGGGTGGTACGGAGCGAAAGTATGGTGCCGACGGTTAACATGGGCGACCTCATCATCACCGGCCCGGTCAGCGAAAGCAAGCTTGCCGAAGGGCAGATTATCACCTTCGAACTTAACAAAGAACTCATCACCCACCGGGTGTACGAGATTGGCGAAACCTCGATTAAAACGAAGGGCGACGCCCTCGACAATCCCGACCCGTGGACCATCACTTCGGCTGACGTCGTCGGGGCCTACCTTTTCAAGATACCGTACGTCGGTTACCTGACCCAGTTCGTCCAGTCGAGGACCGGCTGGTTCATCTCGATAATCGTCCCGGCCATCATCCTCGTCCTCTGGCTGGCAAAAGACATCGTCAAGGAGGCATTGAAAAATGATTCTACCAAGAAAAAGTCTCCTGATACCGGAGGTGACGTTATACGCATTAATGAGAAATAAACGATTCTGTTAAAAGAGCTTTACATACTACATAAAAAAGGAGAAGACAAAAAATGAAAAAAATTCTTGGTTTATCGGTAGCCGCCCTGATGGTCATGGGCTTAGTCGGCGGCGGAACATGGGCGTACTTCAATGACACAGAAATAATATCAGGAAATGCATTGATTGCAGGCACGTTGAATCTAGCTGTCGACAAAACTGCATATTTTACAGTAGATGTTGAAGATGCAGCGCCTTCTCTGGTAACTTCTGCCGCGTCATTAGGTAACGTGGTACTTACAAATAGCGGTAGCATCGATGGCACGCTGAGCACCATCAGCATCGCAAACCTAGTTGATACGGAAGGTACCTTTTCCGATCATAATGAAGTTCTCACCAAGCTTGCCGGTATACCTCAAGGTACAGCTGCAGATGCTGATGGAGACCTCAGTAAGTATCTTAAAGTGGCCTTCTTTATTGATCTCGATGATGACGGGATTCTTTCGGATGACGATATCGTTTTAACCTCTGACCCGACGGACGCAGGTACTTATTCAACTTTAGTATACAATGAGACAACACATGCTGCCTGGACAGTTTTAAATGATGCCGATGCGGATAGTGCAGGTGTATGGGGTGCGACATTATTTGAAATTATTGAAGACAATGCTGAATGGGATCTCAGCAGCCATAATATCGACCTCACAGCTGGCTCAATTGATGATGTTGAACTCTACGTGTGGTACTGGTTCGAGCATGACGGAGCACGGGCGGAAGATGATGGAACTTGGGAAGGCAATCCGTTACACGCTTCTCATGACGCGACACTCATTCCCTACGGCAAGATGTACGTCCAGAATATCGCCCAGGGTGACAGCTTAGAATTTGATGTGGTTGTAACTTTAGACCAGGACATCAACCCGTAACGATATTGAAATAACGTAAAAACAAGAATTTAAGAAGAGTGCCGATGAAGAGTACGAACCAGGAAAAACTCTTCATCGGCACAACTTTTATGGTACGATTTCAGTAAGGAACCTCTGAAAAAGTAAAAATCCTATCACCCTCACCCCGTATCGAGTACGGGGCAGGCTCTTAATCCTCTCCCGTCAAGGGAGAGGGAATAGCGGTCGGAACGATGGCAAGACTAATCAAACTACTTAAACAGGCGGGCAGGTTTTTACCGGCATCCCTGGTGCCGGCGGCCCTGCTGTTGGCGGCCATGCTGTTTACCGCCTTTCCGGCCGTTCCGGCCGCCGCCGACGACCCGCCCCCCCTCGAACTGAAGCTGGACGACGCCGGTAAAATTCCCATCTACGCCAACAACATCAAACCGGGCGATAAAGGCACGAAAACCGTCACTTTCCAGAATACCGGTACCCGCGACGGCTTTCTCTCCATCTTTGTGACCGACGTTACAAGCACCGAGGGCAATAACCCCAAGTGGGGCACGGGCAACCCCTCGGCGCCGGGCAACCTGGGCGATTACCTGACCCTCGATTTTTCTGCCGACGGCCTGGAGACCAACCTGACCCTACCTCTGCCGGTCAGCCAGTTGCCGGGTTTCCAGGAAGGCGTGGTGTCGGTGCAGGACT
>CAYXEG010000100.1:7127-10208 GCA_964463875.1 uncultured Dehalococcoidales bacterium
CCGGTCACGCCGACCGAGACAAAGTATATCCGGATTGACCCGGTGAAATCAGGGGAGACGAAAACCCTCGATATTCACTGGGAACTGCCCGCCTCAACCGGCAACCTCGTCCAGGGAAACACCCTCTCCTTCACCCTCAACTACATGCTCCGGGGAGCGAAAACAATCGATGTCTCGGACAACGCCACCGAGGGGGAGGTACTCGAGGATATCATCATCTACTCCCAGAACGAGCACGGCAACATCAAGATAACCGCCAACGTCACCGCCAAGACGGCCGATAACCAGACGCCAATCGATATCTGGCTGGTGGAAGTCGATAACTCCACCCCGCCGGACCCGCCGGGTTTTAAAGCCTTCGCCGGCCTCTACTACGAGGGCGGCCCGGACGGGCTGGTCTTCAGCAGCCCGATTACGATTACCCTTGCCTACGACCCGGCGAACATACCCGCCGGGGTCAGCGAACTTGACGTTTACATCGCCCTCTGGGATACCACCCTCCAGCAATGGGTGCCCCTGCCGAACTGCGTGGTGGATACCGTCGCCAAAACGGTTTCCGCCCAGATAAGCCATTTCAGCCACTACACGGTGCTGACGCCGACGCTGCCGGTATCTCCTCCCCCACCTGTTCCTCCCCTTGTCCCGCCGGTGACGCCCCCGGTGACACCGGAGGAGCCTCCGGACCCGGAGAAAGAGCCGGCCACCCTCGAGGTGACGGTGTTCGAGGATGAGTCTTTCGTCTACGTCGATGATGACGGCACCCTCGAGCGGTCCCTCTACCTCCAGGACGAGGACGGGACTATTGTCATCGAGGTGCAGGCCGGCACGAAAGTGACCGATGCGGAGGGCAACCCGCTCAGCCGTATCGAGCTGACGCTGGTCGAGGTTGAAGTGGAACTGCCGGACGGCACGGTCGTGCTGACTCCCGGCTACAAGCTGACCGGGTACGACCAGAACCGGGTGGAAACGGATATCGTCTTCAGCCCCGGAGCGGCCATCAGCATCCGTTACAACCCGAACGACCTGCCGGATAATTCGTTCCTGCCGTTCGTCGCCTTCTACTCGCCGGAAACCGGGCTGATACAACTCCCGCTCCCGGACGGCTTTCTCGTCGGTGTCGGCTGGGCGCAGGGACTGATGACCTCGGGCGGGATATTCCTGGCGGCTGTCGAAGAAGCCCCGGCGCCGCCTCCCCTGCCGGCGAACTTCCGGGCAAGCAACCTGGTCATCGACCCCGGGGAGACCTTCGAGGGGAACCCGGTGCGCATCTCCGTCACCATCAGCAACGAGGGAGAGTTACCGGGTACGGCGGAACTGTACCTGCTGATTGACGGCATCGTCCGGGCAATCCAGGAAGTTGCCCTCGACGGGAAAACCTCGGAAATTCTTACCTTCGAAATATCGAACCTCGCTGCCGGACTGCACCACATCGAGATTGCCCGACTTGAGGGGACTGTCCGGGTTGACCGGGAAGGGTTGAATCCACTCGGCCCCGCCATGGACTGGCGGATTGTCGACTACTGTGTTGCCGGAGCCGTTGCCCTCGGCCTGTTCATCTGGTTCATCCTCGCCAGGCGAAACCGCCGCCGCGAGAAAGAAAACCGGGAATACCAAGTTGTCTATGGTAATAACACTCCGGTAGAGTAACCCCTCATCCTTTCACTATTCTCCTCCTCACCCCCGTATCAAGTACGGGGCAGGCACTGACCCTCTCCCGCGGTGGGGAGAGGGAAGTTGTCCGGAGATTGCCTCTTTACCCGTTCAACAGCATCACACGGGTTATTTTTATAGACTGCTTCGGTTCGTCCCGATGAACATACGGGATGAGGACACCTATTGACGACGAATTTCGTTTAGACGGTCAAATGACACGTAATACTAGAGGCTAAACAGTCGATATCGAAAGACGTAAGATTCCCGAACAAAGTCGGGAATGACACAGCCTTCAGGATTGTTTTCATTTTCTGAGAGGCTATTGCTGCGAGCGGATTACTTCGCCTTCTGGCGACAGATAGTTCGTACCGATTTTATATTGTAATCATTAGTCAATGAAAATCGGCATCCGGCGACAAAGGCGGACAGTGAACGACCGTTTTTATGAGGAGTCCCGTTTTCTTCCCCGGCCGCATTGTCATCCTGAGCGCAGCGAAGGATCCCGTCACTAAGGAGGTTAATCTCACAATTGCTTTCTTTCGGTGTTCTCTCTTTTTCACTCAATGAGATTCTTCGTCCGCCGGGGCGGACTCAGAATGACAGGAAAAGACAGGAATGACAACGTGAAGCTCGTTCCCCGCGTAACGCCGCCACCTATTCATTGCCCATTATTCCACTTGCCGTCACGGGGTATTTCACGATATAATGACGCTGGCAGGATATACTGGAATCCGGTAACCCGGGAACAGGCCTGCTTCGGGGTGTAGCTCAGCCAGGTAGAGCGCTGTGTTCGGGTCGCAGAGGCCGGAGGTTCGAATCCTCTCACCCCGACCATTCTTCTTTTCTTTCAGCTCATTACCGCCTCGTTTTTGGTTCCAGGTAGCCGTTCGCGCGAAACCATTCGATTGTTTCGGGTATCGTTTCGCTCATCGGACGCGGCGCATAGCCGAAATCCTTCGCGGCTTTTTCGAAACTGATAACCGGGTTGCTCTCCAGCTCTTTCATGGCTATCGGGGTAAAAGTCGGGCGTTTTCCCCGCGCTCTGTCGGTATACTCCGCCGCCGGAGCCACCGCCCTGGCCAGCCATAACGGCAGTACCAGTCGCGGAGTCCGGGCGCCGGCAGCCTGGCAAACCTGCCGGGCGATGTCGGTAAGCGAAACCCATGGGCCGGTGAGGAGGTACTTGCTCCCGGCGTTCGCCCGCTCGGCCGCGGTTATCATCCCTTTAGCGACGTCCCGGATATCCACCCAGCACAACCCGGCATCGACGAGCGCCGGCAGTTTTCCCCGGGCAATTGCCAGTATCGTCTCTCCGAAATGAGACGGCTTAAAATCGTACGGCCCCAGCATACCTCCAGGACTGATGATGATTGCGTCCAGCCCGCTGTCCATGGCCGCTCGCACTATCGTCTCTCCCTGCGCTTTCGA
>CAYXEG010000100.1:10218-11625 GCA_964463875.1 uncultured Dehalococcoidales bacterium
TTTCGAGTAATTGTAGGGCGGATGCTTCTTACCGGAAACGAGCGGCCGCGATTCATCGAGCGGCTTATCGAGAGGTGCCTGCGCGTGGGCGTGGAACGAACTGGTGTGGACGAGCCGCCTGACGCCGGCAGCCCGGCAGGCATCGACAACATTCTGCACGCCGGTGATATTGACCTTTTCGACGTCCTTCCGGTCCGAGGTGCTTATGGATATTTTCCCGGCAGCGTGAAAAACCACTTCCGCCCCGTTAAAACAGCGGAACAGCGATTGCCGGTCGAGGACATCGCCGTACACCCGCTCGATGTCGAGCCCCTCGAGCGCCCGGGTGTCCTCCCGCACGAGCGCCCTCACCGTCCATTTCCTCGCAAGAAGTCCCCGTACCAGGTTTCCCCCCAGGTGTCCCGAAGCCCCGGTTACCGCTGCAATCATTTGTTCGCCTCCCGATAATGAAAAAATAATACAACTATACCTTCCGGTTAATGAGCCAGATGCCGATATTCAGATAGCTTGCCAGCGTAACCCAGACGATATAGGGAATCAGAAGAATGCCCGCCGGCAGGCTGACCGGGAAGGAAGCGATAATCGTCGCCAGTATCAGGAGCCAGAGGACAGCGATGACGAATACACCCCCTCCCGGTGATTTCATGCCGAAAAAGACTGCCGACCAGGCAACGTTAAAAACGAGTTGTATCCAGAAAAGAATGAAGGGCAGGAACACGCCTTCGGTATTCAAACCCTGCTGCCAAACCAGGTAAACGGCCGCGGCCATCATGATATACAAGGCCGTCCAGACCGGCCCGAAAGCCCAATTCGGCGGGGTGAAAGGCGGCTTTTTCAGACCGGCATACCAGCCGTTGAATGGTTTCGCGGTGAACAGGCTGCCGGCAATAGCAGCCGCGAATACAACAACGATACTAACGACCAGTTCAATCATATCCTGCCTCCCTCTGACTGTATTATCGCCGAAAACAAAGAATGGTTTCCAGTCGGTTTTTCGTTTGTCTATTACGACATTTTTCCTCGCTGTTCATGGTTCGACAGGCTCACCACGAACGGTTGTTAACCTGTTTGCTTCGAATGTTTCCTGTGCGTCCTGTTTACCCGTTGTAGCTTTAGCGTAAGCGTGTCGACAGATGAAACAAAGAAGTTCCGGCCTGATTTGTGATATCGTAATCGTATCGCAGTCGCTTACGGGAGGGTAGCATGGATTTCGGAAAACTGGTCGTGTTATATATCGCCTCTTTCGGCGTCTTTTTCGTCATCGACCTTGTCTGGCTGGTGCTGATGAATTCCCGGTTCTACAAGCGGGAACTGGCCGGACTGATGGTGGAAAAAGTGAAGTGGCTGCCGGCGGTCATTTTCTACCTGCTGTTCGTGCTGGCGGGTATCGTCCTCATTGTCCTGCCG
>CAYXEG010000101.1:0-11510 GCA_964463875.1 uncultured Dehalococcoidales bacterium
CCGTTATCTCGGTGATGAGCAGGCCGGTAACAGAAATGGTGTTCTTATATTTTTCGAGAAAGACCTCAGCAGGTTCACCGTTTATTATCACCGGGATATCTCCCGAGCGAACTCCCACAAGATTGGCGGCGCCGTTCGGGTCGACACTGCGGACCACCCATTCGTTATTCGCCAGTGCGATTTCTATTCCCATGATTGGTTTTCCGATGCTGGAACCGAAATAGAAGATTGAAGCGGCCAGAATCAGAAAAGAAAAAACGAGGAACAGGGTACTCTTTATCCGTCCGTGTTCTCTGTATAAGGGTTGAAAAACATTCGTTATTTTTTTCATCAAGTCAGTTTTTCACTGTAAGAATTCTTCGAGTTGTTCCGTGCGGATACCCCGCCTCCCGAGTTCCCGGACCGTGTCCGATGCCCGGTTCCGGTAAAGTATCATCTGGATGACGGCGTACTGCATAGCGCCACAGGTAAAGAGAATATCCTTTATCCGGCCGGCGTCGATTTCGCCTCCGGTATCTTTCCCGCAAACACTTTCCAAGGCTTTCCGCATACCCTCATCAGCATGATTCAGAGCGAATATCACCGGCAGGGTGATACTTCTGTTCAGGATATCACGCCCCTCGATAATCCCCTGGATATCGTTGGCAATCTGTCCCGAAAGCCCGATATTCCTGCCGAAACTGCGAAAGGTCTCGACCGTCTCCCGGTTGCCATTCGCCAGCACAGCGCCGGCATGACAGGCTGCTTCGATGGTGGTAGCCGATTTCCGGTAAGCCGTTTCAAGGTATGTTTCTTCTGATACGGCTGTTTCGGGGGAATACGTCAGGTCGAAGTGCTGGCCGAGGCAGGCGGCCGTATAGTATGAATTAATCGTTTCCGTTACCTGAATCGCCTTGTGTTCGCTGACGCCACAGGACGGGAAAAGAGAAATCGCCTGCTGCGCCAGGATAATCAGGGCTGTAGCGGCATTGACGGCTACCGCCGGATTTTGCCGTACCGGCGAGGCGCCAGGGCTGTCGGCATCCTCGACGTCATCGAGGAGTTCGGCAGCAGCGTTCAGCAGGTGTATCATCGCTGCTGCCGGAACAGCTCTATCGTAATTTCCGGAAATGGCTTCACAGACAACTAACGGCAACAGCGGCCACGGCCGGTGCCGGTAACCATCGCCGGAAAACGTATGTTCATCCACCCGGGTTATTGTTTCGATTAGATTGTGCAAATCAGTCGCTCCTGAAACGCAGCCCAGCAACCCGCTGAGGGCCGCGTTCAGTGCGTGTATCTGTTGCTCGCGCCTCATTTAGTAGTAATATTCAACGCCTGTTGTACTGAACCAGTTATAATGTGCCCGTATGGCGGCAATCATCTCCCGGGAATCAGTCACCACCGTCCCCAGGCTGTCATGAACATCCAGCACCGCTTTCCGTTCTTCTTTCGTCAACGTGAACCTGTCGAGTACCTTTTCGGGGTTCGACTCGAACTGCTGCCTTGTTTCTTCGTTGCTGAAAATGGACTCTATAAGTTTCTGTAGTTCTGTTGTATTCATCCTTTTTCCTCTCAATTTTATTTATTGCCAATCACGTTGAGTGAAATGCAACCTACTTTAAGTCCAGGTGAAGGTAAGTATTTATCGCCGAAAACAGATTCGTTTCCGTAAAAGGTTTTTTTATCACTGCTATCGGGCCGCACTGCAACGCCTCGTCCATCAGGTCGCTGTCAGGATACCCGGTTAAGATGATGACCGGTAAATCCGGTTTTGCCGCTTTTATCCGGCGAAACAGCTCCGCCCCGTTTATTTCCGGCATTTTCAAGTCGATAAACACCAGGTCATACTCCCGTGTTTCGATTAACGCCAACCCCTCCAGTGGATCGGTAGCCCCGGATACGGTGAGCCCTTCCGGTTCCAGGATACTCGCACAAACCTCGCAGATTTCCCTGTCGTCATCGATTATCAGAACGCTCGTCGTAACCTCCGCGGCATTCGTGCTCAACCAGCCATCGAGAGCGCTTTTATTGAATCTCCATTGATGGCCCACTTTCACCGAGGGAATCGCCTTCCGCTCCAGTAACCGGTAAATTGTCTTCTTGTTAACCCGTAAATAATCAGCGGTTTCACCAAGTGTCAATAATTCATTATCGGACATGATTCTTTATTTCCACCAGCAGCTCTTTTTTTTACTACTATTATCCATATTTTACTATTAACCTATCGAGTTTGCGAAAGTTGTCCACTATAGTACACTAAAGTCCATTATAAGTCAATGCCCCAATAATCACAGGTGTATTCGTTATTGAAATGCACCGATATCGTTAATGGTTTGACATACCGGTGAATTTTTGATAATTTTTGTAAAACAACTTCACTTTTATATACTATCTTTTCCGATGATAGAGGTAAATATACATCGTGTAATAGTTACTTTTGGTTGAAAACCGGAGGTATGGGGTGAAAAAATACGGATTGATTGTTTTCAGCCTGGTAATCCTGTGTTTCACTCTTCTCTGTTCTCCGGTCTTCGCCGACAGTTCGGAAACGGTACGCGTTGGCATCTATGAAAACGAACCGAAAATCTTCACCGGCACCAATAACGCTCCTTCCGGTTTCTGGCCGGAAATCATCGACTACATCGCCTCGCAGGAAAACTGGCAGGTAGAATACATACCCGGTACCTGGGAACAGTCTCTCGCCAGGCTGCAGGCCGGCGAGATTGATATCATGCCGGATGTCGCTTTCTCAGACGAACGAAGTCTTCTCTACCATTTTTCCGAAGAGACCGTTTACATGAGCTGGTCCAGTGTGTATACCACAAAGGATAAAGCTATTCATTCCATCCTCGACCTCGAGGGAAAAACCATCGCGGTCTTAAAAGACAGCATCAATGTCAAAGGTACTGAAGGCATCGCAACCATTACCGATGAATTCGATATCGAGTGTACGTTTCTCGAAGTATCCTCGTACCTCGACGTATTCGAAATGGTTCGGAACGGCCAGGCCGACGCCGGTGTCGCCAGCAAAGACTTCGCCGCATTACACGAAGACCAGTTCCGTCTCGCTGAAACGCCGGTTATTTTCCAGCCGGTTTCTCTCCGGTTCGCTTTCACCCGGGATGCGGTGAATACCGCCTTTCTGAGAGAGAGAATCGATTCGCATATCAGAAACCTGAAATCGGATAACAATTCCATCCTCTACCAGTCGATGGAACACTGGTTTGGTGTCAAGCCCGAAGGAGCAGGTATTCCTGAATGGCTGGTATGGATATTTATCGGTATCGCAGTAATTACCCTGCTGCTTATCACCGTCATGTATTTCCTGAGACGGCAGGTCGCAAAGAAAACCGCTGAACTGAGACAGGAAGTACTCGAACGGGAAAAAGCCAGGCAGCACATCGGGTATCTCAACACCATCCTCAGCGCCATCCGGAATGTCAATCAGCTTATCGTTCACGAAAAAGACCGGGACCGGCTGATTAAAGCGAGTTGCGAGTTGCTTGTCGAAACCCGGGAAGTGTATTGCGCCTGGATACTGCTGTTCGACGAAAACAGGCACTACCTCGCTGCCGCCTCAGCCAACAGTGAGAAAATGCGGGCATTTCAAGAGCAACTGGAGAAATCGAACTACCCCGCCTGCGTCCAATCGATACTGGAGAGCAAAAATGCGTTTTCACTGTGCGGTACGTTACCTTTTTCGGAAACAAGCTGCCTGACGAAAAGGCTCTACGATGCCGGGGAAGGCTTCATCAGCCGGCTCGAATACGGCGGTAAAGTGTTCGGCGTGATTGCCCTCTACGGGCTGAAAGAACACGCTCATGATACCGATGAACAGTCGCTTTTCGTCGAACTGGCGGGAGACATTGCCTTTGCTCTCTACAGTATCGAGATTGAAGAAAAAACCGAAGCCCTGGCAAAATTCCCCGATGAAAACCCGAATCCGATTCTTCGCATCTCCCTCGACGGCACCCTTCTCTACGCCAACGCCGGCGCCGCCCCGGTGCTGGCTCACTGGAACCTGCGTCAGGGTGAAACCGTTCGGGGAGAGTGTCACGACTTTCTCACGAAAGCGCTCACGGAGAACAGGATAACCGAGGTCGAAAGCGAGATAGCCGGCAAGGTATATTCCTTTTCCTGCGTCCCGCTACCCGCCTCCGGGTACGTGAACATCTACGGCGATGATATTACCGAACAGCGCCAGGCCGAACAGCGCTTGCGTGACTCCGAAGAAAAATACCGCTCCCTTATAGAAAACAGCGATGACGCAATACTCTTAACGGTTCCTGACGGCGGCATTCTGGCCGCCAACACGGCAGCCTGCCGCATGCTTGGCTGGACCGAACAGGAAATCTGCCAGGGCGGGCGTAACCTCATCCTCGATTTTTCCGACCCGAACCTTATGCCCCTGCTCGAACGCCGCCGAAAATTCGGTAAAGCCAAAGGAGAAGTAACCTTCCTTCGCAAAGACGGCTCACGCTTTATCGGAGAAGTTACCTCGGCATTATTCACCGGCAGCGAAGGCAGGGCCATGACCAGCATGATTATCCGTGATGTCACCGAGCGCAAGCAGGCCGAACAAGCCTTGCTGGAAACCCAGATATTCAACTCCAGTCTGCTCGATAATTCGCCAAATCCGATTATCGTTTTCGAAACGGATACGACGATACGATATGTTAACGCAGCCATCGTGAAACTGACCGGATACGACTTCGAGGAACTCGTCGGACGGAAAGCGCCCTACCCGTTCTGGATAGATAAAAGCCCGGAAGCTGTTGAAAGGTTGAACAGGGATATCCTGCTTGGCATAGCCGGCTACGAGGTGCAGCATATTGCGAAGAACGGCGAGAAGTTCTGGGTAAGAATCAATGACACGCCGGTCAGAGTCAACGGAGAAATCGACTACGCGGTCGCGAACTGGGTCGATATTACCGGGCAGAAAACTATTTTTAATACTCTTCAAGAGAGTGAAGAACGATTCCGCATTGCTCAGGAAATCTCTCCCGATGGATTTACCATTCTTCATCCTGTCCGAAATGAAAAAGATGAAATTATCGATTTTACCTGGGTTTATGAAAATCAGGCGGTCGCCCGGATAAACGGAACGGACCCGCTAACAATTAAAGGCGAACGACTTCTCACTCTTTTCCCGAACTATCGGGAAACACCCGTTTTTGAAGCTTACCTGAGTGTAGCTGATACAGGAACCACTCGTATACTCGAAGAAGTCTATATAGGCGAAATTATCTCGAAGCCGACATGGCTTCGCATCGTGATTGTATCGATGGGTGAAGATATCGCCATCCATACCCAGGATATAACCGGCCGTAAACAAGCTGAAGAGTCGCTTAAGGCAAGCGAACTCTTCAACATGAGCCTTTTGGAAAACGCCCCGAATCCTATCAATGTCATCAATCCGGATACATCGATTCGGTACGTCAATCCGGCTCTTGAACAACTGACCGGCTACTCAGCCGAAGAACTAATCGGGCAACAAGCTCCTTATCCTTTCTGGGGAGATGAGACTGACGAGAAATATGTTACCAGCCTGAAAAAGTCTTTCAATCAAAAACTGGTGAATCATGAGAGGCGCTTTACCCGCAAGAGCGGGGAAGAATTCTGGGTTCGGATTACCAATACAACGGTGAACAGGGAAGACGGAGAAATGGATTATCTCCTGGCAAGCTGGCTGGATGTTACCGAAAGCAAAATGATGAATGAGGTGTTACGGCAGAGCGAAGAGCGGTTTCGCACCATGGTGAATTCCCTGGAGGAAATAGTCTTTACCCTCGATACCGATTTGCGTCATACCGGCGTGTTCGGCCCGTGGGTGGAACGGCTGGGAATACCGCAGGATTACTTTATCGGAAAAACCATCCGCGATATATTCGATGAAGCAAGAGCAGCGGTCCACGAAGAAGCTTTCCGTCGCGCTCTGACCGGAGAATTCATTATCTATGACTGGGATGCCCCCGGCCAATCAACGCCCGTTCATTATCAGACGTCCCTCTCGCCGATTCGTAACGATGCCGGAAAGGTCGTCGGCCTGGTCGGTATCGGCAGGGATATCACCGAACGTAAACTCATGGAAGAGAGTCTGAAAAGGAACGAGCAGAGGTTCCGTGAACTGTTCAATAACATGAGCAGTTGTGCGGCAGTCTATCATGTCGTGGATAACGGTCAGGATTTTGTGTTTACTGACTTCAACATGGCTGCTGAAAAAGTGGAAAAAATCACCAGAGAAGAGGTAATCGGACGAAAAGTAACCGAGGTATTTCCGGAAGTTCGGGATTTCGGCCTTTTCGAAGTGTTCGAGCGAGTCTGGAAAACAGGCAAAGCCGAATATTTCCCGATATCGCACTACGAAGATGAGCGAATTGCCGGCTGGCGTGATAACTATGTATACAGGCTGCCGGATGGAGAAGTGGTGGCTATTTATGAAGATGTCACCGAACGCAGGCAGGTTGAGGAATCCCTCGCCGATGAAGTGACCCGCCGGCGTATCCTGGTAGACCAGTCCCGGGACGGTATCGTCATTCTCGACCAGGACGGCAGTGTTTTCGAGGCGAACGCGAAATTCGCCGAGATGCTCGGATATACGGCGGATGAAGTCAGGCATCTCTCGGTCCTCGATTGGGAATTTGTCTTTCCTCCCGATGAGACACTCGGAATGCTGCGAAACATCGATGAAAAAGGAGACCACTTTGAGACCCGCCACCGGAGAAAAGACGGCAGTGCCTTCGATGTCGAAATCAGCAGCAACGCGGCTGTTTTCTCCGGGCAGAAATTGATTTTCTGCGTCTGCCGGGATATCACCGAACGGAAGACGATGGAAGAAGAACTTCGCCGGTCGGAAAGCCGGATTCGTACCGTCGTCAATTCAATGCCCCAGGGACTGATGGTCACCGATAAAAACGGGAAAATTGTCCAGGTCAATAAACCGGCGCTCGATCTGTACGGCTGCCGCTCCGAAGAAGAAATTATCGGAAAAAACGGACTGGACTTTGCCTTCAAGCAGGACCATGAACTCATCATCCGGGAAATCCGCGAAGCGGTTAACGAGGGTAAAACAACCACGTTTACCTACACCGCCGTCAGGAAAAACGGTGAAAAATTCGCAGCGGAGATGAGCGTAGCCTCCATTATTGACTCGTCCGGCGAGACTATCGGTATCGTCGGCATCTTCGAAGATATCACCGAACGACTCAAGATGCAGGAGCAACTTATCGTCACTGACCGGCTGGCCTCGATTGGCGAACTGGCCGCCGGCATCGCCCACGAAATCAATAACCCCCTCACCGGTGTCGTCGGGTTCTCCGACCTGCTCATGTCCAGGGACGACCTGCCTGATGATGCGATGGAAGACCTTAGCATCATCAATAAGGAAGCCGTCCGGGCCAGCCAGGTCGCCCGGAACCTTTTAACCTTCTCCCGGCAGCATCCGGATTACAAAGCCCCGGTCAGGATTAACGATATCATCAATACGGTCTTACAACTGCGAGCTTACGAGCAGAAGGTCAATAATATCGAAGTCGTCACGAATTTGGATGAAAACCTCCCGGCGATATCTGCCAACGACTACCAGCTTCAGCAGGTATTCATCAATATCATCGTCAATGCCGAGTTTTTCATGAAAGAGGCGCACGGACGCGGCCGGCTCGAGATAACCACCAGGCGAAAAGACGGCAAGGTGCAGATTTCAATAGCTGACGACGGCCCCGGTATCGCCCCTGAAGACCTGTCCAGGATTTTCGACCCGTTCTATACCACAAAGGAAGTCGGACAGGGAACCGGCCTGGGATTGAGTATCTGCTACGGGATAATCGATGAGCATGGAGGCAGAATATGGGCTGAAAGCGAACTCAACCAGGGGGCGACCTTTGTCATGGAACTACCGGTATCCCAAGATAAAAAGCGGAATCTTTCGGAATTGAGAGGACGGCCGGATGGAAAACAGTAAAGAGAAAGCACTTGTTATCGAAGACGAACCGTCCATTGCCAGGCTTTGCCGGAAAGTACTGGAAATAGAAGGCTTTTCGGTTGATATCGCCGATAACGGTAAAGACGCGGAAACCTTGATAAATCAGTCTGACTACAAACTCATACTGATGGATATCCGGCTTCCGGTACTCAGCGGAATTCACGTTTATAACTGGCTGCTGAAAGAACATCCGGAAACAGCCGAAAACGTTATCTTCATGACCGGCAGCATCGCCGGCGGTGACTCTATGAAGTTGCTGCACAACGCCGGCCGCCCCTACCTGCTCAAGCCGTTCCGGCCTGAAGAACTGAAGCAGGTTATCGGTAATTTCCTGGTGAACCGTCAACAACCCTGAAAAGTTGACACCACCGGCGTTGAATGTCACCATTAGATAGCAGCATGGTTGAACAACGATATGTAACAGGCGAGTAACTCTATGAAAACCCACGTACTGATAGTCGATGACGAACTGAGCATTATCAAGCTGCTCAGAGCGAACCTTGAGTCTGAGGGTTACAAAGTCTCGGCGGCGATGGACGGGTTTGACGCTCTCAATCTTTTCGAACTGGAGCCGCCTGAAGTGGTGATTCTTGATATCACAATGCCGAAAATGGACGGTTTCCAGGTGCTTGAACGAATCAGGGAATGGTCGCATATCCCGATTATCATGCTCAGTGCCAGGGGTATGGAAGACGATAAGGTGAAAAGTCTCGACCTCGGCGCGGACGATTACATCACCAAACCGTTCGGAAAAAACGAGTTGTTAGCCCGTATCAGGGCAGTGATTCGCCGCAGCAAGGAAAATTTCACGGCGGCAGACCAGCCGTCGATTTCCGGTGACGATTTGCAGATAAATTTCAATCAGCGTCGGGTCACGGTGGCCGAAAGGGATATACGTCTGACCCCGACGGAGTACAACCTCCTCCTCGAACTGGCGCAGAACGAAGGGAAGGTACTGACTCACACCCACCTGCTCGGCAAAATCTGGGGACCCGAGTACCTCGATGACAAAGAATACCTCCATGTATTCATATCACGATTACGAAATAAAATAGAATCGGAACCGGCCAGCCCCCGCCATATCCTCAACGTCTCCGGCATCGGTTACCAGTTTGCCCGGTAACGGGAACACGCCGGTAGAAAAAATAGTCGCGGCGAGAAGCATAACCATGCCACAATCTTTACTTGTCATTATTCTGTCACGTTTGGCTGCAATAAGCCTCTTTCTCCCGGTTCTCGTTCGGTAACCTTACTATTCGCCGACAGGGTTAATATGAAGCGTAAACGTACGATTGCCGGAACCAGCTCCTTCGAAATCGTACTCCACGGAAATCAGATAGGTTCCCGGAGTAACATCATAAGCTATGACAATCAGAATCCGGGATTCATATTCGCTATACGGTTCAACGGTAAACTCCGGGGTATCTATTCTCAGGTCGAGGCCTTCGGGCAGCAGCCCTTTATCTGTTCTTAAAACAACCTTGCCCGGCCCGTTATTACCGGTAAACAGATTAACGTAGATTTCTTCCGTCATTCCCGCTTCGTAACGCATGACATCAAACGGCCCTCTCCGGTGGTAACGGGTGAACATGAGGTGGACCGAATCGACAACCCTTGTGATTTTTTCTTCGATATTTTTCAGTTCCACTCCATTACAATCGAGCCCGGGTACCGGTCGAAGAGCCTTACCTTCAGGCAGGATATAGTTCATCGAATATACCCTGTCTTTCCAGACCATGAGATGACCCTGAGGATGGAAATAGTAGCTGCCGGTCTCACTTTGCTTGAGAAACAGCAGGTAGCGGTCGCCGGGTAGAAACAGCGGGCATGAAGATATGTCGGAGAAGGGTACCTTCGGCGAACCCATCTGGGGAACGATGATTTTCTCTTTATTGTTTCCCTTCATAACCGAGTCGACGCTGATATTCCAGTACGTTATGTAACTCGGGTTATTATCTTCTATTTCGCTGACGCTGTCCGCCGTACCGATAACGATTATATCCGAATGAGCGCACATGTCTTCGATACTGGTATAGGTATAAGCCCAGCTCGGGTCCGTGCCTCCGCCGCTGCGTTGGGGTGGTCCTTCTTTCAGATCAATTGCTCCTTCCTCTTCGTTCCCGCATGATGCCGGTCCCCCTGCAAGTACCACACCGCAAACCAGCAGGGCAACCACTCGGACTTTTACCGGCTTACGCCATATCTTGAATGATTTTATTACTTCGCGAAACCGAAAATTATCCATATAACCTTGCCCTCCATAGCAATGCTTCAAATAATATATACGGGCTAGTCTGTCATGTATCACATGTCCTGATAGTATTCGTTATTAATGTTTCAGGAACGGATTAGTTATCCCTTGGGGAAGTATTGCGAATCTCGTAATGACAGTCGAACAACAGGTAAAGTTTGCGGCAGAAGCGTCAATATCGAAAGATTTTAGTGAGGGTGTCCGAAAAATTCCTCTTCGGAAGTGTGAAGAGAGGCAGACAATGCAGCCTCTCCCTTTCCCGTTTTTTCCCTCTCCCTTGACGGGAGAGGGTTAGGGTGAGGGTGTGAGTACCTCGATTATTGTATCTGCCACCCTATCGATATTCAGTAAGACGTCATTATTCCAGAATCGTATCACCTGGTAGTCCTGACTCTCCAGATAAGTCGTTCTTTCTTTATCATCATTTATGGTAGCAGGCTCATTATGTTGCCCGCCATCCACTTCAATAATCAGTCGTTTCTCAAAACTGATTAAATCAACAACATAATTTCCTATCGGCTGTTGCCGACGGAACTTTACTCCGTTAAGTTGTGCATTCCTGAGTCTGGACCACAGGTTGTTTTCTGCGTCAGATTGTTTCTTTCGAAGAGATTTTGCAAGGTGTGTGAGGTCTTTATTTGTCAATTTTTATATACCCCTCACTTACATCTCACTTACATCTCTCCCGCAAGGGGAGATAGAAAGACGATAGCACATTATAGAATATTTCTGACAACTGTTGTGAAAATTGTACTTATAACAGTGTTTTCGAACAGCCTCTGACACAGCAGTCGGGAATAGTAAGTTTTTCAGAGAGACTAACGGTAAAAGCCCGCTTACTGGATTCCAGTCTCCACTGGAGTGACATTCGGGAGACTGCTCTTATATTCGGATGGGATTCTTCTTCGCCTGCGGCGATTCAGTATGACAGTTTCGCCCTCCTCCGTCATACTAGCGGAGGTCAGTATCCAGTAATCAAATGTCTTGCGAGTCTTTGCTTCCTGTTGTCAGTCTACCTCCCCAAACAAATCAACGAACCGCACCAGTCGTTTCAACAAAGCAATACCATTCAACACCCGCCAATCAAGTTTCGCCTCTCCGTAAACGGAGAGGCGAAACTAAAAAGTCGAAGACTCGCGATATTCCTTAGTGTATGGTTATGATGTGGTATCTGAGGGGTGAGGTAAAAAAGCACCATATTGACACCCAAACTTGACAGTATCAGAACATCCGTGCTAATATAAACCACATTTTGGGCAAAGTTGTAAATGCCCCGCGAGGATTCCGCCGCCGGAG